>NZ_VCNM01000001.1:0-368647 GCF_007671725.1 Halorubrum depositum | reverse complement strand
CGGTCTACGACCTCTGGTTAGAGGAGGTCGGCGTCGAGCGCCCCGCGACCGAGTTCCCCGACGCCGAGTTCGCGCTGACGACCCGCACGGTCGTCTTCGACGAGAAGGAGGACAGCGCCGAGCTCGTCTTCACCCCGGTGATCGGCGTCGACGACGACCCCGCGGCCGTCTACGACGACCTCGTCGCCGAGGCGGAGCGGGTGAGCGCCGAACTGCGCGAGGCCGCGCCGCCGGAGACCGACGGGATTCGGGTCAAGTCGGAGTCGGCCGGGCCGCGAGAGGAGTACGAGGAGGCGGTCCGGACCGCCAAGCGCCACGTCCTCGACGGCGACATCTACCAAGGCGTGATCTCGCGGAGCCGGGAGCTCCGCGGCGAGGTCGACTCGCTCGGGCTGTACGCGGCGCTCCGCGAGGTGAACCCCTCGCCGTACATGTACGTGCTGCGCCACGACGACCGGAGCATCGTCGGCGCGAGCCCGGAAACGCTCGTGTCGGTGCAGGGCGACCGGATCGTCTCGAACCCCATCGCGGGCACCTGTCCACGGGGGACGAGCCCGGTCGAGGACCGCCGGCTCGCCGGCGAGATGCTCGCCGACGCGAAGGAGCGCGCCGAACACACGATGCTCGTCGACCTCGCGCGCAACGACGTCCGGCGCGTCTCGGAAGCGGGGTCGGTCCGCGTCGAGGAGTTCATGAACGTGTTGAAGTACAGCCACGTCCAGCACATCGAGTCGACCGTGACGGGGACGCTGGCGGGCGACGCCGACGCGTTCGACGCGACGCGCGCGACGTTCCCCGCGGGCACGCTCACGGGCGCGCCGAAGGTGCGCGCGATGGAGATCATCGAGGACCTGGAGACGACCCCCCGAGAGGCGTACGGCGGCGGCGTCGGCTACTACGCGTGGACCGGCGACGCCGACTTCGCCATCGTCATCCGGACCGCGACGCTCGACGAGTCGCCGTCGGACGCGAGCGACCCGGACGAGACCGCGGTGACCGTCCGGGCCGGCGCCGGCCTCGTCGCCGACTCCGACCCCGCCGCCGAGTACGAGGAGACCGAACAGAAGATGGACGGGGTCCTGGCCGCGATCGACCGGATCCGGGACGAGGAGTCGCCCTCGGACGACCCCCTCCCCGCCGGCACGGAGGTCGACGAATGAGGGTCGTCGTCGTCGACAACTTCGACTCGTTCACGTACAACCTCGTCGAGTACGTCTCCGACCAGACGCTCGGCGGCGAGGGCGGCGCGAGCGGAGCGACGGAGCCGATAGACGTCGAGGTGTTCAAGAACACGGCGTCGCTGGCGGCGGTCCGGGACGCCGACCCGGACGCGGTGATCATCAGCCCCGGCCCCGGTCACCCGAAGAACGAGCGCGACGTGGGCGTGACGACCGACGTGCTCCGGGAGCTCTCGCCCGAGGTCCCGACGCTCGGCGTCTGTCTCGGCCTGGAGGCCGCCGTGTACGAGTACGGCGGGACCGTCGGCCACGCGCCGGAGCCGATCCACGGCAAGGCGTTCCCGGTCGAGCACGACGGCGAGGGCGTGTTCGCCGGGCTCGACCAGGGGTTCCGCGCCGGCCGGTACCACTCGCTCGCCGCCACCGAGGTCCCCGACGTCTTCGCCGTGACGGCGACGACGGACCACGACGGCGACGAGATCGTGATGGGGATCCGCCACCGCGAGCACCCGATCGAGGCGGTGCAGTTCCACCCGGAGAGCGTGTTGACCGCGGCGGGCCACGACCTGATCCGGAACTTCCTCGAATCGGTCTAGCGAGGGGTGTCGTCCGTCTCGTCGCCGTCAGCCGACTCGCCGCCGTCCTCCGCTTCCTTTCCTTCCGCGGTCTCCTCTTCCTCGGTCTCGTCCGCGCCGCGCCCGGCGAGCCCGACGAGGTGGCCGACCTCCGGGAGGATGATCTCGTCGACGCCGAGCCGGACCGCGTTCTCGGAGCCGGGGAGACAGAAGACGGGCGTGGCGGAGACGACCCCGGCGGTCGCGCGCGATCCGATGGTCCGGGTCCCGATCTCGGCCTCCGAGCGCCGGCGGAACAGCTCGCCGAAGCCGGGGAGCCGCTTCGCGAAGAGGCCGTCGACCGCCTCCGGCGTCACGTCGTCCGGCGTCACGCCGGTGCCGCCGGTGGTCACGACGACGTCGGTGTCCTTGCGGCGCGCCAGCCGGTCGACGGTCCCCTGCACGCTGTCGTACTCGTCGGGGACCAGCTCGCGGACGGCCACCTCGTGGCCGGCGTCCTCGAACGCGGCGGCGACGTGGTCGCCGGAGGGGTCCTCGTCGAGCGACCGCGAGGACGACACCGTCACGACCGCGATCGCGACCGACTCGGCGTCGTGGTGGTGATGGTCGTGGCCGTCGTGGCCGCCGTGGTCGCCGTGGTCGCCGTGGTGGTCGTGGCCACCGTCGTCGTGATGGTGCTCGTGGCCGTGGCCGCCGTCCTCCCCGCTGTCGCCGTCCTGTCCGTGGTCCGCTCCGTCCTCGCCGTGGTCGTGCGCGTCGCTCATGGCACCACGTTTCCCGGCGACGGTGAAAACACCACCACCTCCGCCCCCCGGACGCGGCGGTCGCCCGGTTCGCGCGCTATCGGACCGGCCTAGGGCCAGTCGTCGCGCGACGACTCCTCGGGCGCCTCCTCCTCATCCGGCTCGTCCGCCGCGAGGATCCATCCCGCGGCCTCGGCCGCGTCCTCCACGTGGAGGAACTCCCAGCCGGTGGCCTCGGCGACCGCCGCGTCCCCGTCGTCGACGCCGACGAAGACGTGCCGGTCCGTGTCGAACTGGCCGGCGATGTTCTCCAGGCTCTCCTCGACGCCGCGCGGGCCCGAGAAGAAGTCCTGACGGACGCGGTGTTTGCGGGTGAAGTTGGTGACGACGTACGTCGGCTTCTCGCTGACGACGCCGACGTACTCCGTCCACTGACGGGCGTTGTTGAACACGTCGTTGGGGTCCGCGAGCGCCTTCAGCGCCTCCAGCTCGAACGCGAGCGTCATGTCGGTAGATCCGCCACTGTCCATGGATCGGTGTTCTCGCGGCGGGCGAAAACAACTTCGCTTCCGGGGTGGCCTTCGGGAGGGGTCGACGCCGCGTCTGCGACGCTCAGCGCGTGCGGACCTGGTAGTAGTCGGTGAACTTCACGAAGTCGCCGTCTTCGAGGTCGGCGTGCTCCGGCGCCGTCTTCGGTCCGTCGGCGAGCTCTCTGACGAGGATCTGGGCGTCCTCGCCGAGCTCGTCGTAGTGGCGGACCCGCGTGTCCGGAGGGATCCAGCCGGTGCGGCGGAGTCGAAGCCGTCGCCCCGTCTCTCTGAGTGCCATACGGTAACACACATCATAGATCGTGATAAACGTTGCGTCGATTTCGAGCGCATGAGACGGGCGAGGCGGAGAAACGGGCGATTCGGAGGACGGAGCGCGGAGAAACGGAATCGTCGAAGACGGAGCGAGCGACCCGCGTTACTGCTCTGTCGTCGCCGCCAGGTCGTCGACGGCGAAGCCGGGCTCCATGAGGAGCTCCGTCTGACCGCTCACGTCGCGGCCCTCGCGCATGAGCTGTTTGAACGCCGACTGCGGCGAGAGGTCGCCGATGAGGACGCCGCCGACGACCTTGCCGTCCTGCAGGGCCACGCGGCGCCACTCGCCGTCGGCGGTGGTCGCCTCGACCGAGTCGTCGCCGAGCGTCGGGTGGCCGAACGAGAGGAACGGGAAGTCGAAGTGGGTGATCGAGTACGAGGAGACCCACCTGAACTCCTCGCTGCCGTACTCCAGCATGTTGCGGGCGGCGATCGTCCCCTGCTCTTTCGCCGAGCCCCACGAGCCGTTCTTCGCCCGCTGGCCGAGGACGAGGTCGTCGAACGTGGTGATGTCGCCGGCCGCGAACACGTTGTCGACGTTGGTGCGCATGTACTCGTCGACGACGATGCCGTCCTCGACCTCCAGCGGGCTGTCCTCGACGAGCTCGGTGTTGAAGTTCAGGCCGATGGCGACGCCCGCGAAGTCGCACTCGTAGCGCTCGCCGTTCGGGTCGACCGCGGCCTCGACGTGGCCGTCGTCGTCGACCTCGAAGTGGTCGACCCCGGAGTCGAAGACGGGCTCGACGCCGCGCTCGCGCATCGCCTCGTGCATGATCTCCGCGCCCTCCGTCGAGAGGGCGTAGCGCCACCAGGCGTCGCCGCGCATCAGGTACTTCGCCTCCACGTCCTGCGCGCCGCAGATGGCCGCGAAGTCGATGCCGAGGAGCCCGGCGCCGACGATGACGGCCTTCTCGGCGCCCTCGACGCTCTCTTTGATCCGGCGGGCGTCCTGGAACGTCCAGAAGTGGTGGATCCCGTCCGCGTCCGCGTTCTCGACCGGGAGCTGCTGGGGCGTGCCGCCGATCGCGAGCAGCAGGGAGTCGTACTCGAACGTCTCCCCCTCGTGGGTGTGGACCGCGTCGTGCTCCACGTCGATGTCGACGACGACGGTGTTGAGACGGAGATCGACGTCGTGCTCGTCGTACCACTCCTCCTGGTGGATCGAGATGGGCGCCTCGGGGAGCTTCCCCTTCGCGTACTCTTTGATCAGGATCCGATTGTAGAGGGACTCCCCCTCGTCGGTGAGAACCGTGATATCGGCGTCAGGCGCTTGCTCGCGCAGCGTCTCGGCCGCGGACGCACCCGCGATACCGTCCCCGACGATCACGTACGAATCGCTCATGTGCGGGCGTTCGGATTCGGGGTTAATACGGGTTGTCATCCGCGTTGACAACTGTGATATTCACACGCTCGGGCCCTCCGACAGGCCCGTTCCCCGCCGCGGTCGAGACGCTCAGTCGCGGTCGCCGGCGCCGGCGGGCTCGGCGGGAAAGTCGCGCTCGCCCGCCTCGATCCGGACGTCGAGCCAGTTCTCCGCGGGGGTCAGCGGGCACTCGTAGGCGTGGTTGTACGCGCAGGTGGGATTGTACGCGACGTTGAAATCGAGGGTCCACTCGCCGTCGACGCGGTCGCGATCGGGAATGAGATCGAGGTACCGCCCCGCGCCGTACGTCTCCTCGCCGTTGGTCCGGTCGCGGAACGGCACCCAGAACCGGTCCGAGCCGTCCGTCGGGCGGTACGCCTGCAGCGAGTGCGTCTCGCCGTCGATCTCGAATCGGAACTCCCCCCACCGCCGGTACGTCTGCTCCCCGTCGGCGGTGGTTTCGACGGGTATCGCTTCCTTCTCGTCGTGTTCGCGGAGCGGGAGCTCGAACCGGTACGCCGGGTCCGGATCGTAGTGTGCGAGCCCGGGGAACGCGTCGCCGCGCATCTCGATCGGCATCGGTGACCGCGCCGACTCGCGGAACTGCGCTTCCTTCTCGCGACGTTCTCGTTCGATCCGCTCGGCCCAGTCGCCGGTCTCGGTCGCGTTCATCACTCCTTAGTATTGTGTGTTCCATACAATAACACTTGCGTCGGTTCTCGCGGGCGGCCGCCGTCGTCCCGCCGGCTCCCACGCGTCGGGAACGCCACAGATTCAAGGCCGTGCCGACGCAACGAGGCGTATGAAGATCCGGCAGAACATCCGCCACTGGGCCGCGAAGAAGGCGTTGACGACGCCGGTCGTCGGCGACGTCGCGAACGACAAGCTGGTGGACCTCCACACGAGCATCTTCCTCAACAAGGCCGACGAGGAGCGCCGGGAGGAGCGCCGCGAACACCTCGACGACTTCTTCGACGCGACCATGGACGCGTACGTCGCGGCCTTGGAGGCCGGCTTCCCGGAGGCCGAGGCGCGCGAGATCACCCACGTGCAGGCCAACTTCGACTTCTTCAACCACGGCTGGACGGAGATGATGGAGATCCCGGGCGACGAGTTGGAGGAGCATTACCGCCGCTACGAGGAGTTCTTCTCGGCGCACGGGATCACCATCGACGACCCGCTCGGCGAGTTCCGCCCCGTCGACGGCGTCGCCGACGCCCCCGAGACGCCGGCGCGGCTGGAGACCGCGGAGTACGAGAACGCGCTCGCCGGCTTCGCCGACGACGTGTACGTCGAGACCGACGAGGGCGAGACGGTCGTCGGCGGCGAGACCGAGGAGCCCGAGGACGTCGACCCGTCGGCCGCGACCGGGCTCGACGAGGACGAGGCGAGCGCGTAACGAAGCCCGGAGACGATCCGCTCGGGAGCCGCCCACGTTTATACTCCGGCGGCGAGAGCGGCCGACATGAACCGCGGCCAATCGTTTCTCCTCCTTCTCATCGGCACCGTCGCGCTGTTGACGCTGTTCGTCATCCTCCCGTTCGTCGAGTACGTCGTCGCGTCGGCGATCCTCGCGTACGTCCTCTACCCGTTCCACGTGCGGCTCTCGCGGTGGCTCCGGGACCGCCTCGCGGGCCACGTTCGGGAGTCGGTGTCGCGCCGGCTCGGTCGCATGCTCTCGGGAGTCTCGCTCATTCTCGCGTCCGTCGTCGCCGTCATCATCCCGCTCGCGTACATCTCGTGGGTGTTCGTCCGAGATCTGACCGAGATCGCCCGCGGGAACACGGACATCGACGTGAGCGCGGTCGAGGCCGATCTCGCGGCGCTGACCGGTCAGGAGATCGACGTCGGCGAGGTGCTGGCGATGGCCGGACAGCTCCTCGTCGAGACCCTGTTCGGCGGCGTCAGCGGGGTCGTCACCACCGCCCTCCGGGCGTCCGTCGGCCTCTCGCTGGCGCTGTTTCTCGTCTACTACACGCTGCTCGACGGCCCGGCGTTCGTGGGATGGATCCGGGAGACGAGCCCGCTTCCCTCCGAGGTCACGGCCGACCTCGTCGACCGCGTCGACGCGATGACCCGCGGCGTGGTGATCGGCCACATCGTCGTCGCGCTGCTGCAGGCGCTGGTCGCGGGCGTCGGGCTCTGGGCGGTCGGCATTCCGAACGTCGTCTTCTGGACGTTCGTCATGGCCGTGCTCGCGCTGCTGCCGCTGATCGGGGCGTTCTTCGTCTGGGGGCCGGCCGCGGCGTACCTCGTCGCCGTCGACCAGGTCACGGCCGGCGTGTTGCTCGCGCTGTACGGCGTGTTCGTCATCGCGATGGTGGACAACTACGCCCGACCGATCGTCATCGACCAGCAGGCGCACCTGAACCCCGCGGTGATCCTCCTCGGCGTGTTCGGCGGGATCTACTCGGTCGGGTTCACCGGGCTGTTCGTCGGCCCGATCGTCATCGGCGTGCTCGCGGCGACGCTGGAGACGTTCCGGGAGGACTACGACGCGATTTAAGCCGGAGAGTCACCTACGGCAACTCATGGCAACCGCCGTCCGATCCCGGCTCCCCGACCGCCGGGACGCCCTCCTGATCGTCGCCGCCGCTGTCGCCGTCAACCTGATCGGCGCGGTCGGCGTCCCCTTCACCGCGACCGAGAGCGCCTGGTTCGCCGGACTAGAGCTGCCGGCGTACTACCCGCCCAACTGGGCGTTCGGCGTCGTCTGGCCGATACTGTACGCGCTGCTCGGGATCGCCGCGGCGCTCGTGTACGTCCGCGGCCGCGACGCGGGCGGCGTCGGGGACGGACCGGGGAGCGACCGGGACGCCCGGACCGCCCGCGACGCCCGGGTCGCGCTCGGGCTGTTCGCGGTCCAGCTCGGCGTCAACGTCGCGTGGTCGCCCGTCTTCTGGGGACTCGAACGCGCTGACCTCGGTCTCGCCGTGCTCGCCGCGCTCCTCCCCCTCGTCGTCGCGACGATCCGCGCCTTCGACCGCGTCGACCGCCGGGCCGCCCTCCTGCTGGTCCCCTACCTCGCGTGGGTCTGTTTCGCGACGGCGCTCAACTACGGGATCTGGGCGCTGAACTGATCCCTTCGATCAGTCGGACTCAGACCCCTCCCCGAGCCGATCATTTATAAACCGGCGCTCGCGCGGGTCGAGGTCGCGGTCCTCCTCGCGGAACGCTCGGAGCCCGGCGCGGTACCGCTCTCCGCCCGACTCCCCCTCCGAGGCCGGCTCGGCCGCCGGTCGCTCCAGCTCCAGCTCGGCGATCCCGGTCCGCTCGCCGGTGTACGCGAAGCCGCACTTGTACAGGGCCGCGTAGGCGAACGGGTTGTTCACGGCGATCCGCACGCGGTCGTAGCCGTCGTCGGCGAGCCGCTCGACGGTCCGGTCGACGAGCCGCGGACCGAGCCCCTCGCCGCGGCACGCGACGTGGACGGTGACGTACCGGAGGCGGCAGCAGGCGGGGTCGGTCCGGTCGGGCGAGAAGGAGATCGCCGCGACCACGTCGTCGTCGAACTCGCTCGCCTCGACGGTCGGGGGGAGGGACTCGTCCGGCTCCCACTCCGGGACCGCCGGCGAGCCGTCGGGCGTCCGGAGGACGGCCTTGCCCGGCGCGCCGACGACGAACTTGCCGGCGTAGGCGAACGCTCGGTAGTCGAGCCGCAGGGTCGCTCCCGAGCCCGGGTCGCCGACGAGCGCGTACTCCATACAGACCGGTACGGCTCGCGCCGATAAATGAACGGGGGGCTCGCGCGGATACGTGAACGAGGGCTCGCCGGGACCGGTTTTTAACTACCGTCGCCGCCGAGAGCGACCATGCACGGCCTCGGCGACGTCCGCTTCTTCGACCTGACGGCGCCCCTGTACGACCGCGTCATGCCGCCGGCGAACGGCGAGGCGTTGGCCGCGGGGCTCGACCACGCGACGCGGCCGATCGACCGCCTGCTCGACGTGGGCGGCGGGTCCGGACGCGCCGCGGCCGCGCTGACGGGTCCCGACATCACCGTCGTCGACGTCTCGCTCGAAATGCTCGCTCGCGCCCGCGACGCCCGCGGGCTCTCGGGCGTCGCCGGCGACGCAGGGCGGCTCCCGTTCCGGGACGGGACGGTCGACGCGGTCACGATCGTCGACGCGTTCCACCATCTGCCCGACCAGGAGGCCGCGATCCGGGAGGCCGCGCGGATGCTCGCTCCGGGCGGCGCGCTCGTGATCCGGGAGTTCGACCCCGAGCACCCGCTGGGGCGCGCCGTCGTCGCGGCCGAGCACGCGATCGGGATGGCGTCGCGGTTCCGGACGCCGTCGGATCTCGCCGCCGCGTTCGACAACGCCGGGCTCGACCCCCGGATCGTCGACCGGGGCTTCGGCTACACGGTCGCCGGCGTCGCAAATCTGTCCGGTGCCGACGACGCCAACGGCGCTGCCGTCGGAGCCGACGGTAAAACCGACCTCGGGTAACAGGGTTATCGCGGGCGGGCGACAACGCCGGGTCGGATGCAAGACCGACAGACGCGGATCTCCAGACGATCGGTGTTGGCCTCGGCAGGCGCGGCGCTCGCGGCGACGGCCGGCTGCCTCGGCTCGACCGAGAGCGAGCCGCCGGCGGCGTACACGACGCCCGCGGCGGCCGAGTTCGACGCCGTCGTCGACGGCCAGTGGCTCGACGAGAACCTCGACGACGTGCGCCTGCTGGACGTCCGCGACGAGGAGGCGTTCCTCGACGCGCGGATCCCGGGCGCGCACCACTTCCCGGACTCCGAGATGCTGGACAGCTACGCCGAGGAGACTCCCGAGGGCTTCGAGGTCTCCCCCGACGTGATGGCGTGGACGCTCTCGCAGGCGGGGATCGAGCGCGGCGACGACGTGGTGGTGTACGGCGCCGACTCGAACCTCTGGGAGACGTACGCCATCTACACGCTCAACGCGCTCGGCCACGAGGGGCAGGTCAGCCTGCTCGACGGCGGGTTCACCGTCTGGGACGCGGCCGGCGGGGAGACGGTCTCGGAGGCGCCCGAGCCGCAGGAGGCGACCTACGAGCCGGAGCTGAACCTCGACGTCGTCGCGACCCGCGAGTTCCTCGCCGACAACGTCGACGAGGACGGGGCGGCGGTCCAGATTCTCGACATGCGCTCGCCCGAGGAGTACTGGGGCGTCGACGAGCGGGGCGACCTCGACCGCTTCGGCCACGTCACCGGCGCGACCAACCTCAACTTCGTCCAGAGCATCGACGACGAGGCGGGCCGGCTCCGGACGCCCGAGGAGTTGGAGACGCTGTGGGTCGACGACGCCGGCCTCTCGCGGGACGAGACCGCCGTCGCCTACTGCCAGACCGCCATCCGCGCGTCGGTCGGCTGGTTCGTCCTCGACCAGCTCGGCTGGGACGACGTCCGCAACTACGAGGGGAGCTGGGCCGACTGGGGGAGCCTCTCGGAGGAGAACGGCTACTACTACACCACCGGCGAGGACACCGGGACGGTCGTCGACACGTTCTCGTAAGTCGGGTTCGTCGGCAGTGTTGGAGCCCTATTCTGTAGCTAGCAGTGGACCGAAACAGCCGGGCCGAAGAAGACTGCATGTTGACTACTGGGACTCTGACAATTCAACAAGACGTTCTGATACCGGTGCGGGATACAACCACGAGTCTACGACGGCCTATTTTTCACCGGCTTTATTTACATTACTTACAAATTACATTTGTGAATGTCCCCATATCACGACGCAGATACCTCCGAATGGCCGGTGTCGCCGGAGCAGCGAGCCTCACAGGGTGTTCACGTACCGGCAAAGGGGGGATAGGAACGGAGGGATCGGCTCCCTCCGGCGTCCCGATGTTCCGATACAACCCCGCCCGGACGGGCGGACCACGGGGTGTAACCGGCCCGACTGACTCGGTTACCGAACAGTGGGTCGTCCAGACTCAGGGGGGAATCGGGTATTCCCTTGCGGTCTTCGATAACACCGTTTACGCCGGGAGCAACGACGGGGTGGTTTCCGCTTTCGCTACGAGCGATGGTACTGAACGGTGGTCAGTCGAGGTCGACGAGCAGATCGGCTGGCCACCGGCAGTCGTCGACGACACCGTCTACGTTGGCTGTGGCGACGGAACGATCTGTGCGCTGGCTGCCAGCGACGGGACCGAACACTGGCGCTTCGAGACCGGCAAACAGGTGGCTCCGGCTCCGGCGGTCGTCGACGGCACCGTTTACGTCGGGGGTGTCGGGGACGGCGAGGGGCAGCTCTACGCGCTGGACGCCACCGACGGCACCGAGCGGTGGTCTTTCGAGATGGAGTTCAACGCGTACGCGTCTCCGGCGGTCGTCGACGGCACCGTTTACATCGGTGGGAACAGCGCCTATGCGATAGACGCCGTCGACGGCACTGAACAGTGGACCCACGAGCTCAACTATGCGGACAGCGCGACGCCGGCGGTGGCCGACGGCACCGTCTACCTCAAACACGGCAAACGAGACTGGGCACTGAACGCCGCCGATGGGACCGAACAGTGGTCATTCGAGCCGGAAGACCTCATGGAGACAGTTGGCATGGGACCGCCAGCGGTACTGAACGAGACCGTCTATATCAGGGGTTCCGATACCGTTTATGCGCTCACTGCGGACGAGGGTACCAAGCAGTGGTCTTTCGGAGTGGCTGATGACGTCGGGTCCCTACCCGCTGTGACCACTGATGCCGTGTACCTCGGTGGGAACGGCGGTACGGTCTACGCACTTGCACCGAGCGATGGCACCGAACGGTGGCGCTTCGAGACAGCGAGTAGTTGGGTGTCGTCTGTGGTGGTCGTCCACGGGACCGTCTACGCTGGCACTGCCGACGGGGCTATCCATGCACTTACCGCCGAGTGACGGTCCGTTCGAGCGGGAACTCGTGTATTGCTCCGCTGGACTTCTGTATCCCGCATCCAGCATCCGTTACGATGTGGACTGACTGGTGCTCTCGCCGATGTATGAGTCACCTGTACTGAGTGATTCGTGAGTCACCTGTACTGAGTGATTCCCGAGTCCCCTGTATTGACCGCAGCCGGGACAGACTGAATCACCTCCTAACCTTCCCGCAAAAAGCACCGCTCAACGGCGCCTCAGTCGTGCGAGTGGCTGTGCGCGCCGTGGTCGTGGGCGGCGCTCTCGCCCTCGTCGTCGTGGGTGTGGTCCTGCTCGCCGGAGTCCGTCTCGCCGAGCACCTCCGCGCCCTCGCCGTCGATCATGTCCATATTTTTCAGGTTGTCGCGCTCCTCGAAGTCCTCGACGGCCTCCATCACGTCCTCCTGGGTGATCGTCATCCGGTCTTCCGTGAGCGCGCCGAGGACGGCCTCGCGCAGCACCATCCGGAGGTCCGAGCCCGTGAGCCCGCTCGTCCGGTCGGCGACCTCGTCGGGGTCGAAGTCGGCGATCTGCATCTCGCGGGTGACGACCCGGAGGATGTCGGCGCGCATGTCCCGGTCCGGCTTGGGGAAGTTGACGATCTCGTCGAAGCGGCGCCACGCGGCCGCGTCGAGCTGGTCGGGGTGGTTCGTCGCACCGATGAGGAGGACCTCGTCGCGCACGAGCGACACCTCGTCGATCGACTTGAGCAGGGTGTTGACCGCGCGCTTCAGGGCGGCGTGCTCGTCGGAACGACGGGTCTTCGCGACGGAGTCGAACTCGTCGATGAAGAGGATACAGGGGGAGAGCCGCTTGGCCACCTCGAACGTCTTCTCGACGTTCTTGGCCGTCTCGCCGAGGTACTGGCTCGTGATCATCGACATCTTCACCTCGACGAGCGGAATGCCGAGCTCGTGGGCGAGCGCCCGCGAGACGGTCGTTTTCCCGGTCCCCGGCGGGCCGACGAACAGCAGCTTCCCGATCTCCCGGAGCCCGATGCTCGCGAGGTACTCGCGGTGTTCGATCGCCTTCACGATCTTCTGGATCTCGCCCTCCTGGTCGCCGGTGAGCACGAGGTCGGCGAGCGTCGTCTCGATCTCCTCGGGGGCCCGCACGTTGACGAGGTCGAGCATCTCGCCGTCCTCGTCCTCGTCGAAGTACTCCTCCAGCAGGGCGTCGATCCAGACGCGGTCGGCCTGGATCGGCCGGACGCTGTCGCGCGCCTCCTCGTGGGTCACGGGCGCGTCGAGGTCCTCGGCGAGCTCGAGCGCGGCGACGATCGTCGGGTTCTCGGCGATCCGGTCGGCGTCGGCGTGGTCGCGGTACCACTCCAGCGCCATCGCCGGTTGTGTCAGCGATATCTCGCCGGAGAACTCGGTGCGCTGGGTGAAGAGGAGCTCCGAGACGGCGTCCCACGGGTGTTCGACGCCGGTGGCGGTTCGGGTCGTCTCGCTCGTCGCCTTGAGGGGTCGCTCGACGCCGCCCGGCGCGTCCTCGGCGGCGTCGTCCGACCAGAACACCTGGCGGAAGCGCGGGGGCAGATCGTTCTCGTCGAGGTCGCGGTTCTCCGTGTAGAGGTGCGTCGTCAGCACGAACTCGACGACGTCGAGCGCCGGGTCACTCATCCGCGCGACGTAGCCGCGGGACGCGGTTAAGCGCGTCGAACCGCGTCCGTCGTCGGGGGTGTTCCGCCTCCGGCGAGGGCGGCGACGAACCGCTGCCGACGTATCGAACGCTTATTAGCCCTGGTGTTCGACCTACCTGGCATGAGCTCAGAGGACGCGACCGCCCCCGGCGACCCCTCCGGGGAGGCCGACGCCGACGCGGACCACGAGAACGCGCTCCAGGACGTGATCGCCGTCGACCCCGACGACACCGAACAGGGGACGGTGAACCGCCTCGACGCGCACACCGGTGACGGGATCCGCCACCGGGCGTTCACCTGCCTCGTGTACGACGCCGAGGGGCGGATCCTGCTGGCGCAGCGCGCCCCGACGAAGCGGCTGTGGGACGGCCACTGGGACGGCACCGTCGCCTCGCACCCGGTCGAGGGGCAGACGCAGGAGGACGCCACGGAACAGCGCCTCGAGGAGGAGCTCGGGATCACGCCGGACCAGTACGACGACCTCCGGGTGACGGACAAGTTCGAGTACAAGCGGTACTACCCCAACGAGGGCGTCGAGTGGGAGGTCTGCTCGGTGCTGAAGGTCACCCTCGACGACACCTCGCTCGACCCGGACGAGGCGGAGATCGGCGGCATGCTGTGGGTCGACTACGATCACCTCCACGAGAACCCCGCGCTGTACCGCCAGCTCCGGCTCTGCCCGTGGTTCGAGATCGCGATGCGGCGCGACTTCTCCTGAGCGGTCCGCCGCGCCGCCCCCGGAGGGCCCGCTGCTCTCGCCCCGCCCGCCGGGTCCGCCCCGAAACGGCGAGTTGAAGGCGCGCGGGCGACTCGGTCCGGTATGACCGTCGTCGTCGTCATGGCGCAGCCGCCCCGCGAGGGGCTCGTCGCGACCGGGATCGCGGAGTCGACGCCGCTTTCGACCGCCGAGGCCGCCGACCTCTACGAGGCCCTGTTCCGCGACGCCGTCCTCGCGGTCGACCGCTCCGGCGGCGAGCTCCTCGTCAACTACCCGGTCGACGACGACCTGCCCGCGGAGCACCGCACCGACACCGCCCCCGAGGCCGAGCTGCGCACGCTCGTCGCCGACACCCTCGGCGGCACCGAGGACGCCCGCTTCGAGCGGCAGGTCGGGTCGTCGTTCGGCGCGCGCGCCGGCAACACCGTCACGCACCTGCTCCGCGAGGAGGGCGCCGACTCCGTCGCCGTCGTCACGCCGCAGGCGCCGCTGCTCTCGCGCACCGTCATCGACTCGGCCGCGATGAAGCTCCGGACGAACGAGGTCGTGCTCGGTCCCTCCACCCGCGGGCGCACCTACTACGCCGGCTTCACCGCGCCGATCGACTTCGACGGCGCCTTCGAGGCGCCGAGCCTCCCGACGCTGGCGGCGCGCGGCCGCGACGCCGACCGCGACGTGGAGTTCCTGGCGTCCTCGCCGTCGATGATCGACGGCGACGACCTGCTCGACGCCGTCCCGCTGCTGCGCGCACGGTTCGCCGCCGAGCGCGTCGTCCCCGACTACACCGCTGCGTTCGTCCACCAGCACGGGCTGGACGTGGTCGTCGAGGACGGCGAGGAGCGCGTGGTGCGGGACTGACTCGCGGACCGACACCACTTAGTCGAACGACCCCGAGCGTCGGGACGTGGTGGGATGGCAGAGCGGCCCATTGCGCCGGTCTTGAAAACCGGTAGCCTCACGGCTTCCTGGGTTCGAATCCCAGTCCCACCGTGAGCGCGCGGCGCACTCCGCGCTGCGCGCGTTTCGTGCAGGGATTCGAAGCAGAGAGGACGCGTGATTCCGATTCCCGTCTGACTTCGAGGTGAAACCCTTTCCAGTTACGCCCGATCGAGGGACGCCGGCGACCCCGGGAGACACGTACCGTCGCCGATCGGCCTGAACCGCAATCGTACCGCCCTCGTACCGAATTTCCGGGTGACACTCACGTCCGGTGACGTGTGGTATCATCTGCCTCATTATCTTTAACAGGTTTCCAACACATGTTAGCTGTAGGTGATACAACGATGAGCTACGAACTCGATCCGTTACCGTACGATTACGACGCGCTGGAACCGCACATCTCCGAGCAGGTGCTCGAATGGCATCACGACACCCACCATCAGGGGTACGTGAACGGCTGGAACTCGGCCGAGGAGACGCTCGAAGCCAACCGCGAGGAGCACGACTTCTCCTCGTCCGCGGGCGCGATTCGGAACGTGACCCACAACTCGTCGGGCCACATCCTCCACGACCTGTTCTGGCAGAACATGTCACCCGAGGGCGGCGACGAACCCTCGGGCGCTCTGGCAGACCGGATCGAAGAGGACTTCGGCTCCTACGAGGCCTGGAAGGGCGAGTTCGAGGCCGCCGCCTCCGGCGCCTCCGGCTGGGCGCTCTTGGTGTACGACACGTTCTCGAACCAGCTCCGCAACGTCGTGGTCGACAAGCACGACCAGGGCGCCATCTGGGGCGGTCACCCCATCCTCGCGCTCGACGTCTGGGAACACTCCTACTACCACGACTACGGTCCGGCTCGCGGCGAGTTCGTCGACAACTTCTTCGAGGTCGTCGACTGGAACGAGCCCGCCGCCCGCTACGAGCAGGCCGTCGAGCTCTTCGAGTAACGGTCCGCGCCGACGCGTCCGAGACGCGCGTCGAACCCCGACGTTTTTTTCGACCGCTTCGCGCCGTGAGCCGCGAGGCCGCGCCTCGGAGGTCGTCGGTCAGCGATCGCCGACCGCCGTATCGGCAGCGTTTACGGAGCCGCCGCCGTACCGCCGGCCATGCCCGAGCCGAAGTCGACGTTCGACGCGACCTACCCGTGCGAGTTCTACGAGCCGGCGGAGCTGTTCGAGCCGGACCTGATGTACACCGTTCCCGAGATCGCCCGGCTCCTACAGGGGTTAGAGCCGGACGCGCAGGTCGACGCCGACACCGAGGCGGTGCTCATCGACTGGGCGATCCCGTGGGTGATGAGCCACGCCGAGGACATGGTCATCGCGGAGCCGCTGGAGGAGGACGGTCCCGGCTACTACGGGGTCGCCGAGCACGCGGTCGAGGAGGACACCGACGCGGGCGACGAGGACGCGTGAGCGGGAGCCGATCCGACGACCCGCCGGTCCTGCTCGTCGCGGGCGGCGCCCGCGTCGACGCCGGCAAGACGACGTTCTCGACGGGGCTGGTGTCGAGCCTCGCCGACCGGGCCGGCGACGCGGTCGGCGTCAAACCCCGCGCCGGCAACGACCGCTGGTTCGACCACGACGACTACCGGATCGCGACCGACTCCGGACGCCTCTACGGGAAGGACGCGCGGCGACTCGCGGCCGCGAGCACGCGACCGCTCGGGGCGGTCGGCGGCGAGCGCCGCCCCGAGGCGGTCATGCCCGAGTCGATCAACCCCCTCCACCGGCTCTGGCGGCCGACGCCCGGACGGACCGGGATGCTCGGCGACGCGGACCGCACGTTCCTCTGCGACCGCGTCACCGGGGCGGACGGGAGCCGGTTCGTCGTCAACGGCGCGGCCGAGGCGGCGGGGCTCCTGCCCGACGACCTCGCCGAGCGGCTCCCGCTCTCCGACGCGACCCGCGTGGACGACGTGGCGGCGTTCAACGACGTGATGACTGCCGACTACCTCCCGGCGTTCGACCGGCTCGCGGAGCGGGTCGCGGCGACGGCGGTCCCCGTCGCCGTCGAGTCGTACGCGGACGTCGCCGGCCCGCTCCCGCGAGACGGGCCCGTGACGCCCGACGCGGTCGCCGTCGTCGACCCCGGACGGGCGCGGATCTACGCGGGCGACCGGTACGCGAAGGCCCGCGCGGTCGCCTCCGGGAGCCCCCGCGAGGGGACGATGGAGGAGCACACGGGGACGGTGACCGACATGATCGAGCCGCTGACGACGGTCGGCCTCCCGGCCCTCGGCGGCGAGGCACGCGGGGACCCGAAGCGGGTCGCGGAGCGCTACGAGACCGCGTACGAGGCGCTGTTCGAGGCGGTCTGACGGCTCTGGAGAGGGAGAGGAGAAGCGGCTCGCCGGCTATTTAAAAGGCGACGGCGCGCTCAGGCGTTCCGCTTCGTGTAGTGGTCGATCGCGGACTCGATCGAGGAGAGCTCGGCGTTTACCCGCGAGTCGGCGACGCGCATGAAGCCGGGGGTGTAGGAGGCGGAGTAGTCGAAGATGGCGTTGACGGCGCGCTTCGGCGCGGAGACGGCCGCGAAGTCGGTGACCGTGTACACGCGAGTCGTCGGGAACGCGGTCCAGAACGTGCTGGAGACCCAGCGGTCCCCGTCCTCGAAGGTCGTCCCGACGCGGCCGGTCGCGAGGTACTCGCCGTCGTGGTAGAACAGCAGGAGGTCGCCCTCTTCCATCTTCTCGAACGTGGAGCCGTTGCCGCTCTCGTCGTCGACGGCCCACAGGCGGGCCTCGTCGAGGTCCGCGAGGGGTTCCGGACGGTCGTCGTACTCGGTGAGATCGACCGCGGACCGGACCGTTCGGTCGAAGTTCTCCGGGTCTATCGGGACCAGGAAGACGTTCGCGCTCATTGCCGGCACTTTCGCCGGGAGGGTTTTAAACCCGTCCGTTGTCGCGTCGGCGCCCCTCGCGGGTCGGCGGCGGGCGCGAGCGTCCGGGAGGGCGGGAGGTCAGTCGTCGCCGTACTCCTCGTAGATCCGATCCATCCGCGCGGCCATCACGAAGTCGGACTCGTGGAGCCCGCCGATGTCGTGGCTCCACATCTCGACGCCGACCTCGCCCCACGACAGGTGCAGGTCCGGGTGGTGCCACTCCTCCTCGGCGAGCTCGCCGACGTCGTTGGTGAACGCCAGCGCGGTCGCGAAGTCGTCGAACTCGTAGGACGCTTCCAGATGGTGGTCGTCGACGACCTCCCACGCGTCCCCGAGCTCGGCGAGGTAGTCGGCGTACTCGTCGTCGGTCAGCGGCTCGTCGCCCTCCTCCGACGGTTCGACCGGCTGGTCCGCGAGCGATGATGGCATGCACCACCCTTGTGCGACGAGCGGCTTGTACCTTCCGCGGCGGAGGGGGCCGCGCGGCCTTCGCTCGCGGCCGACCGGGCTCTCAGACGATCTTCATCATCCGCGTCTCGAACTTCCCGACGCGGACCCGGACCCACCCCGCCAGCTCCTCGTTGAGGTCGGGGTCGTCGGTGTCGACCCGGAGCGCGCGCACGTCGTCGAGCTTCGCCCGCGAGGCGACGATCCGCAGGTCGCACCGCCGGATCACCGCCGGCGACAGCTGCGGGTTCCCGCGGCCGAAGACGAACCCCTGCCCGCCGATCGGCGAGACCACGATCACGTTCTCCTCGCCGAGCGCGTCGAGGATCTCGCGCTCCGTCCCGTCCCGCAGCACCACCTCGCCGTCGCGCCACACGTCGACGCCGATCGGCGACGGCTCGAACCCCAGCTCGGCCTTGATCGCGCCGACGGTCGAGCCCGGACCGAGCACGAAGGCGACGCCCTCCCCGTCGCGCTCGCGGATGTCGTCGGCGACCCCCTCGGCGAGCGACTCCACGGTCCCGCTCGCTGTCTGTTTCGACGACTGGAGGTCGTCGGCGACGGGGACGCGCGCGACCGCCCGGAGCTCCGGGTGGACCTCTCCCTCGCGGTAGGCGTCCTCGTCGATGTCCATCACCTCGCGGCGCTCGGTGCGAGAGAACGTCGCCGCGACCTCGGCCGCGTCCTCCGGCGAGACGGCGAACACGGAGGAGTACACCTTCACCCCGGCGGGGACGCCGAGCATCGGGACCTCGCTGTCCGCCGCCTCCAGCGCCGCCGCCACGTCGGTCGCGGTGCCGTCGCCGCCGACGAACAGCACGAGGTCGACCGGATCGGCGGTGCCGTCCCCCTCGCTGTCGTCCCCGCCGCTCGCGACGAACGCCTCGACGACGCGCGCGGTGTGGGCCGCAGTCGTCTCCGTGGGGCCGGGCGGCTCGCGGTCTTCGTTTCGGTCGTCGCCGAACGGGTCGACGACGCGGACCGGGTCGAACCCGGCCTCCCTGACCAGCCGCTCGCCCATCGGGTCTGCTGCGGTCGAGACGCTGGCGTCCGGCGCGACCGTCGCGAGCCGCGCTAGCGCCCGCCGCGCGCGGTCGGGAGCGCGCGGCTCCGCGCCCCGAGCGATCGCCTCCGCGACCTTCCCGTCGGTGCCCTTGAGGCCGACGCGGCCTCCCATCCCGGCCACCGGATTCATCACGAAGCCGACGTGCATGGTCCGACCTACGGCGGCGGAAACTTAAGCGGGCGCGTCTCGGCGCCGCGCCCGCCCGGGGCCCGCGGGCTGTGGAGGAGCTCCGACCGCCGCCGAGCCCGGAAGTTCAATACTTAAGACGCCCCCGGAGCAACCGTCGTCCATGCTCCTCGAAGCCGCCGTGACCGAGCCGCTCCCGATCGACGCGACCGCGACCGCCGTGCTCCTCGCGAGCCTCGGCGTCACCGCCGTGTGGCTCGCGTATCTGTACCGGTAGTCGCCCCACCGAGTCCGGTTCCCTTCTCCTCCGAACCACGCCCGGTCCGCTCAGCGCGACTCGACCAGCGTCGACCGCTCCCGGACCCACTCGGCGGCGCGCTCGGCCTCGGCCGCGCTCGTCGCCGTGATCTTCACCCGGACGCTCTCGCCGGGGTAGGAGCCGACGCTGACGTCGAACTCCGCTTGCAGTTCCGTGAACCGGTCGAGCAGGGCGCTCTCCGGCTCGTCGACGTCGACCGTGACGGTGTGGGTCGGCGTCCCGTCGAACTCGTCGGCGACCGACTCGAACATCGCCTCCATCTCCGTCGGGACGCCGGGGAGGACGTACACCGACTCGACGACGGCGCCTGGCGCGACGCCGGCCTCGTTGGCGAGCGGGCGGCAGTCGGCCGGCAGGTGCGTCGTCTCCGCGGCGAGGTCGTCGGCGCTGTACCCGCGCTCGGCGAGCCACGCCGCGGCCTCCTCGTTCCGCTCGAGCCCCCGGCCGAAGGCGGCCGCGACCCCGTCCATCGTCACGTCGTCGTGGGTCGGACCGAGCCCGCCGGTGACGACCACGGCGTCGTACTCGGCGTGGTACTCGTTGACGACGCGCGCGATCTCGCCGACCTCGTCGGGCACGACGGTCACGCGTCGGACGACGACCCCGCGTTCGTCGAGCCGGTCGCAGAGCCACGTCGCGTTCGTGTTCTCGGTGTCGCCGACGAGGAGCTCGTCCCCGACGGTGACGACGGCGGCGTTCATACCGCTCTCAAGGCGACGCGCACTCAAAAGCACCCGCGTTCGGCGGGTCCCGCCGTCCCTGTCTGAGGGAGGGCCCGCCGCCGGCTACTCCTCGTCGTCGTACACGCCGAGCCCCAGCTCCCGGCGGCGCTCTCGGAGCGCCTCCAGCTGGCGCCGGAAGTAGGCGGTCCCGACGACCGCCGCGACGAGCGCGACGGCGAGGATCACGCCGAAGACGAGCAGATCGGTCTCGCGGTACGACTGGACCACGACCGACCCGCCCTCCACCGACTCCCAGGTGATCCGGTCGCGGCCGTCGACCGTCTCGACTTCGTAGTCGCGCGGCGCGACGTGACCGACGACCGGGAAGTCGGTGCTGAACCCGGGCGGGAGCGTCACCGCGTACGACCCGTCGACGTACGCCAGCGTGGTGAACCGGCGGGGCGACCCGGCCGCGGAGAAGGCGACCTTCCCCTCGCCCATCTCCTCGGGGAAGCGGATCCACGTCTCGTCCGGCGTCCGATCGACCTCACCGCCGCGGGCGCGGAACTCGGTGCCGTTGAGCACCTCGCCGTCGGCGGTCCGGTACCGGAACGCCTCGAACTCCAGCGGCTGGTCGCCGGCGTACGGCGTCTGCCTGTACAGCCGGAGCTCCTCGATATCGGAGACGTCGTACACCGTCGTGTACTGATTCCCGGTCGAGAGGTTGAACGCGGCGTCGCGCTCCGCGTCGAACTCGTACTCGTGCGGCGGCTCCGCGTCGAGCGTCTCGTTCGCGACCTCGCCCCCGTCGTTGACGTAGGTGAGACAGCCCGCGCTGACGGCGAGCAGCGCGACGACGGCGACAGCGAGGGCGAATCGTCGGTTCACGGGCTCAGACGACGCAGCGCATCTCCGCCGGGAGGTACGAACCGATCGCGGCGAGCAGCCCCGGCGGGTCGGTGTTCTCGGTGCAGACGATGCTCTGCTCTAAGAGGCCGAGTCGCTCCACGGTGATGATGTCCTGCGCGTGGCCCGCGCGATTCACCGTCGCGCGCACCTCGCCGCGGGTCGCCGAGTTGACGTTGACCCGGCCGTCCCCGCGCTGCCAGTCGTACAGGCGGTCGCGCTCGGCGTCGGCGAGGCGGCTCGGCTCCGCGTCCGGGTCGCCGACGTCGCCGCCGTAGACGAACCGCAGCGAGAGGTGTTGGACCAGCCCGAACCGCTCGACGACCTGCGCCGGCGACCCCCTGCCGAGCCCGATCTCGTCGGCGGGGATCCGCACGTCGACGCCCGCGTCGAGGACGAACCCGTCGTCGTCCCACGACTCGAGGGTGCCGACGTACTCCTCGCCAGCCTCGAGGCCGCCGTCGTGGGCGACGATCTCGCCCCACGTCTCCGCGAGCACGTTCCGGGCCACTTCGGCGTCCTCGCCGGTCACGTCCACCTGCACGAAGCCATCGTCGCGGACGCCGACCTGCCAGTCGACGCTCAGCTCGCCGACGTCGTTGGCGACGAGCGATCCCATGCCGTCGAGCGCGCGGTCGCGGGCGTCCCCGTCGACGTAGCACTTGGTTGCGAGGACGACCATCAGCCGGTCACGTCCACGTTGAGTTCGTCGCGGAGCTCCTCGACGCGCCGGTCCATCGCCTCGCGGAGGCGGTCGTTGTCCATCGCCTCGACCGGGGAGCCGCACTCGGGGCACTCGAAGCCGAAGTCCATCGCCTCGCCGAACTCGAAGCGGATCGAACACACCTCACAGAGGTAGAACTCGTGGGTGCGCTCGTACTCCTCGCGCTCCTCTAAGGCGTCGAGCAGGCGGTACATCTCCTCTTCGAGGTTCTCCGGGATGTTGTCGTAGTGGAACGTCCAGAGGTACGTGAGCCACCCCGAGTCCTCGTCGCGCACCCGGCGGTACGTCGCGAGGTCGTTCTCGTAGAGGATGAACAGCGCGCGTCGGACGTCGTTGAGCTCCAGTCCGAGCTCCTCCGCCAGCTCCTCGTCGGTGACCTCGCCGTCGGGCGGCGCGGCCGCGACCGGCATCCCCGTCGGCCCCACCAGCTCGTGGAGGTACTTCTGGATGACGGGGTCGTTCAGTAGATCCTCAAAAGCCATTACCCGAATTTGGTGGTGGAATCGGGTTAAAAGCTCCGAAAGGGCCACCGTCGTCGGGCACCGCCGCCGGTCCGGGATCTGGCCGCTCCCGGTGGCCCGGACCTCTCCGTCTCGGAACCGACCGCCGCCGCGGGCTCCGGCAGAGCTTTACGCCGCCCCTCGCACCACTCGTGCGTAATGAGCGAGTCCGAGGCCCGGCGCGGCCGAGTGCGTCTCAGGCGAGCGGTCGGCGCGCTCGCGCTCGCGACGGTCCCCGCGCTGCTCGCCGCGGCGCCGCTGATCCCCCTCGCCGTCGCGCTCGGTCCCGCCGGCCTCGGCGTCGTCGACCCGGCCGCCCTCGGCGGGGTTCCCCCGGTGGCCGCCGGCGCGCTGGCCGCGGTCATCCTCGGCCTCGGCGGTTCGGCGCTCGTCGGTCCGGTAGTCGTCGACCGGCGGATCGCGCGGCTCCCCGAGGCCGAGCTCGACGACCGCCCCGCCGACTTCGTCGCCGACCGCGTCGCGACCCTCGCCGGGGAGGTCGGCGTCGACGCCCCGGCGGTGACGGTCGTCCGCGCCGACGCGGCCAACGTCGCCGTGGCGGACGGCTACCGAGGCGCGCGGCTGATCGTCTCGACGCGGCTGCTCTCCCTCCCGGCGGCCGACCGCGACGCCGCGCTCCGCCACGCGCTCGTGCGACTCCGGAGCCGGGAGGCGGCGGTCACCACGGCCCTGCTGCCGGCGCTGGGGCTCGTCGAGACGGTCGCGCTGCTGGCGACGCTGCTCGTCGGGCGCCGGGCCGACCGGACCGCCGCCGACCGGCGCGTCAACCGGATCCACGGGTACGAGCCCGAGGGGAACCGGGTCCCGCCGCGGGCGTACACCGTCGCCGGCGTGCTGTTGTGGCTGCTCCTGCTGCCGGCGTGGCTCCCCGCCGCGGTCGGCGACCGGCTCTACGTCGGCGGCGGTCGCCGCGACGCCGACGCCGCGGTGGCGCGGCTCGGGAGCGCCGAGCGCGACGGGCTCGGGAACGCGGTCGCGTTCGCCGGCGAGGCGGCGGGCGCCGCCGACTGGCCGCCCCTGCTCGATCGGCTGTCGCTCGCGTCGATGGCGGACGCCGAGACGGGCCGCGTGCGCGGGACGAGCCGCCAGGAGGCGCGCTTCCGGCTCGCGCTGCTGCGGTCGAAGCGGTCGCTCTGAGTCCGGACCACTCGGGGATTCGCGGCCGTCTCACCCCGTGCTCAGCGTCCCGTCGCGGGGGCGCGCCGGCACGACCATCCGAAGCGTGGTCCCCTCGCTCGACGTGTCGACCGAGAAGTCCCCGCCCGCCTTGCTCACGACCCAGTACATCAGCCAGATCCCGAGCCGGTCGGCGTGCGTCAGCGACGTCTCGCCCCGCTCGAGCACGCGCGTCTCGTGGTCCGGGATGCCGGGCCCGTCGTCGGCGATCTCGACCGCGAGCCACCCCGTCGACTCCCGTTCGACGCGGACCTCGACCGACGGGTTCGGGTCGTCGTTGTGTTTGACGGCGTTCTCCATCCCCTCCTCGATCGCCGTCGCCAGGCCGACGATGGTCGTCTCCAGCGGGTCGTCGGGGGGCACCGAGAGGGAGACCGTCGCCTCGGGGTACCGGTCTTGGACCCGCGACCGCAGCTCGATCAGGCGGTCGCGGAGCCCGATTTCCTCCCCATCCGACGCGGAGTCGGAGAGGGTGTGATCGAGCTTCTGGACCGCC
This sequence comes from Halorubrum depositum, assembly GCF_007671725.1. Lineage (NCBI taxonomy): Archaea > Methanobacteriati > Methanobacteriota > Halobacteria > Halobacteriales > Haloferacaceae > Halorubrum > Halorubrum depositum. Next base: position 344,432 of record NZ_VCNM01000001.1, on the reverse strand, counting down.
CCGGCGATCCCCATCAGGTCGTCAGCCGTGCGGTCGATGACCGCCAGCGAGTCGAGCGCCTCCTCGTCGTCGATGTCCCGCCGCAGCAGTTCGGTGTACCCCGTGATGAGGTTCATCTTGTTCCGGAGGTTGTGGCTGAGCACGCGTTTCATCACCTCCAGCCGTCGTTCCCGGATCTTCCGCTCCGTGATGTCCGTCTGGAAGCCGACGTAGTGCGTGACCGCCCCCTCCTCGTCGCGGATCGGGGCGATCGTGAGTCGGTTCCAGAACTTCTGACCGTTGCGGCGGTAGTTCAGGACGTCGACCGCGATCGGCCGCTCCTCGTCGATCGCTTCCCGGAGCGTCGCGACCGTCTCCGGATCCGTGTCCTCCCCCTGCAGGAACCGGCAGTCCGCGCCGAACATCTCGGAGCCGTAGCCGGTGAGCGCCTCGAACTCGTCGTTCGCGTACACGACCGGGTTGTCTCCCTCGCCGCTCCCGTCGACGTCGGCGATCGTGATCCCGACCGGCGCCTCGTCCATCGCGCGCTCCTTCAGCCGGAGGTCCTCGACGGTCTCTTCGAGCCGCCGTTCGCGGGCCGCGAGCCGGAGCGAGGTGCGCCGCCGCTCGACGAGGTTGCCGACCCTGATTCGGAGGGCCCGCTTCCGCACCGGCAGCTCGATGACGTCGTCGACGTAGTCCCACGTGTTCTCCGCCGTCGGCCCGCCCGCGTCGTCGCTCACGAGCAGGACGAACGGGAGGAAGACGGGCGCGGCCAGCTCCCGCCGTCGCTGGATCGACCCGGCGACGCGGTTGAACTCGTGGGCGTCGAAGACGCAGCAGTCGAACGTCGATTCGAGCGACTCCACGTCGGTCGTCGCGTGGGTTTCGAACCGACCGCTCAGCACCTCGGACACCAGATCTCGGTCGCGACCCGGCCGCATGAACAGCAACACCCGCGGCTCCCGGTCGGGTTCAGGCGCGCCTCCGTCCGGGGCGTCGTCGATCCGGTCCGCGGGTCCGGCGTCGGCGGCCTCCTCGGCGGGCGCGTCGACGCCGCCGCTTCCGGAGGGCGCACCGTCGGCGAGCCCCTCGGGGCCCGTGTCCATCTTCCGTGAACGGTGAACGCACTGCCACTAAGAGTTACCCATTTAGCAAACTCCTATACCGCTCGCTCAGGCCGTTTACCGTTCAATAATTGACAACATGGAGCTCGAACCTATCCAGATTTAACTACCCGGCGCACGGAGCCGACGACATGGCTGCGTCACTGCCCGATCGCGTGTCGACCGGCGTCCCTGGCCTCGACGAGATACTGTCCGGGGGGCTGATCCCGGAGCGAAGCTACATGATCCGCGGTCGGGCGGGCAGCGGGAAGACGATCCTCAGCCTCCACTTCCTCCAGCGGGGCGTCGACGAGGGCGAGACCTCGCTGTTCATCAACTTAGAGGAGGACGTCCGCGACCTCGAGGCGAACGCGGCCGCGCTCGGCTTCGACACGGACGCGATCGAGTTTCTCGACCTCAGTCCGGGTGCCGACGTGTTCACCGAGGAGCAGTCGTACGAGGTGTTCGCGCCGTCGGAGGTCGAGAGCGAACCGCTCACCGAGCAGATCGTGGAGGGCGTCACCGCGGTCGATCCCGACCGCGTCGTCGTCGACCCGCTGACCCAGCTCCGATTCCTGTTGTCCGACGACTACCAGTTCCGCAAGCAGGTCGTCGGATTCATGCGATTCCTGAAAGAACGCGACGTGACCGTGGCCTTCACCGTCCAGAACACCGCCTCGCTGCCGACCGACGACCTGGAGTTCATCACGGACGGGACGATCCGGCTGGGCGCGGAGGAGTACGGGAAGACGATCGACGTGCCGAAGTTCCGCGGCTCGTCGACGCAGAGCGGCGACCACGCCTATCGGGTGACAGACGCCGGCATCGAGGTGTACCCGGCGCTCCAGCCCGGGAAGCACACCGGTGAGTTCGACTTCGAACAGATATCCTCGGGGATCGAGGGGGTCGACGACCTGCTCCACGGCGGGCTCGAACGCGGGACGGTCAGCATCGTCAGCGGGCCGACGGGTGTCGGCAAGACGACGCTGAGCACGCAGTTCATGAAGGAGGCCGCCGGACGCGGCGAGCGCTCCGTCATCTACCTGTTCGAGGAGAACCGGCAGACGTTCCTCACGCGCTCCCGCGCCGTCGGGATCCCGGTCGACGAGATGATCGAGCGGGGGACGCTCCAGGTGAACGAGGTGGAGGCGCTGGAGCGGTCGCCACAGGAGTTCGCCCGCATGGTCCGCGAGGAGGTCGAGGAGCGCGGCGCTGACATCGTGATGGTCGACGGCATCGCGGGCTACCGGCTCACGCTCCGCGGCGAGGAGGGGATGATGCTCCAGCAGATGCACGCGCTGGGACGGTACCTCAAGAACATGGGGGTGACCGCCATCTTCATCGACGAGACGCGGAACATCACCGGTCAGTTCAAGGCGACCGTCGAGAACATCAGTTACCTCGCCGACAACATCGTCTTCCTCCGGCACCTGGAGGTCCAAGGCGAGATGCGGAAGGCGATCGGCGTCCTGAAGAAGCGGACGAGCGACTTCGAGCGGACGATCCGCGAGTTCCGCATCACCGAGGAGGGCGTCTCGGTCGGCGAGCCGATGACGGGGCTGCGCGGCATCCTGAGCGGAACGCCGGAGGTCGTCGACGACGCGTCGGGGTTGGAGCGGGCCGACGAGGAGTGAGCCGCGGCGACGAGACCCCGGCCCTCAGTCCGACTCGTCCTCGCCCTCGTCGGCGTCGACGACCGTCTTCCCGGTCGCCTCCGGAACCACTTCGCGGTCGGCGTCGACCCACTCGCGCTCCAGTTCTTCGCCGTCGAACAGCCGGTCCAAGAACACCGCGAGCCCGGCGACCTCCGAGTGCGGCTGGTTCGTCACGCCCACGTTGAAGTCGGCGCGCTCGTACAGCGCCCACGGCACCTTCTCGCCGCCGACGACGACGAGGAGGTCGCGGGGGGCCGCCGGATCCTCGCTCGTATCCGGGAGCCCGACCGCCTCCCGGATCTCCCCCTCGACGTCCTGTACGCGCTCGCCGTACATCGTGAGGTGGACCACGACGCCCTCGAATCCCCGGACGATCGCCTTCTGGTCCTCCCGGAGTTCAACCGCGAAGGGGCCGCCGAACCGGTCGGTGATGTCTCGAACCGTCTCCGCGGACTGGCCGGCGTTGTCGGGGAGGATCACGCGGTCCGCCCCGAGCGCCCGGGCCGTGAGCCCGACGTGCGTCGTCATGCGGTCGTCGCGTCCGGGCCGATGGCCGTACCGGAGGACGACGACCTCGCGCGCCTCGTGCATGGACGGCGATGCGCCCGCGACGAGTGTGGTCCTTTCGATGCGACTGCGTCGCCGCTTCGCTCCGATTTGTACCACGTTCATGGATCATCAGCGAGACCGAAGACGAGAGGTGACCACGTAAGTGAAAGATTCATGGGGGAGGCGGTCGCCGGGTGAGGTATGACGAGCGTCAAGGAGTTCCGCGTCGACGAGCCCGCGACCGCCGACGCGCTCGGCCGCGGTCGGTTCATCTTCACGGACGCGTACTCGGTGTTCGACTGGGGGCAGATGCCCGACGCGATCCCGCGGAAGGGCGCGAGCCTCTGCGCGATGGGCGCGTTCAACTTCGAGCTGCTGGAAGACGAGGGCGTCCCGACTCACTATCGCGGGGTCGTCGACCCGGGTGAGGCGGGCGCCGAGGCCGGAAGCGAGCCGGGAGCGAGCGACGGGAACGAGCCCGAAGCCGTCCCCCTCGCCGACGCGACCGCCCCGCCGACGGAGATGGCCATCGACCTGACGCAGGTCCCAGACCTGCCGTACGAGGGGCCCGAGGCCGGCTACGACTACGACGCCTTCCACGCCGCGGGCCGGGACAACTACCTCGTCCCGCTGGAGGTCGTCTTCCGGAACCGCGTCCCGGTCGGCTCCAGCCTGCGCCGGCGCGCCGACCCCGCCGACTTCGGTCTCGACGCGGACTCCGGCCCCAAGGCAGACTCCGGTGTCACCGCCGACGAGTGGCCCGACGAGCCCGTCGACCTCCCGGAGCCGATCGTGGAGTTCTCCACGAAGTACGAGGAGCAGGACCGGTACCTGACCCGCGAGGAGGCCGACCGGATCGCGGGCGCCGCCGACGTCGACGCCCTGGAGTCGCTCGCGCGAGAAGTGAACCGGGTCGTCACCGAGCGCGCCGAGGCCGCCGGCTTCGCCCACGAGGACGGGAAGATCGAGTGCCTGTACGCCGACGGCGAACTGCGCGTCGCCGACGTGGTCGGCACGTTCGACGAGAACCGCTTCTCCTACGGCGGGCGCGGGATCTCGAAGGAGGTCGTCCGCCAGTGGTACCGGGCGAACGACCCCGAGTGGGTCGAGGCGGTAAAAGAGGCGAAGGCGGCGGTCGCGGGCCGCGACATCGACGACTGGCGCGAGCTCTGCGAGCGCGACCCCGACCCGCTCCCCGCGGCGGTCGTCGAGGCGGTCTCGGAGATGTACGCGGCCGGGACGAACGCCTACACCGGCCGGCAGTGGTTCGACGTCCCCGACATCGAGGCGGCGCTCGACGCGGTCGACGATCTATAAGATAACGCGACTGCAGTCTCCGCGGAGAACGGTCGGCGGAATCATCACGATTGACGGGACGCGAACGTGCCTCTTTATTTATAAATCGTTGACGTCGCGGTGAACACCTCCAAAGCCCCAGCCGCGAGGACGGCGCACGCTCGCTGTGCTCCTCACTCAGTCGCCTACGCTCCTTCGTTGCGGTGCTTACGTCGCCTGCGTCGTCCTCGCGACTGCCCCTTTGAGTCCCGCCCCGCACCGCACAGCACGACAACCTCACGCCTCCCCAGCCTCGCCGCTCACGCCCTACGGGCGTTCGCGGCGTCCCTCGCGCGTGCTGCTCGGCCGCGGGGCGGCCTCGCAGGCACGCGCCACTGCACCGATTTATAACCGATCTGCGCTGTCGCTCGCCGGTGTAAACGAATCGGTGCGATACCCGTCTCACCGCCGCGCCCAGTTCAACATGCGCTCGTAGAACGGCTCCGAGCCGAGCGCGTCGGCGTCGCCGACCAGCGTCAGCTGCTTTTTCGCCCGCGTGAGCGCGACGTTCATCCGGCGGTGGTCCTCGAAGATCGGCCCGTCGAGGTCGCCGGTCGCGACCAGCGAGACGACGATCACCTCCTTCGAGGAGCCCTGGAACCGGTCGACGGTGTCGACGGTAACGGGCGTGCGCCGACCGATCTCCGCGACCTGCGCGCGGAACGGCGCGATGACGCCGACGTCGTCGGGGTCGACGCCGGCCCCGAGGTAGGCGTCGACGACCTCCGCGACGCGCTCGGCCTCCCTGACGTTCCGGTTGCCGTCGCGGGTCCCGTCGGGGTCGACGAAGTCGACGCCGCCCGCGAGCCCGTCGGGGAGGTCGGCGGGGTCGACGCCGAGGTCGCGGAGGGTCTGTCCCGCCACCTCGGGCGTCGCCGGGCGGAGCGCGCCGTCGTAGAACTCCGCGGAGGCGAACGCCTGGATGCGCTGGCTCATCCGGTACTGGCGGTCGAGCATGACGCTCGCGTCCGGGTACGCCTCGATGAGCCGCTGGAAAAGGGAGGTCTTGAGGTCGTTCTCGGCGCGGACGACGGGCGGGAGCTGCTCGTGGTCGCCGACGAGCACGAACCGGTCCGCGAGGTTGATCGCGGCGTGGGTCCCTGGCTCCGTGAGCTGCGAGGCCTCGTCGACGAGCGCCACGTCGAACTCGCACTCGCGCATCACGCGGGAGCCGCAGGCCGCGGTGGTGGCGGCGACGACGGGGGCGTCCCGGAGCTCGGCGGCCTTCGCGTTCGGGTCGCCGCGCTGGACGAGCCGCACGTCCTGCATGTCGCCGCGGACTCCGGTCTCGCTCCCCACGCGCAGCACCTCGTCGAAGCCCTGGTCCCGAAGCGCTTCGAGGGCGTTGTCGACCGCGCGGTTGGTGAACGCGGAGAGCAGCACACGGTTCCCTTCCTCGACCAAGGCCCGAATCGTCCGGGCGATGGTGTACGTCTTCCCGGTCCCCGGCGGGCCGTGGATCAGCGCGCAGTCCTCGGCGTCGACCGCGAGCGCGACGGCCTCGTTCTGGGACGCGTTGTTACCGATGTAGGCGTCGGGGGCGTCCGGGTCGTCGCTCCCGGGCGCTCCCGCCGGGCGGTCGGAGGCGTCCCGGAACCCGGGCTCGCGCCGCCCGAACAGCACGTCCTTGCGCCGATCGCTCCCCTTCAGGATCGCGTCGTGGAGCGCGGTGAGCGAGCGGTCGACGGAGATCTCGGAGGGGTAGACGTCGAGCCGCCGGAGCTCCACGGGTTCGTCGGTCTCGACGACGACCTCGTCGCCCAGTTCGGTGATGCGGCCGAGCTCGGCGTGTCCCCCTATCGGGTCGCCGTCGCTGGCGAGCGCCACGTCGCCCTCGCGGAGCTTGGAGACGGCGTCGCCGGGCTTGCGGGCGCGGAGCTCCCACCGCGCGTCGTCGATCTCGGTCTGCGAGACCGGTTCGAGGTCGATCAGCGCGCGGTCGTCGTCGGCGCGCTCCGCGGGGGTCTGCTCCCACAGCTTCCGGTACTCGGCGTGGGTCTCGCGGCGCTCCTCCTCCAAGGCGACGTAGAAGCGGTCGAAGTAGTCGCGCTCCTCGTCGGGGACGGGGGTCCCGACCGACCCCGCCTTCGACTCCTGGTCGAGACGGCCGGAGACGACCATGCAGGTGTCCTGCTCGAAGCAGTACTGGCACTTCGCGTCGGCCTCGTACCCCGTCGGGACCGTGGGGCGCTCGCCGGGGTCGTTGAGCGCGCGCCACTCCATCGCCGCGAGGGCGTTTCGCTCGCGGACGACGAACTCCAGCAGGCCCCGACCGACCGAGAACTCCTTGGCTGGCGCGAGGTCCCCCGACTCCTCGTTGCGGTCCAGGGCGGTGTTCTTCGTGTACAGCAGCGTCCCGATGTCGGGGTCGACGCCGCGCTCGTCCAGCATCAGGGCGTAGCAGGCCGCCTGGATCTTGTCGTGGAAGCGCGGCTCCCGCTTGGTGTTCTTCCCGGTCTTCAGTTCGACGGGGGTCCCGCGGCGGAGCGCGTCGGCGCGACCCTTCAGGCCGAACGTCGGCGAGACGAGGGTGAACTCCGACCGCCACGTGTCCTCGTCGGAGAGCGTCCCCTGCGCGAGCCATCCCTCGATCGCGGCCGCGTTGCGGCGTACCTCGTCGGCGACCTCCTCCGGTTCGTACCCCAGCAGCCCGAGTTCGAGACCGGCCTCCTCGACGCGGTCCGCGACCGATTCCTCGAGGTCCATCCCGCGGAGCAGGTCGCCGAACACCTCGTGGACGATCGTTCCCTTGACCACCGGGTAGTTGAGCGGGATCCCCGAGAGCTTGTTCAGGTAGTACATCCGCGGGCACTGCACCCACGACCGGATCCCGGTCACGTCGACGAGGAAGTCGGGCTCGAGCACGACCCACGAGTCGCCCGTGGTCGCGTACCCGACCTCGCCGCCGAACTCGTCCTCCTCGGCGTCGGTGACGACCAGCTCCATGCCCGGCTCGGCGTGCTCGGCGGTCTCCGTCCACTTCCCCCACAGCGTCACGTCGACCGGGTCGGCCGCGCCGCGCTCGGGCCGGATCCGGAGCTCGCGGAGCTCCCGGTCCCCGTACGACGTCGACACCGTTCGCGACTCTCCGACGGAGAGGATCGGCCCCCGAACGTTCACGGCCGTCATCGGCGGCGGGCTCGAAAAACGCTGTCGGTGGGCGTCACCGCGGAGCCGAAATCGACTTGCGACTGCGGCCGCGACGTGGCCTCATGACCGACTCGACCCTCTACCGCTACGGGCGCCCGGCGGTCGTCGTCTTCGTCCTCTCGATGGCGGTCCTGTCCGCGGTCAGCGGCTACGCCCGACTGGAGACGCAGGGGATCGCCGCCCTCGGCGACGTCGCCGTCAACGCCTACATCGCGCTGATCGTCGTCTGGGGCGCCGCGGTCGAGGGGTTCGACACGGACCGGTTCCGGACCGCGCTGTACGCCGGGTTCGTGCTGTGGGGCGTCGTCGACGTCGCGGTCGGCGCCGTCACGCCCTTCAGCGTCGTCTTCCTCGTCGCCGGGACGGCGCTGCTCGCGCGGACGGGGCACCGCCGCACGCGGGACTGACCGCGTCGCCCCGCCGCGGTCAGCTCGCTCCGCCCCGCCGCGACCGACACGCTCATGCGGCTCTCCCCGCTATAATACGTCGAGATGCGCGTACGAGACTGGGACGACATCCTCGCGGACGTCGCGAGCGACTCGACCGACCCGGACGGCTGGCGGGCCGTCGCCGGCTCCCGGCGCGAGGGGCTCGGCGAGGACCTCTACTTCGGCCACCCGAACGTCGGCGTCTATCACCTGAAGACGTACGCGAAGAACCCGCGTGACCTCCGCGGCGTCGGCGCGCGGGTGGCTCGCAAGGTCGACGACGAGCTCGATCCCCTGCTCCCGAACGAGGAGTCGGACGGTCGGTTCGCGGTGCGGTCGCCGCCCGAGGACGAGGAGCAGGCGAAGGACGTGGCGACGCGGCTCCGCGAGACGCTGAAGGTCCACGCCGAGGCGCCGACGAGCGCCGATCACCTGTTCGAGGACGTGATGGAAGCGGTCGACTCGCCCGCCTTCGGCCCCATGGACTACCGGTTCGACGGGCGGCCCGACGAGCTCGACGAGCTCTCCGATACGTTCGACGAGGCCGAGGAACTCCTCTCCTCGGAGCTGGAGGACCTGATCGACGAGGACGACGTCGACCGCGGGTTTCACTGAGCAAGACGTCCTTGATTTCGGTCTCGGTTATTCTACACTCTCCGAAAACGACGAACAATCAGCGTGTCATCCTCGGCGACCGGCTGTTCAACGGAAATTGTATATAAAAAGAGGAGTCGAAATGCTGGTTTTTTGAGCTAACTCTCCGCCTCGAACTGCGCGTCGTAGTCGTTCTGTATCTCGATCGTCGTCTCGCGACTCACCGCCGTCTCGAGCGGATTCTCCTGATGTGCCGCTCCCGTCTCCGGGGCTGCGTCCGGGCCGACTCCCAGCGCGGCGCCGCTGATACCGACGGTCGCGATCAGCACTATCACCGCGATAGCGACCACGCTCTTCGTCTCTAACGTCCCTCCGTCGCTGTTCTGACCCTCGAGGTGCGCGTTCGCGCGAACGAGAGCGCGCCACACGTCTCGGGATGCTCTGATTCGGCGGGATCAGATATATTAAGAAACCAACCGCAATTTGTTATGAGTGTATCAGCCGACGTTAATGGCTAATTACGCAGCTCACGATTACGCCAGCAGATCCCCCGCGTTTATCGTCCGTGATCGGCAGACCTGACAGTATCGGGTTCAATTAACACGGGATGCCCACGGCGTACAGACCGTAGTATCGATATAGCGTCCCGTGATTCGATGGCCTGCTCACGCCGGACGATCTCGCTCCTTGCGTCCAGACAAACGAGAATACGAAACAGTCTGATCCCCGTTAACTGCATAACGCGGTCTCGACGAGGCGGAGATCACATTTCGCTGAACAGCTTCTGAACGTCGACGACGTTGACCGTGCCATCTCCGTTGAAATCGAACGCGTTCGCGTTGTTCTGAATGGTCTCGTTCTCCTGATTCTTGAACAGCGCCTGCACGTCAACGATGTCGGATTTGCTGTCACCGTTGATGTCCTCGTAGAGACCGTCTCCGTCCGGATCGGTCGGAGGGCTCTGGAAGTCACCGATCGGCTGTCCGCCGATACAGGTGGCTTCCCCGTCGCGTATCGGCTCGACCGACCACGGGATGAACTCTACGTCGCCGTCGATCTCGTCACCCTCCGGGTCTTCGAATGGGTTCTCCGGGTGGACGGGTCCGGTCGGGTCGCCCCAGTAGTTGCAGGGCGCATGAGTATCTACCTGACCGTCGAATTGCGTATCTGCGTTGTTCTTTATTCCAAACTCGACATTATCTTCGATAATGTTTTTCGTAATCTCGTAATCGGGTGGGATGCCGCCATCGAAGAACTCACCTGTCATCTCAATGCCGATCTGATTCTCCCTAATCTCGTTTTCTCGAACCTCCCCAACGCCGGCAGTGAACTTGATTCCAGGACCAGCATTGTTTCGAATATCGTTTCCGGAGATCGTGATGGGGCCGACGGATGTATCCGCCACTAGGCCGCCTAATTGGAGACCGTACCCATTGTTGTTGGCGATGGTATTGTTGACGAATGTGCCAATACCAGCCTCAATTCCCGTGGCATTCTCTGTGATAGTGCTATTCTTTACTTCCATGACATTTCCTTCCTGGGTAGCATACACTGCGACCTCATTTCCGCTTAAGATACTCTCAGTTATCGTGATTCCAAAGGCCTCTGTAGGAGCGATACCTACCCTGTTGTTTTTTATTGTAGAATTTCCGATATTCACATCTACCTGTATGTCTCCAGCGATCCCTGCGAACGTGTCTGACACAATGACATTTTTAAGTGTCATTTCGCCGACTTCATTTCCGGAAACATAACAACCAGTTCCGAAATTCTCTATCGTTAGATTACGAATTACAGGGTTTTTTTCTCCAGTTATTCCGGCACCATTTCCATCGCCGGAAATTGTATGGCCGTTACCATCTAAGATGATGTCTGAGCTATCGAGCCGAAAACAATCGCCTTCTGCATCGAGATCATCGGAAAGAACGTACTCACCCGATTCGGAGATGGTCATACACTCATCGATTTCGGTCGGCTCGGCGGCCACCGGCGTCGATGTGGACGAAAGTCCGAGGACCGCACCCGTCAGCACGACGCCTCCTTTTTGAAGCGCTGATCGACGCGATGTCTTTCCACTCGAGTTGTTCGCCATGCCGAACGTGTTATTCTACAGTCTAATTGCTATTATAAAAATAACAATAATAATGCTGCGTTAAGACAGACACCGGACATCATCCGAATTATTCGACGGAAGAGGGAGACACAGGTTTATAACTATTAGACATACCTCCGTCTGAGAAGATTCTCGAAAGGATAAAACTGACTCAATAGGCCTATCGGTAGCGGGTTCGCTTACCAAGCGAACCCGAAGTAGCCCTCGTCACCTATTGGAAATTTCCGTAGCACCGCCCGGCCCAATCACCCGTCGACGCGCTCCGGCTCCTCCTTTGTCAGCTCGTTCTCCACATCGCCCGTGTTCCGCGTGCCGGCGGGCTCGAACAGGAGGATGTTCGCCTCCGGTTCGGCGACCGGTCGGTGTTCGATCCCGCGGGGGACGACGAGCAGTTCGCCCGCCTCCAGGACGACGTCGTCGCGGCCGCGGAACTCGATCCGGAGGCGACCGTCGGTGACGAAGAATAGCTCGTCGGCGTCGGCGTGGCTGTGCCAGACGAACTCTCCCTCGGCCTTCGCGAGCTTCACGGCCTGCCCGTTCAGTTCGCCGGCGAGGTGGGGGTCCCACTGCTCGTCGATGGACTCGAACGCGTCCGAGAGGGTCACTTTCTCCATGCACGCCCGTTGGCGGGCCGGCTGTTAAACCGTGCCGCGTCGGCCTCGTTCGCCGGGGGTCGACGCCGCCTCAGTAGTGCCAGGGGTGCTCGCGGAACTCCGGCTCGCGCTTCTCTAAGAAGGCGTCTCTCCCCTCCTGGGCCTCGTCGGTCATGTACGCGAGGCGGGTCGCCTCGCCGGCGAACACCTGCTGGCCGACCATCCCGTCGTCGGTCATGTTGAACGCGTACTTCAGCATGCGCATCGCGGTCGGCGACTTCCGCGTCATCTCGTCGGCCCACTCCAGCGCGACCGTCTCCAACTCCCCGTGCGGGATCGCCTCGTTGACCATCCCCATGTCCGCGGCCTCCTCGGCGGAGTAGGTCTTGCCGCGGAAGAACACCTCGCGGGCCTTCTTCTGGCCGATCTGCTTGGCGAGGTAGGCGGAACCGAACCCGCCGTCGAAGGAGGCGACGTCGGGATCGGTCTGGAGGAACTTCGCGTGCTCGTCGCTGGCGAGGGTGAGGTCGCAGACGACGTGTAACGAGTGGCCGCCGCCGACCGCCCAGCCGGGGACGACCGCGACGACGGGTTTCGGCATGAACCGGATCAGCCGCTGGACCTCCAGGATGTGGAGCCGCCCAGCGCGCGCCTCCTTGACGAGCGGGTCGTCCTCGTCGCCCGCCTCGTCGCCGTCGCGGTACTCGTAGCCGGAGCCGCCCCGGACCGATTGGTCGCCGCCGGAACAGAACGCCCAGCCGCCGTCCTTCTCGGAGGGCCCGTTGCCCGTGAGGAGGACGCAGCCCACGTCCGCCTGCTTGCGGGCGTGGTCCAGCGCGGCGTACAGCTCGTCGACGGTGCCCGGTCGGAACGCGTTCCGGACCTCGGGACGGTCGAACGCGATCCGGACCGCTGGGACGTCGACGCCGCGGTGATAGGTGATGTCGTCGAACTCGTCGGTCACCCGTTCCCACGCGTCGGGGTCGAAGATTTCCGAGACCATACGGCCCGTTGGCGACCGACCGCATAAACGGCGGCGGATGGGTCGCGTGGTCGCGCGGCTGCCGCAAATATTGCACCGATCTGTGACTGTCGAGCCACCGCCGAGCGTATTCCTACTGCATATAACGGGCCTGAAACGCCCGATACCACGCGTCTCCGGCGTCATCGGAACGTGCCTTCGTTGCTGGTGGCGCGGGGGTGTTGGCCGCGGAGACCGTTCGTAACTTATGCACGACACACGCGCGCCGACCTCGCGTCGGTCCTTCCTCGCCGCCGCCGGCGGCTCCGCGACGCTCGGACTCGCCGGCTGTCTCGGCGGGGGCGGCGGACTCGACGAGGTGACGGTCGCGCACATGCCGATCTACCCCGACCTCCAGTGGTACGTGATGGAGGGAGAGGGGTACTTCTCCGAGGTCGACGCCGAGGTCACCGGGAAGGAGTTCACCGACGGGCCGGCGATCGTCCGGGCCTTCGGCAGCGGCGACATCGACGTCGCCATGTTCGGGATCGTGCCGGCGATGATCGTCATCGACCGCGACATCCCCGCCAAGGTGACCGCGGCCAACATCCGCGAGCCGATGGGGATCATGGCCGATGAGTCGTTCCACGACGCCTTCGAGGCGGAGGGCGGCGACGCGTTCGCGACGTGGGCCGAGGAGAACGGCGGGCCGTTCCGCTTCGGTACCTTCCCGCAGGGGAGCGTCCCGGACGTGCTGCTCCGCTACTGGCTCCAGGAGACCGGCGTCGACCCCGAATCGAACGAGGACGTCGAGATCGTCGAGATCAACGGCGCCAGCGCCGTCTGGCAGGCGATCGCTAACGGAGAGATCGACGGCACCTCGATCATGGAGCCGGTGCCGACGATCGCACAGGAGGAGGGCTCGTCCGTCGCGATGCTGCGGACGGCCGCGCAGATCCTCCCGGGCCAGCCCGCCGCGGTCACGCTGATGAGCGACGCGGTCCGCGAGTCGCCGCTGGCAGCGCAGTTCCTCGAACAGCACGTCCGCGCCACCGAGTTCATCGACGAGAACCCGGAGGCGACCGCCGGGCACGTCGAGTCGGGGATCGGGATGCCGGCGGACCGCGCCCGTCGGGCGCTCGACTCGCCGCTGTCGAACTTCGTCACCGACCCCCGGTCGATCACCGAAGCGACCCCGGTGTTCTCGGAGTTCGCGGCGAACAACGGGCAGATCGACGAGCGGCTGTCGAACGAGGCGATATTCGACTTCGAGGCGTACGACTCACTCTGATGGCGACCGACACCGGCAGCCGGTTCGACGGGGACGAACTGCGCGCCGGCCTCGGCCTCGACGACCCGCGGCGGCTCCTCCGCGGCGCCGCCGGCGTCGTCGGGTTCGTGGTCGTCTGGTACCTCGCCTCGCTCACGCAGCCGGCGTACGTGCTGCCGTCGCCGGCGGCGGTCGGCGGCGCCTTCGCCGAGGAACTCGCCTCCGGGACGATGACGACCGCGCTGTGGTCGAGTATCCGGCACTGGGTCCCGGGAACGGTCGTCGGCACCGGGCTCGGCGTCGCCGCGGGCGTCGCGTTCTCGTGGAGCGGGCTGCTCGACGACGTGACGGCGCCGCTCGTCAGGACGCTCCGGCCGGTCCCGCCGCTCGCGCTGATCGGTTTCGCGATCGCGTGGTTCGGGATCAACGACGCCGGCGCGGCCTTCATCATCGCCGTGGGCGCCTTCTGGATCAACTACTACGCGGCGTACGAGGCCGTCGAGGGCATCTCCGAGGACCTGCTCGACGTGGGTCGCACGCTCGGGGTCCGCGGCGACCTCGACGCGGTCCGGTCGATCGTCCTCCCGGCGTCCCTGCCGGGCATCCTCACCGGCGTCCGGACCGGTCTCGGGCGCTGCTGGATGCTCGTGGTCGCCTCCGAGATCTTCGGGGTTCCGGGCGTCGGCCGCGAGATCCTGCGCGCGAGCAACAACCTCCTCGTCGACACGGTGATCGCGTACATCCTCGTGTTGAGCCTGATGTACCTCCTCGTCGACGTTGCGTTCCGCGCCGTCCAACGGAGGGTGTTAGTGTGGCGGGCGTGAACGAGGGATCGATGTCGGACGGGGATTCGGCGACGACCGAGGACGACCGCAGCGCGGCCGAGAGAGGCGCCGCAGCGGGCGGAACCACCGAGGCGTCCGGTGTCGCCGTCGACGGCGTCGGGAAGACGTACGACGGCGAGGGGAGTCCGGTCCGCGCGCTCGACGACGTCTCCTTCGGGGTCGACGACGGCGAGTTCGTCTGTCTCGTCGGCCCGTCCGGCTGCGGGAAGACGACGCTCTTCCGGATCATCGCCGGTCTCACCGACGCCACCGACGGGGAGGTCCGACTCGCCGGCGCCCCGGTCACCGGCCCGACGACCGACATGGGCGTCGTCTTCCAGGAGTACCACCTGTTCCCGTGGCTCACGGTCGAGGAGAACGTCGGGTTCGGGCTCGAACGGAGCGACCGGTCCGAGGCGGAGCGCGCGGAGCGGGTCGACGAGATGCTCGGTCTCGTCGGACTCTCGGAGTTCCGGGAGTCGTACCCGAAGTCGCTCTCGGGCGGCATGAAACAGCGCGTCGCCATCGCGCGGGCGCTCGCCGTGGACCCCGAACTACTCTTGATGGACGAGCCGTTCGGCGCGGTCGACGCGCAGACGCGGGAGATGCTCCAGCGGGAGCTCCTCGACGTGTGGGCGTCGACCGGGAAGACCGTGCTCTTCGTCACCCACGACGTCGCCGAGGCGGTGACGCTCGCCGACCGGATCGTCGTGATGGCGGCCGACCCCGGCCGCGTCGCCGAGGTCGTCGACGTCGACGTCGACCGGCCCCGCGAGCGCGGCGACCCGGCGTTCGGGGAGCACGTGGCTCGGGTACGGGAACTGATCGGAGCGCGGCCGTAAATCTCGGTCCTACTCCTCGTCCGCCTCGTCGACGGCGACGGCCAGTTCGTCGATGTGGGTCCGCACCACCGACAGCGTCGCGTCGGCGTCGGCGTACCCCTGGTCGTAGTCGTCCAGCGCGGACTCGGTCTCGTCGAGGAACCGCTCGACTGCGGCCTCGACCGACTCGTCGCTCATGGGCGTCGGTTCGCCCTCCGCTCTGTTATACCCTCGGAGACGTCGCCCCCGTCGCCGGGGCGCGACTCAGCGGCGTCGCAGCGCGTACGCCGCGAAGCCGACGGCGGCGAGCAGGCCCGCCGACAGCAGGCTGCCGTACGCGGCCGGCGAGACGTCCACGTACCCGCCGAACGGGTTCGTCAGCGCGAGCACGAGGACGACCAGCGCGACCGAGATCGCGACCCCGATCGCACCGAACGCCTTGAACGCCGTGTCGAGGTCCAGACGCGGTGATCCGCGGGAATGACTCATACCCCTCCGTAGGTGTTCCGTGAATAAATGCTCACGACGGGATTCCCACGGCGAGGGAACGGGAGGCGGGCGGAACGGAGCGAGACATAACGCAGGGGAGTGGACGGGACGGAACGGGAACGAAGGGAAGCGGACGGGACGGGAACGAAGGGAAGCGGACGGGACGGGGGCGATCGGAGCGCACCAGAACGGGACCGACCGCCGTCACTCGGGGTGTCCCTCGACGATCTCGACGCCGGAGGAGGCGCCGATCCGGACCGCGCCGGCGTCGAGCATCGCCAGCGCCTCCTCGTAGGAGCCGACGCCGCCGGAGGCCTTCACCGGGAGGTAGTCGCTCATGAGCTCCACGTCGGGGACCGTGGCGCCGCCGTCGGCGAACCCGGTGGAGGTCTTCACCATGTCGGCGTCGGCATCGACGGCGGCCTCGCAGGCGCGACGCTTCTCGGCGTCGGTCAGGAGCGCGGTCTCGATGATCACCTTCACGGGGACCGGTACCGCGGCGACCACGTCCGCGATCTCGGCGGCGACGACGTCGTCCTCGCCGGCCTTCAGCCGGCCGACGTTGATCACCAGATCGATCTCGTCGGCGCCGTCGTTCCACGCGCCGACGGCCTCGTCCCGCTTCGCCTCCGGCGCGTGCTGCCCGTGCGGGAACCCGACCACGGTCGCGACCGTCTCGGGGGCGTCCTCGTAGTCGGCCGCCTCGGCGACGTAGCAGGGCGGGATACAGGCGTTCATCCCGTGGTCGGCCGCCTCAGCGAGGACGGTCTCGACGTCGCCCCACGTCGTCTCCGGGCCGAGCACGGTGTGGTCGATGCTGGCGGCGAACGCGTCGCGGTCCATGGGCTCAGGTCTGCGCGACCGGTAAAAGACGTACCGACCGAGACGCGCGCCGACCCGGGGCGGCCCCGCCGCCGAACGGTTGGATTCAAGTCCGCCGCAGGGGAAGCGGGTGGTATGCAACCGGGAGATCGCGTCCGCGTCGAGCGCGGGGACGTCACGAACGAGGGCGTACTGCTCCCCTCGACGACTCGCGACCACCTTGTCGTCAAGCTCGACGGGGGGTACAACGTCGGCGTCGACCGCGACGCGGCCGACGCCGAGGTGCTCGAATCGGGCGCCCGCGACGTCGACGAGGGGGCCGACGCGGGCGGGGGCGAGGCCTCCGAGATCACCTTCGACGACGACCTGCCGACGATCTCGCTCATCTCGACCGGCGGGACGATCGCCTCCACCGTCGACTACCGGACCGGCGCGGTCACCGCCCAGTTCGACGCCGAGGACGTGCTGCGAGCGGTCCCCGACCTGGCCGGCCGCGCGAACTACCGCGGGCGCGTCGTCGCCAACATCCTCTCGGAGAACATGGAGCCGGCCATCTGGCGGGAGCTCGCCGAGGCCGTCGCCGAGGAGATCGAGGCCGGCGCCGACGGCGTCGTCGTGATGCACGGCACCGACACGATGCAGTACTCCGCCTCCGCGCTCTCCTTCATGCTCGATTCGCCCGTCCCGGTCGTGTTCACCGGGAGCCAGCGCTCCGCGGACCGCCCCTCCTCGGACAACGTGATGAACGCGGTGTGCGCGGTCGAGGCCGCGAAGGCCGACCACGCCGAGACGCTCGTCTGCATGCACGCGACCCAGTCCGACGACGCCTGCGCGCTCCACCGCGGCACCCGCGTCCGGAAGAATCACACCTCCCGCCGCGACGCCTTCGAGACGGTTGGGGCCCGACCCCTCGGCGTCGTCGACTACGAGGCCGCGGCCGAGGCGGGCGCCGAGGGCGACGCGGCCGACGCCGCCATCGAGTGGCACCGCGAGCCGCTCCCGCGGGGGAGCGGGCCTGACGCGGATAGCGAAGACGCCGACGCCGACCTCGCCCCCGACCTCGACGGCGACGTGGAGCTGGCGAAGTTCACGCCCGGCATGGACCCCGCCGCGTGGGACTACCTCGACGACAAGGACGGCGTCGTCATCGAGGGGACCGGGCTCGGCCACGTCCACACCGACCTCATTCCGCGGATCGAGGAGCTGGTCGAGGGCGGGGCCGTCGTCGCGATGACGAGCCAGTGCCTCGACGGCCGCGTCTGCGACCGCGTGTACGACACCGGGCGCGACCTGCTCGACGCGGGCGTCGTGGAGGCGGGCGACACCCTCCCCGGCACCGCGAAGGTGAAGCTGATGTGGGCGCTCGCGAACCTGTCCGACCCCGCCGAGGCGATGGGGCGCGACCTCGCCGGCGAGCTCACCGAGGAGTCGCAGCCCTGGAGATGACGCCCCTCGACTCGGCGCCCGCCGAACCGACCGTCGTCGTCCGCGAGGCCCGCCCCGCCGACGCCGACGCGGTCGCCGCGTTCACGCGGGACACGTGGGGCGAGCGCCACGCCGACTACATCCCGCGCGTGTTCCCCGAGTGGGCCGCGTCCGACGACTCGGACCGCGGCACCTTCGTCGCGACGCTCCCGCCCGAGGCGGTCGCCGGGAGCGAAGCGGTCGCGGAGCGCGACGACCGGAGCGAGGGCGACACGCTCGTCGAGGGCGACGGCGCGGGCGCCGCCGCCCCGGGCGAACCGGAGGCCGTCGTCGGCTGCATCCAGGGCGCCCTGCTCAGCGAGTGGGAGGCGTGGGGACAGGGTATCCGCGTCGACCCGGCCGCCCGCGGCTTCGGCGTCGGGACCGCCCTCTCGACCGCCGCGCTCGACTGGGCGCGCGAGCGCGGCGCGACCGTCTGCCGGAACATGGTCTTCTCGTGGAACGTCGCGGGGCTCGGCCAGTCTCGCGCGGTCGGCTTCGAGCCGACGACGGAGTTCCGGTTCGCGGAGCCGGAGCCGGCCGCGGATTCGACCGGTGACTCGGTCGCGCTCCGCGCCGTCGACGACCCCGACCCGAACGCGGCGTGGGCGTTCTGGACCGACAGCGACGCCCGCGACCACCTCGGCGGCCTCGCGCTCGACGACGGGGAGTCGTGGGCCTGCTCCGAGCTCACCCGCGATCGCCTCCGCGTCGCGGCCGACGAGGGCCGACTGCTGGCCGTTGCCGACGCGGACGCGCTCGCCGGCTTCGCGGTCCGCACCCGCGTCTCGGAGCGCCCGGGCGACGACGCGGGAGACGCCCCCGAGCGCGTCGCCGTGTACGGCGCCGTCGCGTGGCGCGACGTCGACGCGGCGGGCGCTCTGTATCCGGAAATCGCCGCCGACGCGGCCGCGGTCGACGCCGACGCCACGCGGGTCCTGATCCCCGAGACCGTCGAGCACGTGAGCGACACCGGCGCGAACCGCGTGCCGGTCGCCGGCGAGCCCGACTTCGTCATGCGGGCCGACCTCACGGGCGACTTATAAGCAGCGCCCGCCGAAGGCGGTACCATGACGCTCCTCTCCGGAGTCGCCCTGCCGTGGTCGCTCCCGCTCACGCTCGTGGTCTACGGGGTCGTCGTCGTCGCCGCGGCGTGGATCTACCGCGACGCGAGGGCGCGCGGGAGCCGCTACGCGCCCCTCTGGGCGGTCGCGACCCTCGCGTTCACCATCCTGCCCGTGCTCGCGTACCTCTACCTCCATCGCGACGCGGGACCGGCGCCGTGAGCGGCGCCGACTATTTATAAGCGCGGCCGCGCACCGACCGAACGAATGCCCTCCGCCGTTCGCTTCGCCCCCCTGCGAGCCCTCGCTCGCGGGCGCCGCCCCCGAGCGCTCTCGCTCCTCGTCTCGAACGTCGTCCCCCTGATCGGCGTCGTCGCCCTCGGCTGGAACGCGGCCGCGCTGATGACGCTCTACTGGTTCGAGCTCGGGATCGTCTCCGGCTGGGCGGTCGTCCGCGGCCTGTTCGCCGGGCGCCCCTCCGAGATCGAGCGCGACGCGCTGATCGCCGGCCCGCTCGCGCAGCGACGGGCCGCGCTGCCGGTCCCCCGCACGGGGCTCCGAGTACGTCTCTCCTCGCTGCTCGTCCTCCCGATCGCCGCGCCGGTGCTCTGCGTCGTCTGGCTGGTCGTCGGGGGTCTCACGGTCGGGGTCGTCGCCGACGGTGGACCGCCGGCCGCGACGCTCGACACCGTGGCGCTCGCGACGCTCGGCGTCTTTCTCGGCGAGGGGGCGACGACTCTCGTCGAGTACTTCGGCCGCGGCGAGTACCGGGAGCACAGCGCGCAGACGGCGATCCGAGGGATCTTCGCACGCGGCGCGGCGATCTTCGTCGGCGCGCTGATCACCGTCACGCTCGTCGGCGCGGCGACGCTCGACGGCGACGACCCGATATCGGCGATCGATCCCGACGCGGTCGGGCTCCCGCTCCTGCTCGGAATCATCGCGGTGAAGGCCGCGTTCGACCTCGCCGGGCTGTACGGCGACCGGCTGGCGGCGTTCGACGAGTCGGCGGCGCTGGATCTCGGGCTCTCGCACGAGCCCCCCTCGCCCGAGTCGCCCGACGGGTCGGTCGCGGGGCCGGTCGAGACGGTCCGGCAGCCCGTTCGCTCTCGGCTCGCGGGCGCGGCGGTGACGCCGCTCGGGCGTCCGGGGCTGTGGTACCTCGCCGCGGTCCCGGCGCTCGGTGCGGCGCTGTTCGCGGTCGGCGGCGACTTGGCAACCGCGACCGCCCTCGTCGCGGTCGCGGTCGGCGTCCCGCTGCTCCTCGGCGCGCTCGACCACGAGTTCCGGTACGGGCTCGTGTCGTACCGGGCCGGGGACGACGCGCTCGTCGCCCGCGACCGCCTGATCGGTGCGACGCTGTGGCGCGTCGAACCGTGGGACGAGACCGGCTTGCGCGTGGAACGAAACCGGCTCGACCGGCGGCTCGACACAGAGACGGTCGCGATCGAACTCCGCGACGACGAGTACCGGATCCCCGGGGTGGCGGACCCGGACCCGATCCTCGACGTCTTCGACAGGCGACCCGACCGGCCGGACGACTGACGGGGGCCTCCCGAGCGACGCCCCGGCTCGGCCGGCGCTATCGATCGCGATACCCGAACCCGAACGCCTAATTACGCCCGCGGCGGCCGTGGGGACATGGTCGCCACGCTGCCGGACCTCCTGCGCCTGCTCGTCGTTCCCGTCTTCGCGTGGGCGGCGCTACGGGACGTCCGGACCCGACGCCTCCCGAACCGGATCTGGCCGCCGCTGTACGCCTTCGGCGCGCTGCTGCTGGTCTGGGAGGCGGCGTCGATGTGGCCGTTCGCGGGAGTCGCGGGGCGCCTGTTCCTCGTGCAGGCCGCGATCAGCCTGCTGTTCGTCGCGCCGCTCGGCTACGCGTTCTGGTACCTCGGCGCGTTCGGCGGGGCGGACGCGAAGGCGCTGATCGCGCTCGCGCTCCTCTTCCCCACCTTCCCGGAGTACGCCGTCGCCGGCGCGGAGCTCCCGCTCGTCGAGACCCAGATCGGCGTCTTCTCGCTCACGGTCCTCACGAACGCGGTGCTGCTCGGGTTGGCCTATCCCCTCGGGCTCGCCGGACTCAATCTCCTCCGCGGCGAGCTCTCGGCGAACACGTTCCTCGCGCGCCCGGTGGCGACGGAGTCGCTGCCGGACCGCCACGGTCGGCTCTTCGAGGACGACGCGGGGGAGACGCGGAGCGGGCTGGACCTCGACGCGCTCCGGATGTACCTGCGGTGGCGCGGGCTGACGCTCGCGGACCTGCGCGCCGACCCGGACCGGCTCCGCGACCCGGAAAGCGTCGGCGAGACGTTCGATCCGACCGACGGCGGCACCCACGTCGGCCCGCGGACCGACGGCGGGACCGCGGCGCAACCGGAGGGCGAGGCCGCTCAACCGAACTCCGGACCGGCGGCGTTCGACGACCCGTGGGCCGCGGAGCGGTTCCTCGCGGAGATCGATCGCGGGGCGTACGGCACCGACGTCGAGACGCTCCGCGGCGGGCTGGCGGTCGTCGCCAAGAAGGAGAGCGTGCTGGTGTCGCCCGGGATGCCGTTCGTCGTCCCGATGGCGGTCGGGCTCGTCGTCTCGCTGACGTTCGGCGACGCGCTGTTCGCGCTGCTCGGCGTCGTCGGACTGGTCTGAGCCGGCGGAACGGGAGGCGGTCGCCGGCCGCCGCGGGTCTCAGCTCCCGGCGCGGAGGTCGCCGACCGTGAGCACGCGAGTCCCCACGGGCCGTTTCACGAACTCGCCGACCTCGCGCCCGAGCAGCTCGCTGACTCCGCGCTGGGCCGCCACGTCGAGTAAGCGCTGATCGATCCGGTCGTCGACGACGACCGTGTGCGGCGCCGTCTCCGCGGCCTCGATCGCGTCGAACGCGTCGGCGGCGGCGACCTCCGCGAGGACGCCGCGGTCGTCGCCGAGCAGGCGGGCGCGGTCGCTCCCCGAGTCGACGACCTCCTGGACGTGCTCTTCGATCGACCGCGGCTCGTCGTCGACGGGGACGTCGTCGGACGGGTCGGCCGACCCCTCGTCGGCTTCCACTCCCGATTCCGCGTCGACCGCCTCAGAGGACCCCTCGTCCGTCGGTTCGGCAGGCGTCGACTCGGCGTCGACGACGTCGACTTCGACCGACTCGGGACCGCCCTCGTCCTCGGCGACCCCGTCTTCTGCGGCGGTCGCGGGCGCCTTCTCGACGGCCTCCACGAGGCCGCTCTCGGTCTCGTCTCGGGCCGCGCCGGCGACGACGCCGTCGGTCCCCGGATCGTCGGGGTCGGACGCGTCGGGGTCGGACGCGTCGGGGTCGGACGCGTCGGGGTCGGACGCGTCGGGGTCGGACGCGTCGGAGTCGGACGCGTCGGGCGTGTCGGGAGCCGGCGCCCCGGACTCGGTGTCCCCGGCTTCTCCCTCGGGCTCTCGGTCGTCGGCCTCCCTCTCGCTCCCGGCGCTTCCGGCGCCTTCGTCGTCCGCGGCCGCCTCGCGGAGGTTGGGTTCGTCGGCGAGGGTACCGTACGGGACCTTCCCGCGGAGCGCCTCGAAGACGGCGTTGCGGTCGAGGTCCTCCACCGACTCGCCGGGCGGCGCGAACGCGACGTAGTCGACGTCGCCCACCTGCGCGAGCTCGCGGAGGATGAGCTCGCCGCCGCGGTCGCCGTCGAGGAACGCGGTGACCGTCCGGTCGGCGGTGAGATCGGCGACCGCGTCGGGGACGTTCGTCCCCTCGACGGCGACCGCGTTCTTGATCCCGCACTCGAGCAGCGTGAGCACGTCCGAGCGTCCCTCGACGACGATGACGGCGTCGGAGTCGCCGACGCGCGGGCCGGCCGGGAGCCCCTCGTACTCGACGATCCCCTCGACGCGAGCCGCTTCGCGGACCTCTTCGAGGATGTCGTCGCTCGCGAGGCTCGTCTCCTCGAAGCCGCCGGCGATCAGCTCCTTAGCGCGCTCGACGACCTCGCGGCGCTTCGCCGCCCGCACGTCCTCGATGCTCGTCACCTCCACGGAGGCCTGGCAGGGGCCGATGCGGTCGATCGTCTCGAGGGCCGCCCCGAGGATCGCGGTCTCGACCTTGTCGAGGCTCGACGCGACGGTGACCTCGCCGAACGACTGCCCGTTCTCCGATTGGACGGAGACGTCGATCCGGCCGACCCGCGACGACTCCTGGAGGTCGCGGAGGTCCAACTCGTCGCCGAGGAGCCCCTCCGTCTGGCCGAACACCGCGCCGACGACGTCGCTCCGCTCGACGACGCCGTCCGCCGCGATGGTGGCGTGTATCAGGTATTTCTCTGTGTCGTTCATGATGGGTGAATGGTGATGATCGGGCGGCGTTCGCCGCCCGTGCGCTGTTGTGCGCGTCGCCGAAAATAGTTATCGCACCCGCCTCCGTCGGGGCCCTTTGAAGAAATATATTCTACAAAAACCCATATCGAACTGTTTCGGTAAGATTTATGCGTTCATAGTCGTATTCGTTCGACATGAGACGACCTCGGAGAGATATCGTGTGGATTCCGACGTTCGCGCTGCTCGTCGCGTTCGCGGTTCCGTGGCCGCTGTGGGGCGTCGACCGCGTCGTCGCCGGACTTCCGGTCTGGATCTGGTGGCACGTCGCGTGGCTCGGGCTGTGCGCGGTCCTGTTCTCGCGGTTCGCCCGAAGCGGCGCGTGGGAGCGCGGGATGGGCCTGCGCCCCGAGGCGAACGGGGAGGACCGCGGCGCGGGGGGCGACGCGAGGGGTCCCGCCGCCGGGGGTGACCGACCGTGACGCTCGGGCTCTCGCTCGGGATCGTCGTCGGCTACCTGTTCCTCGCGCTCGCCGTCGGACTCGTCGCCTACCGCGTCTCCGAGACGACCGCCGAGGACTACTACCTCGCCAGCCGGTCGATCGGGACGGTCGTCCTGCTGTTCACCACCTTCGCCACGCTGCTGTCGGCGTTCACCTTCTTCGGCGGCCCGAACCTCGCGTTCGCCGCCGGCCCCGAGTGGCTGATCGTGATGGGGACGCTCGACGGCGTGCTGTTCGCGGTGCTGTGGTACGTCATCGGCTACAAGCAGTGGCTGATCGGCAACCGGAACGGCTACGTGACGCTCGGAGAGATGCTCGGCGACCGGTTCGGCTCGACCGGACTTCGGGCGCTCGTCGCCGGCGTGAGCCTCCTCTGGCTGTTCCCGTACGTCATGCTCCAGCAGATGGGCGCCGGCGAGGCCTTGGTGGGGCTGACCGACGGCGTCGTCCCCTACTGGGGCGGCGCGGCGCTGATCACCGCGTTCATGATCCTCTACGTCGTCCTCGCGGGGATGCGCGGGGTCGCGTGGACGGACACGATCCAGGGGCTGTTCATGCTCTCCGTCGTCTGGCTCGCCGCGGTCTGGGTGGTGTCGGCCGTCGGCGGCGTCGGCGCGGCGACGGGTGCGATGCTCGACGCCCGCCCCGACTTCGGGAGCTTCGGCGGCGGCACCTACTCGGTCGGCTTCATCGTCTCGACGGCGATCACCATCGCGTTCGGCGTGACGATGTTCCCGCAGATCAACCAGCGGTTCTTCGTCGCGAAGTCGGGCGAGACGCTGAAGCGGTCGTTCGCGCTGTGGCCCGTGCTCGTCCTCCTCCTCTTTGTCCCCGCGTTCATGCTCGGCGCGTGGGCGGCCGGGATGCCGGTCGACGTGCCCGAGGGCGCGAACGTGCTCCCGGTCGTGCTGAACGAGTACACGCCGGCGTGGTTCGCCGCGCTCGTGATCGCCGGGGCGATGGCCGCGATGATGTCCTCGTCGGACTCGATGCTGCTCTCCGGATCGTCTTACTTCACCCGCGACCTCTACCGGCCCGTGGTCAACGCCGACGCCTCCGAGCGCCGGGAGGCGTGGGTCGCGCGGATCGGCGTCGCCGCGTTCGCGCTGCTCGCGTTCGCCGCGAGCCTGTTCCGGCCGGGGACGCTGATCGAGGTCGGCAGCACCGCCTTCTCCGGGTTCGCGCTGCTGGCGCTCCCCGTGATCTGCGCGCTCTATTGGGACCGGACCACCCGGACCGGGATGATCGCCGGCGTGCTCGTTCCGCAGCTCGCGTACCTCGCGGTGGTGCTGTCGGCCGTCGTCGGCTTCGTCCCGACGCTGCCCCGCGCCGTCGCCGGCGGCTGGGACGTCGCGCTCGGGCTGATGGCGCTGTCGGCGCTCCTCACCGTCGGCGTCTCCCTGCTCACCGCGCCGACCGCCGAGGGCGACGCCTCTCGGTTCGCCGTCGCCGGGGACTGAGATCGGACGGACCGGGCCCGGGGTCCGAGCGCGAGCGGCGACCGGCTACTCCGAAGCCGGCGACTTCCGCACCTCTGAGACGACGACGTCCCAGTCGGGGTGTTCGGAGCCGTTCCGGCAGTCCCACCCGCCCTCGACGTCGACGCCCTCCTCGTGCGCGCGGCGGAGCAGCGCCCGCAGCTCGTCGCGGAACTCCGCCTCGGCCGTCGGCGAGTCGTCGCCGGGGTTCATTCGAACCGCGTCCCGTCGATGCCGCCGCCCGACGTCTCCGCCCGATCGGACCGCGTCGGAGACGCCTCCGAGCTCGGACCGAAAGCAACCGGATCGAGGGTAGCGCCGCTCTCACTAACATACATGCGTAGATCGAACCTGCCGAAATGGTTCAACTACACTACTGATAGTACAGTGGCTATTTATAATGACGGGCCGCCACCGCCGGTGCGCGGTCGCGAGTCAATCCTTCGCGCGATCGCGGCTCGACCCGTTCCGCTGCGTCCCCGCCATCGCCCAAACCCTGATATACCAAGCTCGCCCTCTATAAGGGGCAATCGAAAACGGATCACAGAGGCCAACTGATGAGTGTAATCGTGGAGTTCCGCGTCCTGTCAAGCGATTTTGAACTCGGTCAGATCCTTCCCGTCGAAGGGAACTCCACCGTCGAGCTCGAGACGCTCGTTCCGCTCGGCGAGGCCTCCGTTCCGCTGTTCTGGATCCACGACTCCACCCGCGAGTCGTTCGTCGAGCGCGTTCAGCGCCACTCGGCGGTCGAGCAGGCCACGGCGATCGACGCCTTCGAGGACCGGACGCTGTTCACGCTCGACTGGGACGCGAACCGGGACCACCTCGTCGACGCCGTGCAGGCGAACGACGGGCAGATGTTGAGCGCCGTCGGGTCGGCCACGTCGTGGACGTTCGAGGTCCGGTTTCCGACCCACGAGTCGCTCAGCGCGTTCTCGACCAGCTGCGGGGACGCCGGGATCAACCTGGAAGTGACCCGCGTGTACAACCCCTCGGAGCCGGACGTCCAGCCGTGGTACGGCCTCACCGAGCCGCAGTTCGAGGCGCTCACGCTCGCGATCGAGATGGGGTACTACGACATTCCCCGCGGGTGCACGACGAAGGAGCTCGCCGACGAGCTCGGCGTCTCCGACCAGGCCGTCACCGAACGCCTCCGACGCGCCATCGTGGCGCTCGTCACGTACACGCTCCCGGTCGGCGACGAGGGCCGGTGAGTCCGGTCTCCGGTACGTTCGCCGCCGGCGCCGAAAGTCAAAAGACCGCTTGCCACCGACTGCCGGCATGAACGAGCCCGGCACCGAGGGCGTGCTGTTGGATCAAGGGGCGCTCCGCGGTCGGCTCGACGACGCCCCCGCCTGGCTGCGCGAGCACTACCGCACCTTCCGCGAGTCGATGCTCGGCGAGCGCGACGGCTCGCCGTTCCCCTGTTACTTCGGCATCGAGGCCGAACGGGAGGGCGACCTCCTCTACGCCGCCTGCGAGTCGACGACCGACCCCGCCGCGCTCCTCCGCCTTCGCGACGTCCTAGTCGAGTACCTCGACACGTACGACGACCACGCCGACCGCGCCCCGCTGGCGGTGTTCTTCCGACCCGAGGGCGACCGAGGCGAGGCCCACTACCACGAGCGACTGTGGAACGTCCTCGAGTTCCTCCACGTCCACGACCCGGCGCCGTGGCCAGAGGGGATTCCGACCGACCCCGACACCGCGCGGTGGGAGTTCTGCTTCGGCGGCGAGCCGCTGTTCCCGACTTCGCGAGCGCCCTTCTACGACGAGCGCCGGAGCCGGTACTCGCCCGTCGGGCTGGAGGTCACCTTCCAACCGCGGGCGGTGTTCGAGGGGCTCACCGCCGACACGGAGGCCGGCGAGGGGGCGCGGGAGGCGATCCGCGGGCGCATGGCGGAGTACGACGGCGTCTGTCCCCACGCCGACCTCGGCGACTGGGGCGTCGAGGGCGACCGCGAGTGGACGCAGTACCTGTTCCGCGAGGACGGGGACGCGAGCCCCGACGCCTGTCCCCTGCGGCCGACCCGCGAGCATCCCAAGGCGCCGGAGGGGCTGCTGGAACCGGGCGCCTGGCGACGGTTCGCGGAGTCGCGCCACTCGGGCAGCGCGTCCGGGCCCGACGCGGACGCGGCCGTCACCTCGGGGCTCGGCGATGACTGAGCGCGACGGCGCCGGTTCGGTCCGCTCGGAGGGCGGTTCCGCGCCCCACGACGACGCGGTCCTCGTCCTGATCGACTTCCAGGTCGGCTTCGACGAGCCGGGGTGGGGCGAGCGCAACAACCCCGACGCGGAGGCGGTCGCGAGCGCCCTCCTCGACCGATGGCGCGCGGCCGACCGCCCGATCGCGCACGTCCGACACGCCTCGACGGAGCCGGACTCCCCGCTCCGCCCGGACGCGCCGGGGTTCGGGTGGAAGCCGGAGACGGCGCCCGTCGACGGCGAGGCGACCTTCGAGAAGTCGGTCAACGGCGCGTTCCTCGAGTCGGGACTGGACGCGTGGCTCCGCGAGGCGGGCCACGAGTCGCTCGTCGTCTGCGGGCTCACCACCGACCACTGCGTCTCCACGACGACCCGCGAGGCCGAGAACCGCGGCTACGACGTTCGCGTGGTCGCCGACGCCACCGCGACGCACGCCCGCGAGACCTATGACGGCGAGGCGATCGACGCCGACACCTCTCACCGGGTCGCGCTCGCGCACCTCGACGGCGAGTTCGCGACCGTCGTCGAGGCCAACGACCTCCGATAGGTGCCGGCCCGTCGCGTGGCGACCCCGGGTGCGACCGGTCCGCTACGACGACCCCGTGCGATCCTCACGTTTTTGCACCCGGCCGCCGTGGTTCGGGTATGCAACGCGGTCGTCGGAAGCCGGACTGGCTGAAGTCGCGACCCCCGTCCGGCTCCCGGTTCACGGAGATCAAGGAGCGCCTCCGCGAGCGCGACCTCCACACCGTCTGCGAGGAGGCCAACTGCCCGAACATGGGCGAGTGCTGGTCCGGCCGGGACGGCCCCGGCACCGCGACGTTCATGCTCATGGGCGACCGCTGCTCGCGCGGCTGTAACTTCTGTGACGTGGAGACCGGCGGGATGGAACCGCTCGACCCCGACGAGCCCGCGAACGTCGCCGAGGCGGTGGTCGAGATCGGGCTCGACTACGTCGTCTTAACTTCCGTCGACCGCGACGACCTCGCGGACGGCGGCTCCGCGCACTTCGCCGAGACGATCCGCGAGATCAAGCGGCGCGATCCGGAGATACTCGTGGAGACGCTGGTCCCCGACTTCCAGGGGGATCCGGAGGCGATCGACCGGATCGTCGCCGCCGGCCCGGACGTGATCGCGCACAACGTCGAGACGGTCGAGCGCCTCCAGTGGCCCGTGCGCGACAGGCGGGCCGACTACGAGCAGTCGCTCGGGGTGCTCGACCGCGTGGACCGCGAGTCGGACATCTACACGAAGACGAGCCTCATGCTCGGCGTCGGCGAGTACGCCCACGAGGTGTATCGGACGCTCGGCGACCTCAGCGAGGTCGGCGTCGACGTCGTCACCTTCGGGCAGTACCTCCGGCCGTCGCGCTCGCACCTCGACGTGTTCGACTACGTCCACCCCGACGCCTTCGAGACGTGGCGCGCGGTCGCCGAGGAGGAGTTCGACTTCCTCTACTGCGCCTCGGGCCCGATGGTCCGCTCGTCGTACAAGGCCGGAGAGCTGTTCGTCGAGGCGCTGCTCCGCGAGGGCCGCTCGCCTGAGGACGCACGCCGCCACGCGCGCGCGGCCGGCGGTGACTGAGAGCCCGGACACCGCCGCCGGGACCCTCCTGAACCGCCGGTCGCTGTCCCCCCGTCCGACCCCGACCGAACGGCGGTGAACCCCTAAGGCGGCTGACCCGTCTGTGGGGTCGCGAGGCCGCCGCGCGGTCATATCTGAGAATCGGTACGATCGGCGCGAAACGCACCCCGATCCCCGAAGGAAGCAATATACCTTATATGAGAGTTATTGACAATACTTGTGTAGCAGTTGACAGGGATATACTTATCAAAGAGGGGTCTATATGAGTGGGTATGTCATACCACAAACGACGGCGTGACGTGTTGAAGACTGTCGGTGTCGCGGGCGCGATCGGGCTCGCCGGGTGTTCGGCGGAAACCGGCGACGGCGGAGACGGAAGCGATGGCGGCGACGGCGACGACGGCGGCGACGACGGAATGGACGGCGGCGACGGCGGCGACGGCGGCTCGGGCGGCGGCAGTCCGGACCTGCTCACCGTCATCGGCTACCCCGAGAGCGGGATACAGCTGTTCCGCGACTACTACGCGGCGTCGGACGGGGCGGAGGACATCCTCATCCCGGACGGGCTTCAGGACCCGTCGTTACCCGGACAGGTCGGGAACGAGATGGCTAACGTCACCGGGACCGCACCGGCGGCGGGCGGTCCGAACCAAGACGCGTTCGAGAGCCTGTATCAGGACGCGTACGACGAGACGCCGGGCGTGTTCACCTCGCAGTCGTACGACTCGGCGGCGGCGCTCATCCTGGCGAACGTCGCGGCGGGCGAGAACAACGGGACCGCGGTTCGCGACCAGCTCCGGCGCATCGCGAACCCCGACGGCACCGCGTACGGGCCGGGCGAGTTCCTCGACGCCGTCGAGGCGGTCGCGAACGGGGAGAACATCAACTACCAGGGGGCGTCGAGCGCCGTCAACTTCGACCAGAACGGCGACCCGGCGTCGGCGGCCTACTCCATCTGGGAGTTCGCGGGACAGGACGCCGACTCCGTCGACGTTCAGGAGACGCAGAGCTTCGAGGGCGAGAACCCCGACGGAGCGGGTCCCTCCGCCGACGAGTCGCCCGGCGGCCTCGGCCGCGAGGTGAGCGTCGGGATCCTGCTGCCCGAGACCGGCGACCTCGCGTCGACGGGGCAGCCGATGATCCGCGCGGCGGAGCTCCCGGCCCAGCAGATCAACGACTCCGACCTCGACCTGACGGTGAACGCCCAGTTCGAGGACACGAACACCTCGCCCGACCAGGGGGTCAGCGGCGCCCAATCGCTGATCAGCTCGGGGGTCCCCGCGGTCTGCGGGACCGCCTCCTCCGGCGTGAACGTCCCGGTCTGTCAGGAGGCGCTCATCCCGAACGAGGTCGTCGGCTGCTCGCCGTCCAGCACCGCGCTGTCGGTGACGAACCTGGAGGACGACGACTACATCTTCCGAACCGCCCCGAGCGACCAGCTCCAGGGCCGGGTGATGGCGCAGGTCGCCTCCGAGCGGCTCGGCGCGTCGACCGCCGCGACGCTGTACGTCAACAACGACTACGGGCAGCAGCTCTCCGAGCGGTTCAGCAGCGTGTTCGAGGACACGTTCGACGGCGAGGTGTACGACCAGATCAGCTTCAACATCGGCGAGTCGTCGTACTCCAACGTCATCGAACAGGCGCTCTCGAGCGGGAACTGACCGCGATCGGAGCCGACGCGCCTATCGGGCGGCCGGCCGAGCACTCCCGTTTTTTTCAGACGATCCGACCGAGAAGCGGTGCGATTCGGACGCGCGACTCGCCTGCGAGCGACGCGTCGCTTTCACGCCTTCCGCTCGGTGTCGTGAAAATCGGTCCGCGGGCCGGCGGTCGGTGTGCGACGCGACCGACTACCCGCCGAGGAACTCCCGGCGGACCTCCTCGTCGTTCAACAGCGCGGTCCCCTCGTCCTCGAACCGGTTCTGCCCGTTCGCGAGCACGTATCCGCGGTCGCAGCGTCTGAGCGCCTCCTTGGCGTTCTGTTCGACCATCAGAACCGCCGTCCCCGACTCGTTGATCTCGTCGATCTTGTCGAACATCTCGTCGACGAGGTCGGGCGCGAGCCCCGCGCTCGGCTCGTCGAGCAGGAGGAGGTCGGGATCGAGCATCAGCGCCCGCCCCATCGCGAGCATCTGGCGCTGACCGCCGCTCATCGTCCCCGCCTGCTGGTGTTTCCGCTCCTCTAAGATCGGGAAGCGGTCGTACACCTTGCGGAGCTCCTCCTGCGGGACCTCGTCGAGGATGTACGCGCCCATCTCGAGGTTCTCCTCCACGTCGAGCTCCGCGAAGATGTTCTCGTTCTGCGGGACGTACCCCAGTCCCTTGTGGATGACGTCCTCGGGTTTCGTCCCGCTGATGTCCTCGCCGTCGAACGTCACCGTGCCGCCCATGTGCGTCGTCAGTCCGAACACCGACTTCATGACGGTCGACTTGCCGGCCCCGTTCGGGCCGACGATGGTGACGTACTCCTCGTCGTCGACGTCGAGGTCGACGTCGGTGAGGATCTGGAGGTCGCCGTAGCCGGCGTCCAGGTCGCGGACCTCGAGCAGGCTCATACCTCACCCCCGAGGTACGCCTCGATCACTTCCTCGCTCTCCTTGATCTCCGCGGGGGTTCCGTCTTTCAGGATCCGGCCCTGGTGCATGACGATGACCCGCTCGCAGTTGTTCATGATGAGGTCCATGTCGTGTTCCACGATGAGGAACGTGTACCCCTGCTCGCGGAGCTCGTGGATGTGTTCGAGCAGTCGCTTCTCCAACGAGGGGTTGACGCCCGCGAACGGCTCGTCGAGAAGCATCACGTCGGGATCGGTCAAGAGCGCCCGGGCCATCTCCAGCAGCTTCCGCTGGCCGCCGGAGAGGTTCCCGGCGTACTCGTCGGCGAGGTGGTCGATCTCGAAGAAGTCGAGCACCTCCCAGACGCGTTCGAGCTGTTCGGTCTCCTGTTCGCGCACCGACTCGCGGGTGATCGGCATGACCGACCGCCACAGCGACTCGCCGACCTGCCCCTTCGGCGCGAGCATCATGTTCTCGAGGACGGTCATCTCCTCCAGCTCGCGGGCGATCTGGAACGTCCGAGCGAGCCCCTGGTTCGCGATCTCGTGAGGTTCGAACCCGGTGACGTCCTCGCCGTTGAACCGGACCGTTCCCTCGTCGGGGTCGAGCATCCCGGTGATGAGGTTGAACGTCGTCGACTTCCCCGCTCCGTTCGGGCCGATGAGACCCGTCAGCGTCCCTTCCTCGACGTCGAAGCTGACGTCGTCGACGGCGACGATCCCCCCGAACTCCTTCCGGAGCCCCTCGACTTCCAGGGGCGCGTATCGGTCCCCGTCGTCCCCGCTCGGGAGGTCGGCCTCGGAACCCATCACCTCGGTCAGGTCGGTCTCGGGCGACGACCCGTCGGTCTCGCTCATCGCTCTTCACCCCCGTCGGCGGCCGCCGGCGTTCCGGCCGACCCGTCGCTTCTCGGACGCGCGAGGTCGACGCTCGACGCGGTCTCCTTGCGGTGTCCGAGCAGCCCCTCGGGCCGGTTGTGCATCAGCCAGATCAGCACCACGCCCATGATCACCAGCCGCAACTGGCTGACGCTGTCGAGCGTGTACAGCACGAACGGCATCGGGTCGAGCGAGGCGAACCCGGCCATCGCCTCGCCGAAGTTCCGCGGCGCCCTCCCGAGATTGAAGGCGGCCTCGACGAGGTTCTTGAAGTAGCGCGGTCCCTCGTACAACAGCCCGGCGAATATCGCGCCGCCGAGGAAGCTCCCGGTGTTCGAGCCCGCGCCGCCGATGATCAGCGCGATCCAGACGAAGAACGTGATGTTCGGGCGGAACGACGGCGGCGTGATGCTCCCGCGGCCGGAGTACCAGAGGATCCCGCCGAGTCCCATCAGCGCGGCGCCGAGCACGAACGCGGTGAGCTTGAAGCGGTCGGTGTCCTTCCCGAGGGCGTTCGCGACGTCCTCGTCCTCGCGGATCGCCTTCAGGACGCGTCCGAACGGGGACTTTCCGGTCCTGGAGAGCAGGAGGTAGAACAGTCCGACGCCTACGAGGAGGACGATTCCGTACACGATCCCGTCGATCACCGGCTTGGGGTTGTTCGGGATGAAGTTCCGCTGGACGAACGCGACGAACCCGAGGTACGGCTCCCAGAGGAACAGTGCCCGAAGCAGCGCTTCGAGCGGATCCGTGTAGTTCAGGATGAGCCCGCCCCCGCCGCCGAGGCCGACGGTGTCGGCCGCCGGGTTCAGCGTGAGCACCTCGTTACCGAGGACGGAGAAGCTGATCGTGTCCGGCACCGTGAACTCCTGAAACGTCCGGGACATCATCGTGAACCGAACGATCTCCGAGAACGCCACCGTGACGATGGCGAGGTAGTCCGCCCGGAGCCGGAGGGCGGGTAACGCGACCAGCAGTCCGAACAGCCCTGCCACGAGCACGCCGGCGACGACGCCGACGAACAGCGGGAGGCCGAACCCACCGACCTGCGCCGCGCCGCCCTCCGCGACCGGCGGCTTCGAGACCAGCGCGGTCACGTAGATGCCGATGCCCATGAAGCCGACGATACCGATGTTGAACAGCCCGGTGTACCCCCAGTGGAGGTTCAACGCCAGCGCGAGCATACCGAACACGCCGATGTAGAACGTGAGGTTCGCGATCGAGTTCAACTGACCGCGGAGCCCGTACCCGAACGCGACTCCGGCGAGGATGTACGCCAGGTAGATGACGCCGAGGACGGCGAGCACGAGCGTGACGTCCCGCTCGAAGAGCCCTTCGACCCGTCCGCGGAGGTCGCTGGCGCTCATGCCGTGGTCCTCCCGCTGAAGATGCCTTCAGGTTTGAACAGTAAGATTACGATCATCACGAGGAACGCGGCCGCGCGACCGAACTCGGAGGGGATCCAGATCACGGAGACGGAGGCCGTCAGGCCGATGACGATCCCGCCGCCGATCGCGCCGTAGATCGATCCGATCCCGCCGAGGATGACCGCGGCGAACACGAGCAGCAACAGGAGCCAGCCGTCGTTGAAGCCGAGCGTCCCCTTCCAGAGGACGAACATGTAGCCCGCGACGCCCGTCAGCCCGGCGCCGACGATCCACGTCGTGCGGATGACCCGCTCTGTCGGGATCCCGGTGATCCGCGCGAGGTCCTCGTTGTCTGACATCGCGCGCATCGCCTTCCCGAGCTTCGTCCGCTGGAGCAGCAGGTGGACGCCGAGCATGAGTCCGCCGGCGACGATCACGAGGCTGATGTCGTGAGCCGTCACCCGGAACGTCCCGTCGATCGCGGGCACGTTCACGCGCGGGACCGACCCCGCAGCGGTCGTTCCCCGTACCCCGGCCCCGAAGACGAACTGGAGCAGGTACCGGAGCGCGAACGCGACCCCGATGCTGGTTATCAGCAGCGCGATACCGCTCTCGTCGCGGATCGGCCGGTAGACGAACCGGTCGATGGCGAGCGCCAGCGCGATCGTGGCGACCCCCGCCAGGAGGGCCCCGAGGACGACGGCGAGCGGCGCCGTCGTGACCCCGATGCCGAGCGCGCCGCCGAACACCGACCCGCCCGCGCCGACGAGCAGGAGCGCGCCGACGCTGTTCTCGCCGATTCCGGCGACGAGGTAGCTGGTCGCCATCCCGGCGAACGCCCCGCTGGTGAGGTAGTCGCCGTGCGCGAAGTTCGCGAAGTTGAGAATGCTGTACGTCATTGAGAGTCCGATGCCCGCCAGGCCGATGATCAGCCCCCTGAGCAACCCGTCCCAGACGAGGGACGCGAGGCTGCTGATCTGGATCCCCCCCGTCAGCAGCCCCGAGACGAGTGACCACGCCATCCACAGGGCCACGAGCAGGACCCCGATGGCGAGCGGTTCCTCGCTGAGGGTTTGGCGGTATCGGACGTACGTTTCAGAGACACTCACGTGATAACACTCCTCATCAAATCGTATGAATCAACCTATAAGACGTTTTCTACCCAAAACCGGCCGACGTATGCCGTATTTAGACACATAAGTCGTATCTGAGGAATATAATCACGAGCGCGTCGGGTCAGGAGACGTCGACTGTGTCGACGGGAGGTGGTTCGTCGGTCGCCGGACGCCCGTTCGCCGATCGCCAGACGCCCGCTCTCGGTCAGTACCCCTGTGCGTTGCCGTCCTTCCGGGGCTCGGTGGCGGCCGAGAGGACGCCGTCCCGATTCCGGACGATCTGCGCGCCGCCGAACTGGACCGGCGAGAGCGTCCTGATGTCGTGGTCCCTCCGGACCAGCTTCGCGGTGACGTCGCCGTCGAAGTGCGGTTCGACGCCCAGCTCGCCGCTCTCGCGGTACCGCCACCGCGGCTCGTCGAGCGCGCGCTGGAGCGGCATGCCGTAGTCGACGACGTTCGAGATCACCTGCACGTGCCCCTGCGGCTGCATGTACCCGCCCATCACGCCGAAGGCGGCCCAGTCGTCCTCGTCGAGGCGGACGATCGCGGGGACCAGCGTGTGGAACGGGCGCTTACCGGGTTCGAGGCTGTTCGGGTGGTCGGGGTCGAGCGAGAAGGACGCGCCGCGGTTCTGGAGGGCGATCCCCGTCTCGCCCGCGACGAGCCCCGAGCCGAAGCCGGCGAACCGCGAGTTGATGTACGAGACGACGTTCCCCTCGTCGTCGGCGACGGTGAGAAGCACCGTGTCGGCGTCCTCCGCGTTTGCGTTCGGCACGCCGAAGGAGACGTCGTGGTCGGCGGTCGGCCCGACGCCGGCCGCCCGCTCCGCCGCCCAGTCGGTCGATCCGAGCGGCGGGATCTCCTCGTACTCGGGGTCGGCGATGTAGCGGTGTCCGTCGTGGAAGGCCAACTTCATGGCCTCCGCGAAGTAGTGGACGCGCTCGGCGGTGTCGTAGTCGTGGTCGCCGGCGCCGAGCTCGCTCGCGATGTTGAGCGCCTCCAGCGCGACGAGCCCCTGGTTGTTCGGCGGGAGCTCGAACACCTCGGCGCCGTTGTACGTCGTCGAGATCGGCTCGGGCCACTCGACCTCGAAGTCGGCGAGGTCGTCGACGGTCATGAACCCGCCCTGCGACCGGACCTCATCGGCGATCGCCTCGGCGATCTCGCCCTCGTACACCATGTCGGCGCCGTGCTCCGCGATCTTCCGCATCGACTCGCCGAGTCGCGGGAGCGTGACCGTCTCGCCGACCTCGGGCGCCTCGCCGTCGAACAGGAACGCCTCCCGGGCGTGGTCGTCGGTGAACAGCTCCTCCGCGCCGGCCCAGTACGAGGCGATGACCTCCGAGACCGGGTACCCCTCGGTGGCGTATCGGATGGCCGGCTCGAGTGCGTCGGCGAGGGTGAGCCGCCCGAGCTCCTCGATCGTCGCCTCCCAGCCGCGGGCCGTCCCCGGGACCGTGACCGCGTGGGGCCCGTAGAACGGCATGCCAGCCTCGTCGGTGTCGTCGACCGCGTAGCCGCCGTCGTCGGGGTAGTACGAGGAGACGTCGTCGTCCTCCCGCAGGGCGTCGCGGACGTTCTCGATCGTCGCGCCGTCGGGCGCCCCGCCGCAGGCGCGCATCGCTCCCACGTCGCCGTCGGCGGTGCGGTACAGCGCGAACACGTCGCCGCCGAGCCCGGTCGACGTCGGCTCGACGACGTTGAGCGCGGCCGCCGTCGCCACGGCCGCGTCGAACGCGTTTCCGCCCTCGCGAAGCGTCTCGATCCCCGCCTGGCTGGCGAGGGGCTGGCTCGTGGCGACGACGCCGCGCTGGCCGTACACCGTCGACCGCCGAGACGTGAACCGGTCCAGGTCTGGCTCCATACCTCCCATCCGACGCCCCGGATTATAAATATCGGACCGGATCTATCCGGTCGGCTCGCCATCGGCCGCGGCTCTTTTTGCCGGCCGCTCGCGGCCCCTCCAGCGGGCGGTGTTCGGCCCATTGATCCGGGGTACCGACACTCGCTTTGATCGTTCTTTCGCGTTATCGACACACACGATGATCATTCATGTCATTTCTGCTTATCGAAAGGGAACCGGCCGATTACTGTACGGACGGTGGTTTGCGGTAAAGAATAGAATGGTTTTTAACACACCACGAGTACGTGTGGGTATGTCTCATTCCGACAACGGACAGACGCGATCGGCAGCGACTCGCCGACGAGTTCTCGCCGCGATGGGCGGCGCGAGCGTCGTCGGTCTGGCGGGCTGTGTCGGCGGCGACGACGGCGGCGACGGCGGAGACGGCAGTGACGGCGGCGACGGCAGTGACGGCGGCGACGGCACGAACGAGTTCGTCGCCTCGGCCGGCGCGAACCCGGGAACGTTCGACCCGACGATCATCACCGACGCGACCTCCAACTCCGTCATCGGGACGATGGCGTACGAGCGGCTGGTCGCGCTGACCTTCGATCTCTCCGAGGTCCGGGGCGAGCTCGCGTCCGACTACGAGCAGGTCGACGACACCACCTTCCGATTCCAGCTCCGCGAGGGCGTCACCTTCCACAACGGCGACGAGTTCACCGCCGAGGACGTCGCGTTCTCCATCAACCGGACGAGCGGCACGACCAACGACGCCGACGTCTCGTTCATCGAGAACGTCGAGGTCCTCGGCGACTACGAGGTCGAGATCACCTCGAGCGACCCGCACGCGCCGTTCCTGAACGACCTCGCCGCCGTCCCGATCCTCACGAGCAAGACGGACGCGATCAGCGAGAACCCGGAGCAGGACGAGCACGACTTCACCGACCAGACCCTCGGGACCGGTCCGTGGGAGTTAGAGGAGTTCTCGGCCGAGGACCGCGCCGTCCTCGTCCCCTACGAGGACTACTGGTACGACGGCGACGAGTACCCCGGCACGGCGCCGTGGGACCAGGTCACGTTCCGGGTCATCCCGGAGCAGGTCTCCCAGGAGGAGGCGATGGCCGCCGGCGAACTCGACATGATCGACAACGCGGCGCCGTTCGAGCTCGACCAGTGGGAGAACCAGACCGGCGAGGTCGTCACCGGCAGCGCCGTCGGGTTCGACTTCATCTCGTACCCGGTCAACCAGAGCCCGTTCACGAACGAGAAGCTCCGTCGCGGGATGACGCGACTCCTGCCGAAGTCTGACGTCATCGAGGCCGTCTTCGGCGGCTACGCGACCGAGCTCGCGGCCCCGATCAGTCCCGGACTCGGGGCGTTCTGGGACGAGGAGCACGAGCAGCGCCTCCTCGACGAGTACGTCGGTCAGAACGAGGAGGAGGGCCTCCGGCTCATCGGCGAGGCGTTCGAGGAGGAGGGCATCGAGGCGCCGTTCGACGTCTCCTTTATCACCAACGTCAACCGGACCCGCGAGCGGTGGATGGAGATCATCCAGCAGACGATGGACGAGACCGAGTACTTCAACGCCGAGCTCGACGTCCGCGCGTTCGACGACCTGGTCCCGTTCCTGCTCGACCCCGAGGGCGCCGCGGCCAGCACGGACGTCGTCGGAATCGGCTGGACCGGCGGCTCCGACCCCGACGGTCACGTGAATCAGCTGCTCCACTCCAGCCAACACGTTCCCGACGGGTTCAACTGGAACCTCTACGAGAGCGAGGAGATGGACCAGCTCATCACCGAGGGTCAGACGACGCTCGGCGCCGACGAGCGGCTCCCGATCTACCAGGACCTGCAGGAGCTCGTCGCGCAGGACGTTCCGATGGCGAACATGTGGACCGGCGACCAGATCGACATCCTCAATCCGTCGAACATCGAGTCGGTCGATCAGTGGAGTCCCCACCCCAACTCGAGCAACCGGTACAACACGCTGTACAAGCCGCACCTCGACGAGATCGTCTACCCGGCGGAGTAACGTCCCCGAACACCCGATAGCCCTCTCATTTCACCTCGATGAGCCTTCAACGATTCGTACTCAAACGCGGTCTGATAACCATCCCGCTGCTGTTAGGGATCTCCCTGCTCACCTTCGGGATGGTCCACGCCATCCCCGGTGACCCGATCGACTTCATCACGCTGTTCACGGACCTCGATCCGCAGACGGAGATGGAGATACGGGCCGAATACGGCCTCGATCAGCCGGTGTACATCCAGTACATCGACTGGGTCACCAGCGCGGCGACCGGCGACTTCGGCCGGTCGATCATCACCCGCGACCCGGTGATAGACGAGATCATGACCCGGCTCCCGTACACGCTCGTGATGGGGATCATGGCGTTCGGCGTCACGCTGATCACGGCGATTCCCACCGGCGTGATCGCGGCGTACTACCGCAACACCAAGATCGATCAGGCCAGCCGCGTGTTCGCGCTGCTCGGGATCGCGATCCCGAACTTCCTGCTCGGCCTGCTGCTCCTCTTGGTCTTCGCGAGCTGGCTGGACCTGTTCCCCATCCTCCCGCCGACCGATCAGGGGATTCTCAGCTACGACATGCTGGTGTACACGCTGTTGCCCGCGATCACCATCGGCACCGGCTCCACCGCCCTGTTGATGCGGCTGATGCGGTCCTCGATGGTGGAGGAGCTCGACAAGGATTACGTCCGAACGGCGCGCGCCAAGGGGCTCCCGGAGCGGACTGTCGTGCGGAAACACGTCCTCCGGAACTCGCTGATCTCGGTCGTCACCGTGGCGGCGATCCAGGTCGCGTTCATCATCAGCGGCTCCGTCGTCGTGGAGATCGTCTTCTCGTATCCGGGCATCGGGCGCCTCCTCGTCAACCGAGTGGGCAACCGCGACTTCCCGGTGATCCAGGCGATCGTCCTCCTCATCGGCGTCGCCGTGATACTCGCGAACTTCCTCGCGGACGTGCTCTACGCGTACCTCGATCCCCGAATCCGATACTAGATAATGTCAAGCGAAACCTCACAGCGGACGACGGAACGCGGACGAATACGGGTCAGCGGATTCGACGTCGACCGCGTCGAGTCCCGGGACCCGCTCTCCTCGTGGGAGCCGGACCTCCAGTCGGAGGAGGGACGCGGGCGCCTCGAGTACGCGTGGAAGCGGTTCAAGCGCAACCGCCTCGCGCTGTTCGGCGCGGCCACCATCGCCTTCATGATCCTGCTCGCGGTGTTCTCCCGACCCATCCAGCTCCCGAGTGGCTTCCCGGTGCTGGCCGGCCAGACGGTCCAGCCGTTCTCGCTCGCGCCGGCCGACCCCGCGAACCAGGACGTCCTCACCGGCTACCGAGAGCCGACGCTCGAGAACGTCCTCACGTGGCCGCCGACCGGGCTCTACCTGTTCGGCGCCGACTGGGCCGGACGCGACATCCTCTCGCGGGTGATGTACGGCGGCCGCTGGAGCCTCTCGATCGGCTTCATCGCCGTCGCCATGGCGCTCCTCGTCGGGATCCCGCTCGGCTCGATCGCGGGGTACTACGGCGGCAAGGTCGACGAGCTCATCATGCGGATCGTCGACATGCTGTACGCGTTCCCGTTCATCGTGCTCGCGATCGCGGTCATCGCGGTGCTGGGCCGCGGCTACTGGGAGATGATCCTCGCGTTGGTCGTCGTCGGCTGGCTCCCGTACGCCCGCATCATCCGCGGCGAGATACTGAGCGTGAAGGAGAACGAGTACGTCACCGCCGCGAAGGCGCTCGGCTCCCGCGACCGGTCGATCATCGTCCGGCACATCCTGCCGAACGCGATGGCGCCGGTGATCGTGCAGGCGACGCTCAGCATCGGCACGACGGTGCTCGTCGCCGCGGCGCTCGGGTTCATCGGGCTCGGGCTGTCGCCGGCGAGCGCGGAGTGGGGCGTCATGCTCAACGTCGAGCAGGACGCGATCGCCCGCGGTCGCTGGTGGGCCGGGCTGTTCCCGGGGCTCGCCATCTTCGTCTTCGTGATGGCGATCAACCTGGTCGGCGACGGCGTCCGCGACGCGTTCGACCCGCAGGGCGACCAGACCGACGCGGACACCGGGGGGCTCCGCTGATGGCGATGCTCGAAGTCGAGGACCTCAACGTGCGGTTCTACACCGACGACGGCGTCGTCAAGGCGACGAACGACCTCACGTACCGGATCGAGGCCGGCGAGCGGTTCGGCGTCGTCGGCGAGAGCGGGGCCGGCAAGAGCGTCACCAGCCTCGCGCTGATGCGCCTCATCGACAACCCCGGAGTCATCGAGAGCGGGGAGATCCGCTTCAAGGGGCGGAACCTCCTCGAGATGGACGAAGAGGAGATGCGGTCGCTCCGCGGCAACGAGATCGCGATGATCTTCCAGGACGCCGAGACCGCGCTGAACCCCTCCTACACGGTGGGAGAGCAGATCTCGGAGGCGATACGGTATCACCTCGGACTCGACGAGGCGGCGGCGCGCGAACGGGCCATCGAGACGCTGGAGTCGGTGGGGATCCCGTCGGCGGCCGAGCGGTACGGCGACTACCCGCACGAGTTCTCCGGCGGGATGCAACAGCGCGTCGTGATCGCGATCGCGCTGTCGTGTGACCCCGACCTGATCATCGCCGACGAGCCGACCACCGCGCTCGACGTCACCATCGAGGCGCAGATCCTCGACCTGTTGGAGGAGGTCGCGACCGAGTTCGACACCGCGATCCAGCTCATCACCCACGACCTGGGCGTCGTCGCCGAGTTCTGCGACCGCGTGATGGTGATGTACGCCGGCCACCCCGTGGAGATGGCGCCGGTCGAGGACGTGTACTACGACCCGCAACACCCCTACACCGTCGGGCTGATGAGCTCGATCCCGCGGATCGGCGACGAGCGCGAGCGGCTGCAGACGATCCCCGGGCGGATGCCGGACCTGATCGAGATGCCGCCGGGGTGTAACTTCCACCCCCGATGCCCGTACGCCGAGGAGTCGTGCACGCGCGTGGAGCCCGGGCTCGTCGACGTCGACACCGGCGATCCCGCGGACCCGATCAACAGCGACGCGCAGACCGCGGCGTGTCTCGCGCACACCGGCGAGCTCACGGGCGAGCTCGACTACGAGATCACCGTCCGCGGCGAGGAAGATCTCCCCGGATCGGACGACGCGTCGAGCTCCGCGGGGGTGAGCGACCGATGAGCGGCTCGGAGCCGCTCCTCCGCGTCGAGGGGCTCGAGAAGTACTACACGTCCGAGAGCGACTTCATCGACCGGCTCCTCGGCCGGCAGAAGGACGTGAAGGCGGTCGACGGCGTCTCCTTCGAGATCAACGAGGGGGAGACGCTGGGACTGGTCGGCGAGAGCGGCTGCGGGAAGAGCACCATCGGCCGGTCGATCCTCCAGCTCCGCGAGCCGACCGCCGGCTCGGTGTACTTCAAGGGGCAGGACATCACGACGCTCTCCGACGGCGAGCTCCGCGACCTCCGGAAGGAGATGCAGATCATCTTCCAGAACCCGCAGTCGAGCCTCAACCCGCGTCTGACGGTGAACGACATCATCGGCGAGGCGCTCGACATCCACGGGATCGAGGGCGACGTCACCCGCGACGCCCGGATCAAGGAGCTGCTCGAGCGGGTCGGGCTCAACGCGAGCCACGCCAACCGCTACCCGCACGAGTTCTCCGGCGGGCAGCTCCAGCGGATCGGGATCGCCCGCGCGCTCGCCGTGGACCCTGACTTCATCGTCTGCGACGAGCCCGTCTCGGCGCTCGACGTGTCCGTGCAGGCGCAGATCCTCAACCTGCTGGAGGACCTGCAGGACGAGCTGGGGATCGCGTACCTGTTCATCGCGCACGACCTCTCCGTCGTCGAGCACATCGCCGACGAGATCGCCGTGATGTACCTCGGCCAGATCGCCGAGCTCGGGACGCCGGAGGAGCTGTTCGCGCCGCCGCAACACCCCTACACCGAGGCGTTGCTGTCGGCGATCCCGGAGCCCGACCCGCTGTGGGAGGGCGACCGGATCCTGCTGGAGGGGTCGGTCCCCTCCCCGATCGACCCGCCCTCGGGGTGTAAGTTCCACACGCGGTGTCCGCGGGTCATCCCGCCGTCGGACTACGAGTTCGAACAGGAGGAGTGGCGCGCGGTCATGTCGCTCCGGCACCGCGCCCGCGAGGAGGACATCGCCGTCGAGACGTTCGACGCCGACGAGGAGGCGCTCACGGCGGCGCTCCGCGAGGAGCTCGACCTGCCGTCGTCGCTGTCGGACCCGGAGGCGGAGCGGGTTGTTCAGGAGGCGCTCCGCTCGGTCGCGGACGAGGAGTTCGCCGACGCGGAGGCCCTCCTGAGCGAGACGTTCGAGACGCCCTGCTCGACGGACGAGCCGGTACTGCGCCAGACCGACGCCGGGCGGGTCGCGTGCCACCTCTTCGACCCGGCCTACGAGGGCGGACCGAACGACGGGACGCCGACCGACGACGGGTCGGCCTCGGGGACGGCGGCGAGCGGCGACGACTGAGCTCGCTCGACTCGCGTCGGCCTCGGAGCGACCCCGACGACACGCTTATTCCTCCCGACGGGTACCCTCACTCATGCGCCGAACACGCCGGCGGGACGGGGTCGACCGCTCCGACGACGACCCGTTCCGACCCAACGAGTCCGCCGAGCGCCACCGCCCGCGGGCCGCCAGGACCCTCCCGGCGGCGACGCTGACCCGGTGGCTGCTCCCGGCGCGCCTCCACCGGCGGGCGGTCTCCGTCAGCGTCGACACGCCGGCGACCGTGTACGAACGGGGGGAGCCGGTCCCGGTCGCGATCGAACTCCGGAATCCGCTGCCGGTCCCGGTGACGGTCCGGACCCGGTCGCCGGTCCCGTGGACGTGGCACGTCGACGGCCATCGCGACGCCTCGCACGTCCCGGAACCGCTCCCGGAGTCGGAGTCGCGGTTCACGCTCGACCGCGGCGAGCGCAGGCGGTTCACCCGGAACTGGCGGCAGAGCTTCCAGGTCTCGAAGACGGACTGGGAGCCGGCCGAGCGCGGCGAACACACGATCAGCGCCGGGCTCGCTGTCGAGGACCCCGCCGCGAAGGGCGTCTACGACGAGACGACCGTCCGGATCGAGTGACGGAGCGCCGCGGGCCCGCAACGGGCCCGCACCCGGTCGGACCGCGGGCCTACTCGTCCGCGTCGCTCGGGATGTCGATCTCCTCTCGGTGGTACCGCTCCGTCGCGAGCTCCGCGACCGTCCGGAGCGACGCGACGAGGTCGTCCGACTCGTCGAGCGCGTACCGGTCCGGATCGCGGCCCTCGGCGCGGTCGACCTCCAAGATTCCGAACGGTT
Organism: Halorubrum depositum; assembly: GCF_007671725.1. NCBI lineage: Archaea > Methanobacteriati > Methanobacteriota > Halobacteria > Halobacteriales > Haloferacaceae > Halorubrum > Halorubrum depositum. The sequence continues at coordinate 300,066 of NZ_VCNM01000001.1, read as the reverse complement.
CGAGCCCGTCGAGCGCCTCGTGGACGACGGTCCGATCGACGCCCGCGCCCGCGGCGATCCGGTCGACCGGCAGCGGTTCGGAGGCGTAAAACAGCGTCGCGACGACCCGAGCCCGCACTCGGTTCGCGAACAGGAGCGCGAGCCCGTTCTCCTCGACGAGTCGCGTGTACTCCTCGGTCGATTGCTCGTCCATGCCCGCCGTTCACGAGCGAGCGGCATGACGGCTTCGGAATTCGCTGTCGTCGCCGAGGGGACGGTCCGGACTCCCGCGGTCGACCTACGAGTGTTTGGCGGCCAGCACGTCGATCTCGTCGATCTGCGGGTCGGTCGCGAACAGCTCGTCGGCCCGGTCCATCAGCTCGGCGGCGATCTCTCCGTCGAGGTGCGCCTGCCGACCCTCCTCGTCGGGGAACGTGTCGAAGATGCCGAACGTGGTCTCGTCGAGCCGGAGCGCGAACCACGTCGTCGTCTTCTCCTCGGCCTCCGCCGCCGGGAGCGCGGACTCGAGGAACTCGGCGACCTCCTCGGCCTTCTCCGGCTTCGCTTCGAGGCGGGCCTGCAGCGCGTATTCGGAGTCTGACATTCCGTACGGATCGACGGGCGCGAGGCGAATAAGTCCGGCTACGGGAGCAATCCGGACGCGGACATCGACGCGCCGGCGACCGTGGGAACGCTTAACGTGACCGACGGCCTCCGTTCGGTAGATCGCATGACGGATGACGACGACGGGAGGGCGACCGACGACGAGACGGCGGGCGTCGCCGAACGGTCGGTCGACGACCGCCGGCGCCGCGCGCTGGTGTACGGTGGACTCGCCGCGCTCGCGGGCACGGGCACCGCCAGCGCGTGGTACGCCGCTCGCGACGATCCGGCGGCGCCGGACGAATCGGACGAGGAACCCGGGAGCGCGGCGGAGCCCGATGCTGGCGACGGCGACGACGGCGACGACGCCGAGACCGCTCCGGCGATCGTCCGGCGGTACGCGCCGGACCTCTACTTCGGGGCCCTCGAGAAGTGGTACCCCACGGACCCGCGCGCCTACGTCGTCGAGACCGACGAGGGGTCGGTCGTCGACGGGTTCGCCGCGCTCGACGGCTACTCGGCGACGTTCCGCGAGACGGTGGTACCGCCCGCGCCGACCGTGTTCTACAACGTCGTCGAGGCCGCCGAGGGGGTCGACGCCCTGCAGTACTGGCTCTACTCCGCGTTCGACCAGTTCACCGTCAACTTCCACTGGCACGACTGGGAGCTGTTACAGGTGTTCGTCGACCGCGAGACCGGCGAGCCGCTGCTGCTCTCGGCGAGCGCGCACTCGCGCGCAAGCCCGAACAACGAGTTTCTCGACCCGGAGATCCCGGAGGGGACCCGGCCGGGGATACTCTCCGAGGTCGGCTCGCACTCCAGCGCGAGCGAGGTCAACGGGCTCGTGCCGAGCTTCGAGCGGCTCCCGACGGGCGACCTGCTCTCCGACGTGACCAACGACGCGATCGACGTCTCGGCGGCGGTCCGCGCGCCGTTCGCCTACGGGCTCCCCCGCGACGAGGGCGCGCGGCTCCCGTTCGTGCTCCCCGAACTCGACGGCGTCCCGCTACACGAGCACTCGTCGCTCTCAATCGGGCGGACGGACCTCGTCGACGAGCGGGTGACGGTCGGGTCGTGGCGCGGGCTCCCGGCTCCGCCGACCGACCTCCCGCTCCGCGAGCCGGGACTCGTGCTCGCCCATCCGGAGAGCCGCCTCGCGACCGGCGAGGTCGACGGCGCCGCCGCGGCCGACGCCACCTACGCGCTCGAACCGATCGCGCCGCTCCGGGAGGCGATCGACGGCTTCGTCGGCCCGCAGCTGAGCTTCGAGTTCGCGGTCCCGGGGTTCGCCGAGGACGCGATCGCGAGCCACATCACCTCGGTGGGGACCCCGTGGGAACAGGAGCGGTTCGCGGACCCGCTCTCGGACGTGACCGATCCGGCCCACCGCCGTCGGATCGACGGCGCCGAGCCGGCGGGGCTCACGAACCGCGTCGTCGGGCGGGTCCGCCAGCTCCGCGCGGGCGCCGAGGGCGCCCTCGACGGCGTCCCGGACGCGGCGCGCGACGCGGTCGCCGACGTCGCCGGAGTCTCGCTGTTCGCGCCCCCGACGGAGCTCGCGGTCCGACTGGCGAGCGAGGCCCCCGCGGCGACGGCGACTCGCGGCGGGGCGTTCGGCTTCCTCCGCGTCGAGCCCGGGCCGCACCTCCTCGCGATCAACGGTCCGGGGTTCGCTCCGATCGCGGAGCGGTTCGTTCACGAGGGCGGTCTCGTCCGCGCCGGCGGGGACGGTGAGCTCGCCGCGGTCGCGGTCGAGGACGCCGGGTGGATCCGCGGCGACGCGCGAGAGACGGGCGGCGTCGACCGCGTCCGCGTCGTCGAGGACTACGCGGGCGTGGTCCACGATGGCTCCCCCGTCGAGACGGACCGATTCGCGGTCGCGGTCCACCGCGAGGGGCGGTACACGGTCGAGGTGGTCGACCGCGACGGTCGCCGCGGCGCGTATCGGGTGACGCCGGACTCGTTCGACGCGAACGGGGAGGCGGTTCGGGAGGGGATCCGAACCGGCAAGGTCTCGCTCGCGCGGACCCTGCGCGACGAGGTCGCCGAGCTGTACGCGCTCGCGGAGTCGCTTTCGGCGTCCGACCGCGGCGGCGACTCCGATCGCGACCGAAACGCGGTGCTCGACCGCCTCGCACGCGCTCGACGTGCGGCCGACGGCGCGGTCGCGGCCGCGGAAGACGGCGAGGAGGAACCGGCCGACGACCGGCTCTTCGACGTCGCGTCCGCGCTCTCGGAGGTCCGAGAGATCCTCGTCAGCGAGGATCGGGGCGGATACGACGACGCGGCGGTCGCGGCGATAGACCCGAAGGCGCTCGCGGGGATCGAGCGATCGAACGCCGCCATCGACGCCCCGCTCTGAACGGGAGCGGGTACGGCGGCACCCTCACCGAGCGCCGCGCTCCCCGAAGCGAACCGTCACGCTGCCGTCGGTCGATTCGACCGAACGCACCGCAGTTCGTAAATCTCTATCCGCGATACCAATGACACGTCGCTCCGGGTTCCGGCTCCGGCCAACGTTCGTCCGCCTCCTCCCCATCGTCGAGTAAGCCGGCCTTACCGGTTTTGCAACCACATAACTAATCGAGCGGCTCTCCCACCCTCAGTATGGACGGTACCACGCTCATGCGCTCGGTCGGCCACCGCGCGTCGTCGGGAATCGACGTCTCGCCGCTCCAGTTTTCGGGCGACTTCCTCGAACTGGCGGTGGTGTTTTTCGTCATCGCCATCGTGGCGGCGATATTCGGCGCTCGCGGGGTCGCCGGGGTGTCGATGGCGGCCGCGAAGTGGCTCGTCATCGTCTTCCTCGTGTTGGCGATCATCTCGGTGCTGCTCTGAGAGGGTCCCCGACCGTGGCGAGCGGAAATCGAGCGACCGCGAGAGCGGGTCTCGGCACCGCGAGGCCCGCGATCGACCCGGGAACGCGGTTCGACTCCCGACCGCCCGGCGGCCGATAGATGGACGCCGAACGCTGGTGGCCGCCGTTCGTCGAGCTCGCGGCGATCGCCTGGATCGCGCTGTTCGTCGTCGACCTCGCGGTCGGCGCCGATCTGCTCGTCGTCTCCGGGCGGACCGAGAAGGCGATCCGCGGCGCGCTGCAGTGGCTCCTCGTCGTCTTCCTCCTCGACCTCGCGCTCCTCTATCGGTGGTCGGACAGCGGGCCGGCGGAGTTCGTCCGCTCGAACTGGCTGCTCGTTCTCACCGCCGTCCCGTGGTTCCGGCCGTTTCGACTGCTCCGCGCCGGCCGCTCGATCCGCGCGCTGCGAATCCTCACCGGCTCGCGTCGGATCGGGTCGCTCCTCGCCAAACTCCGCCGGAAGTGCCGGAGCCTCTGGCGACGGTTACGCGACTGAGGGCCTCGCCGAGACCGGCACCCACCGGTCGAGCGACGGTCTCCACTCGTCGAACGGCCACCACGCGCCCCGCTCGGCGTCGCCGGTGGCCGGCGCGCGCTGGTAGTCGACGAACCGAACGTCGACGCGGACCGACCGAGTCGTCCGGTTGTCGATCTCCGCCCGGAGATCGGTCGCCAGCCCCTCGTATTCGAGGTCGCTCGAGCGCCCCACGGTCACCGTCACCGCGACCTCGTCGCTGAAGGCCCCCGCGTCGTTGTACTCGGTCGCGACCTCGGCGAGCTCCAGTTCGCTGTACTCCTCGCCGTCGAGGACCGTTTGGACCCCGTCGTTCGCCTCCTGCTCGAAGACGAGGTGCTGGTACGTGCCGACGGCGGTCACCGCGACGACGACGGCGAACAGCAGGACGATCACGGCGAACGCCCCCGATCGCAGCGAGACGGCGGCGTTCTCGCGGACGGTGCGGATGACCGACGAGCGGTAGCCGAGCGCGACGAGCGTGAGGTACGCGGTGAGGTTGATGAACACGATGTTCATCAGGAGCAGGACGGTTCCGCCGGCGACGACGAGCGGCTGGCCCCAGGCCGTGCCGATGCCGGCCACGGCCGCCGCGGGGACGATGGCCGCCGCGACGGCGACGCCGGCGAGGGAGACGGGGAGATCGGTCGCGATCGCGAGCGCGCCGGCGACCCCGGCGGAGACGGCGATAGCGAACGTCAGGAGGTTCGGAGTGACGAACGCGCCCACCTGTCCGATGGCCCCGACGTCCAGGGTCGACGGGACGAACCCGCTCCGCTGCAGGAACACGCTCATCACGACCGAGCCGAGGTACGCGACGACGAGCCCCGTCACCTGCGAGGTGGCGCTGTCGACGACCATTTCGTAGTCGCTGACGACGGCGCCGACGCTCGCGGAGAGCGTCGATCCGGCGAACGGCGCGATCACCATCGCGCCGACGATCACGATGGCGGAGTCCAGGAGGAGCCCGCCGACCGCGACGACGGCGCTCGCGATCGCGAACGCGAGGTACGTCGCGGTGTCCGGCGTCAGGTCCTCCGCGCGCTCCCGGATCTCGACGTTCGGCGCGCCTCGCCTCCCCTTCGGCCCCTCGACGTACCGGTCTTCCAACTCGTCCACGTTGGGCACCGTCGCCCGTTCGAGGTCCGTGACGACGGTGTACGTGTCCTCGTCGAGTCCCGCGTCGTACAGCCGGTCGAGGACCACGTCGACGGCGCCCGACGGGACCGGAATCTCCGCCAACTTCCCGTCACGACGACCGTTCGCGTCGGTGAAGACGAAATCCACGTCCATCTCCGAGAGCGTCTCTCGGACGGCATCGCGGTCGTCACTCGGAACGAAGACCTGAACGAGTCTCACTGTCGGCCGGTCTCGGCAGACGCGCTTTATTAATCACCTGCTAGAGGTCAGTAACGGAGAACATATCTCGATCGAACGGTCCAACACGGAGCGCAGCGACCGACGCAATCGGGTCGAACCGGGACTCGCGGCACGGGCAAAACCGGTCCGGACGCTCGCGACTCGCGGCCGGACGCTCGCGACTCGCGGCCGGACGCTCGCGACTCGCGGCCGGACGCTCGCGACTCGCGGCGAGACGAGAGGCTCTCCAGTCGTCAATTCCTGACACCTCACGGATTTTGCAACAGAATAACTAACCACCAGTCCCCGCCACTACCGGCATGGACGCCGCGTCACTCCCGACACCGGTCGATCGCCGCCCGCCGTCGACCGCGAGGCCCCGACCCTCGTTCGACGTGCTCGATGACTGAATACGGTGCCTCCGTCGGCGCATGAGGCCGTCGGGACCGGACGACGCGGGAGGCCGCTCCCGCGCGTCGGTACGAGAGGTCGCGGCGGCGGTCGTCGCGGTCGCGCGGGAAAACGAGATCGGCATCGTCGCCTCGGGCGTCGCGTTTTACCTGTTCAACTCCCTCGTGCCGCTGCTGTTGTTCGCGTTTATCGGCCTCTCGTCGGTCGGGTGGCTCGGCCCCGCCGTCGAGCTCTTCGGTGCCGTGTCCGGAGTCGACGCGGGAGCGCTCGCCGCTTCGTTGGATTCGGTCGTCGGCGACGACGCGGACCGACGACGGGCGGTCGTCATCGCCGGCCTGATCCTGTTGTGGAGCTCGCTGCGACTGGTGCAGGCGATCAACGTGTCGTTCCAGACGATTCAGAACGTGCGCCACGAGCACTCGCTGCTCGAGACCGTCCTGGACAGCCTGATCGCGTTCGCGACGATCATCGTCGTCGTCCCCGCCGTTTCGCTGCTCGTGGTCGCGCTGACGGTCGCGACGGACGTCTCGGTCGTCAGAGCGGTCAGCGTCCCTCTGCTTTGCGTCGCGCTCCTGGGCGGGTTCCTGCCGATGTACTACCGGTTCTCGGCGCCGGAGACCACGCTCTCGCAGGCGTTTCCGGGGGCGGCGCTCGCCGCGGTCGCGTGGTCGCTGTGCGCCGTCGGCCTCCGACTGTACATCTCGACCTCACAAAGCGTCAGGCTGTACGGCGTCGCCGGCGGCGTCCTGTTGGTGTTGACGTGGCTGTACGTCGGCGGTCTGGTGCTCCTCGCCGGCGCGGCTCTGAACGCCGTGTTGGCGGACTCCGTCGACGTCGACGAGCGTCCCGACGGGTGACCGAAGGGCGGGCCGCGCCGAACGGATCGATTGCCTCGGTACTCACGACTCACGATCTGTCCATAGCGAACGTGTTTAGCGACTCTATAGCGTTCGCTGGGTCCGCTACTACTCGTCTAGCATCCGGATGCCGCGCTCCACGACCGCCTCGGTCACGAAGAGACTCGTCTCACGCTGGAGTGCTCGCATCCGCGATGCCGCTTCGTCTCTATCGAACAATCCGCGGCCGTAACCGAGCGCGATAACGCCGATAGAGCCGTGTACTTCGACGCCCGCGTCTGAGGCTGCCTCTCGGGCGGCGAGGTCGTCAGTCAGGAGAACGATTCCTCGATCCTCCGCGACCGCAATTGCGGCGCGTTCTCCGGCGTCCAGTTCTTCAGCTCCGACTCGGCTGCCATCGGCTTCGACGAGTTCGTACGAGAGGGCGTCCAACTCGTCCGGAACACCACCGGTCTCGACTTCATTGTAAACCGTCTCTGGGACGAGTAGTGTGTCAAACGCCGCGAACAGTTCGGGCGAACCGATTTCAGCGAGATGAATGAGCGGTCCCGCGTCCGAGACGGCCGCAAGCGTCACGCGTTCAGGCCCCAGTTCACGTCTTCCTCGACGACCTCGCGCTCCTGGCCCGCTCGCTCGACTTTCGTCCGACCGACACGCTCGATGGCCTCTCCGCGGTCGAGTTCGCCGTCGAGGTACTGTGCGAGTACGAGGTCTTCCCACAGGTCTTCGAGACCGCGTTCCAGTGCCCGTTCGAACACCTCGGACTCTGGAAGGCCGCGAGCCTCGGCGATTTCTCGTACCCGGTCGGAAATTTCAGCGGCCATACAGCGTGTTTACTCGGCAACGTTCATAAATCCGTGTCTGCCGGCCCGATGAGCATCTGACCGGGGCCTATGTCTACCGTGGACACAGCTAACATTCCTTAGAGACGTCTTCTACCGTCAAAAACGGCCTCGGCACTCATAGGGCTCGTCGTCGCTGGTGCCGAGGCAGCTCGGAGCGGTGGATCGTCATCGGCCGCTCGACGGTAGTCGCTTCGCGGACTAAAACCGACGGGTCGGCCGCGGACCGGGAGGCGGTCAGTCGTCCACGTGACACGACCCCGTGTACGCGTTCCATCGGTCGATCCCGTTGGGGAGTCGCCCGTCGTCCGTCGCGTCGAACGCCGCTGCGCTCTGCGCGATCGCTTCTTCGGCGGTCGGCAGTTCGTCGTCGCGGTCCGGCGTCTCCTCTTCGATGCTCGTCTCGCGCGTACTCGGACCCTCGGGGCGCGTCGCCGCCGATTCCGAGCCTGCGTCAGTCGTGTACTACGGGTGGCACGTCTCCCCCGAGACGCCCGTCCTTAATAATAGTTCATGTTGGTCCGCGTCGCGGTCGCCGACCTCGCGCCGGCCGGCTACTCGTACGACTCGGGCTCGATCCCGGAGAGCCGCATCGCGTTGCCGGTGACGCCGAGGCTCATCCCCATGTCCCCGACGACGACAGCGACGGCGACGCTCACCAGCCCCAGCGGCACGCCGATCGCGAGCAGGAACTTCACGCCGAGGCTCGCCCAGACGTTCTGGCGGATGACCCCGTTGGCCGTGTGCGAGAGCGCGTAGAGGTACGGGAGCTTCGCCACGTCGTCGCCCATCAGCGCAATGTCGGCGGTCTCGAGGGCCGTGTCGGTCCCCGCGGCGCCCATCGCGACGCCGACGTCGGCGGTCGCCAGCGCGGGCGCGTCGTTGATCCCGTCGCCGACCATCGCTACCTCTCCGTACTCCGCCTGCAGCGACTCGACCGCTTCGACCTTCTCCTCGGGGAGGAGCTCGGCGCGGTACTCGTCGACGCCGACCGACTCGGCGATCGCCCGCGCCGTGCCCTCGTTGTCGCCGGTCAGCATCACGACGCGCTCCACGCCGAGCTCGCGGAGGCGCTCGACCGCCCGCCTCGAGTCGGGCCGCACCTCGTCCGCGACGGCGATCGCCCCGGTCAGTGAACTCGCCGTCCCGACGAGCACGACGGTCTTGCCCTCGCGTTCCAGCGCGTCGAGGCCCCCCTCGGCGAACTCGCCGGGGGCGGTGTCGGCAGCGTCGGGAGCGCCTTCAGCGACGACCCCGCCGTCGGTCTCGGCGCGGGCGCGCGAGAGGTCGAAGCCCAGCTCCTCGAACAGCGCCGGCTTCCCGGCGTAGTACGTCTCGCCGTCGATCTCCACGCGGACGCCCTTCCCGGTCAGGCTCTCGAACCCGGTCGGCTCCGTGAGGTCGCCGACGCCCGCGCGCTCGGCGCGGTCGCGGATCGCGGCGGCGATGGGGTGCTCGCTCCGGCGCTCCAGCGTCGCCGCCCGACGGAGCAGCGTCGCCTCGTCGGCCTCGCCGAGCGGGACGAGGTCGGTGACCGCGAGCTCGCCCCGCGTGAGCGTCCCGGTCTTGTCGAGCGCGACGGCGTCGACCCCGCCCATCGCCTCGAGGTGGTTGCCGCCCTTGATCAGGACGCCGTTCTTCGCCGCGCTGGTGATCCCGGAGACGACCGAGACCGGCGTCGAGATGACGAACGCGCAGGGGCAGGCGATCACGAGCAGCGTGAGCCCGCGGACGAACCACGTCCCCCAGTCCGCGGCGAAGACGAACGGGTAGCCGGCGACGTCGACCGTCACCGGGTCGGCGATGACGAGCGGCGGCACCGCGGCGGTGAGGATCGCCAGGACGACCACGACCGGCGTGTAGTACCCCGCGAAGCGGTCGACGAACCGCTCCGTCTCGGTCTTCTCGGCCTGCGCGCCCTGCACCAGCTCGATAATCCGCGAGAGGGTGGAGTCGCCCGCGGTCGAGGTCACCTCGATCTCGAGGTACCCCTCCTCGTTGATCGCGCCCGCGAAGACCTCGTCGCCGACCGCTTTGTCGACGGGGACGCTCTCGCCGGTGATCGGCGACTCGTCGACCGCGCTCTCGCCCTCGGTCACCGTCCCGTCGAGTGGGACCTTCTCGCCCGGCCGGACGAGCACGGTCTCGCCGACGGCGACGTCGTCGGTCGGGACCGTCGTTTCGTTCCCCTCCCGCCTGACGGTGGCCTCGTCCGGCGACAGCTCCATCAGCTCGCGCAGGGAGTCGCGCGCGCGGTCCATCGCGTAGTCCTCCAGGAGCTCGGCGACACTGAAGAGGACGGCGAGCGTGGCGGCCTCGACGAAGTAGCCGATCCCCGTCGCGGCGAGGATCGCCGTCCCCATCAGCAGGTCGATGTCGAGGCTCCGGTTCAGCGCCGAGTAGTAGCCGCCGCGGACGACCGGGATTCCGCTGGCCGCGACCGCGCCGACGAACAGGACGTCCGCGAGCGTGAGCGGCGCGCCGAGCACGCTCGCCACGACGGGGTTTTGCGCGATCAGGACGAACTCGAACAGGAGCCCGGCGACCACGAGGACCGCGCCCAGCCACGTCTTCTTCGCGCGCGGCGTCGTCCAGACCTCGGCGGGGGGCGCGACGGAGACGCCGGCTCCCGCGTCGGCGTCCCCGCCGCCCTCGCCGTCGGCGGACCCGTCGCCCTTCGACCGGCCGCCCGTGACCTCGTAGCCGGCGCCCTCGATCGCGGCGACAACGTCGCCCTCGTCCGCGCGGTCGGGGTCATACGTGATCGTCGCGATCCCGGCGGTCGGGTTGAGCGCGACGTCGGTCACCCCGTCGACGCGCCCGAGGGCGTTATCGACCTTCCCGGCGCACGAGGGGCAGTCCATCTCGGGGACCGCGAGTTCGGCGGTCAGCTCGCGTCGTCCGTCGCTCGCGCCGTTCTCGGCGGCTTCGTCCGCGCGTGCGTCTCCGCGTCCGTCCGGCTCGTCGTTCATTACGTCGAGAGAGGGGCCTCGTATCGATAAGCCTTAGTTGGAAATTTCCAACGCGCCTGTCCGGCGGCCCGAACCCGTCAGTCGAACGACGCGGGCGCGGCGTCGCCCGCGACCGACCGGGCGACGTGCGCCTTCGCCAGCCGCTCTTCGGCCCGGCGGAGCCGGTAGGTGAGCGTCGACCGCGGCACGTCGAGGTGGGCCGCGAGCTCGCCGGCGTCGACCGCCCGCGGCGACTCGTAGTAGCCGTGTTCGACCGCGGCCCTGAGCGCGGCCTCCTGCTCCGGGGAGAGCCCGACACCGCCCGCGTCGCCCCGCGCCTCGTCGCCGGCCGAGGCGTGCGCCGTCCTGAGCAGCTCCGTGCGTGCCGCGTCGCCCACGGCCGCCCGGAGCGCGTCGAAGAAGGCGCCCACGTCGCCCTCGCCGGAGTGGATGAGCCGCCAGGTGTAGTGGCGCCCCTCGTGGCGGGTCTCGAACAGCACGCCGTCGCCGAGGTGATCGCGGGCGATGTGCGGGACGGACGCGCAGACGGGCGTGGGCTCCCAGTCGGTGTACAGCACGAGGGTGTCGTCGGTCCGGTCGAGGACGCGGGTGGTCTGCGTCGCGCCGCAGTCCTCGGTCGCGAGGCAGTCGGCGTAGTAGTCGCCGTCGGTGAAGGCGGCCTCGACGGCCGCGAGCGCCTCCGACGCCCCGGTTGCGTGGTCGACCCGCCAGAGGTGATCGTCGGTCGCGTGCAGCGACAGCGACCGGACCCGCGTCCCGGGGTGGGCCGCGAGCGCGTCGGCCACCCGGTTGCGCCCCGGCTCGTACTCCAGGGCGAAGACGAGTTCGCGCATGAGGGCCGCTAGGCGACGGGCGGACATAACTGATGGCCCCGGCGCGTCGCGGTCAGGGGCGGTTCGAGCCGATTTCGAGGCCGCCGCGGCCGACCCCCGCCGCCGCGGTCGGATCTGTGTGCGCCCCGCTCGCGTATGCGCCCCCGAATTCGGATTTGCTATACCGATATGCGATTCATCCGTCTCGATTCCGAACGTGTTCGGGCGGGTTTCGTCCCCGTGAGAACGCTCGAAAGCGGGTTCGGTGGGTCGGTCCTACGCCGGGTATGGTCGAGAAGACGGACCGAACCGCCGGATCGGGCGGCCCGCGCTCGGCGGACGGCAGACGCTTCGAGGTGTTCGTCCGCGAGGAGGAGGCGGACCCGCTCCGCCACGTCGGCACCGTCGCCGCGCCGACGCCGAACGTCGCGCACGAGGAGGCGAGCAAGCTCTTCGCCTGGTACGCCCGCGACGTGTGGGTCTGCCCCGCCGAGGAGACGCACCGCTACTCCGCCGAGTCGCTGGCGGGGGACGAACGGAACTCCGGCGACGAGTCGGCCGCGTCCGACGACGGCGCGTCTCCGGACGGCGACGCCGAGCCGCGCGTGTACGAGGAGACCGAGGGGACGCCCACCGTCACCTGCGGCGGCGCGCCCGTCGAGGGCGATTCCGAGGAGGCCGATCCCGACGACGGCCCGACCGCGGAGGGCGACCGATGATCTCGGTCAGCAAGCTCCTCTGCGGGCTCGACGCCGAGAGCGACGGGCTCCGGTACGACGCCGCGGCGGAGTCGAAGGAGCCGCAGATCACGAACGAGAAGCAGCGCCGCCCGGTCGTCGTCTGGAACGCGACGAAGCGGTGTAACCTCTACTGCGAGCACTGCTACGCCGCGGCCGACAAGGAGAGAGCGCCGAACGAGCTGTCGACGGCGGAGGGGAAGGCGCTCATCGACGACCTCGCCGAGTTCGGCGTGCCGGTGCTCCTCTTCTCCGGCGGCGAACCGCTCGTCCGCGAGGACCTCGCGGACCTCGTCGCCTACGCCGACGACGCCGGGATCCGGCCCGTCCTCTCGACGAACGGGACCCTCCTGACCCGCGAGAGCGCCCGAGAGCTGAAGGCGGCGGGGCTCAAGTACGCCGGCGTCTCCGTCGACGGGCTCCCCGAGCGCAACGACCGGATCCGGGGAGAGGAGGGGGCGTTCGACGCCGCGGTCCGCGGGATCGAGGCATGTCTCGACGTCGGGCTCAAGACCGGGCTCCGCTACACGATCACCGAGCACAACGTCGAGGACCTGGCGGGCGTCGTCGACCTACTCGTCGACGTCGGCGTCGACCGATTCTGCTTCTACCACCTCGACTACGGCGGGCGCGGCGCCGAGATCGCCGACGTGGACCTGAGCCCGGAGGCGACCCGGAAGGCCGTCGCCGACCTCTGTGACCTCACCCGCGAGTACCACGCGGCCGGCGAGGAGATCGAGACGCTGCTCGTCGGCAACTACGCCGACGCCGGCCACCTCGTCGAGTACGCCGACCGGGAGATCGGGACTGACCGCGCCCGGCTGATCTACGACCACCTCCGGCGCAACGGCGGCGACCCGACCGGCGAGCGCGTCGCCGACGTCGACCCCGTCGGCAACGTCCACCTCACGCAGTTCTGGCAGGGGTACTCCCCCGGCAACGTCCGGGACCGCTCGTTCGGCGCCATCTGGAGCGACGAGTCGAACCCGCTCCTCGCCGGGCTCCGGAACCGCGAGGAGCGGCTCACCGGGCGGTGCGCCGACTGCGCGTACAAGGGGATCTGTCGGGGCGGCTCGCGGCTCCGCGCCCTCTCGGCGCACGGGGACCCGTTCGCGCCCGATCCGAAGTGCTACCTCACGGAGTCGGAGCGCGACGGCGCAGAGGCGTTGCGACGGATCCGCGGTGGGTCGGCGGCCGACTGACCGCGAGCGATCCTCCCGTGCGCCCGCGACGACCGGTCAGCCGTCGACCCCCTCGAAGGCGTCCGTGACGAGCTTCGCCTGCGCGGTCCGGAGCCGCTGCGAGAGCGCCGACTTGCTGATCCCGACCTCGTCGGCGAGCTCGCCGAGCGAGACGTCGGCGTCGGCGTCGAAGTAGCCGCGGACGACGGCGAGCTCCATCCCCTCCCGCTGCTTCGGGGTGAGCGCCGACAGGTCGACGGTCGCCTGCTCCGTCGACTCGGGGCCCGCGACCACGGCGAGCCGCACCAGTCGCACGCGGTCGAGGCTCTCCCTGAGCGCGGCGACCACCTCGCGGACGCCGTCGCGGTCGTCGACGTACGACGTGACCAGCACCGTCCCCTCGTCGACCCGCCGCACGTGCGGGACGTAGCCGAACTCCTGGAAGACGCGACAGAGGCAGTCGTCGGTGACCTCGCCGCGGTCCCGGCGGATCCCCTCCTCGCCGGCGGGCTGGACCTCCACCGTGCACTCGTCGCCGACCGCGTTCACGGTGACATCGCCCGCGCGCTCCGACTGCGAGACGATCGGGCAGTCCCACTCACCGGACGGGTCGACCTCGAGGTCGACCCGGAGACGTCGTTCGCCGTCGTCGCCCGCGACTTCGACCATACGGTCACTCGGTCGACCGTCGGCTTAGCTGTTCGGCGCGTCCTCACGGATCGAAAAATCGGGGCTGGGCGGCGGGGTAACCGAGCCGGTGCGGGGGACGTGCTCAGTCCTCGGACTCGGGCACGGCCTCCTCGGCCGCGGGCTCCTCGGCGCCCTCGTCGGCCGCCTCGCCCTCCTCGGAGCGGGCCGCGACCAGCGCGCCGCTGGCGACGCTGTACATCGGCTCCTCGGCCGAGCGCACGCCGCTGATCGAGAACGGGATGTTCGCGTCCTCCAGGTGGTCCGCGAACAGGTCCTTGAACCCGTTCGGGCTGGAGGTGCCGCCGGTGACGACGACGGGCACGTCGAGCCCCTCCTCGACGTCCTCCTCGTCGACCTCGCGGGTGATGTTCTCGATGACGTAGTCGAGCAGGTTCTCGTAGTAGATGGCGAGCGCGCCCTCGACGCCGCCGACGTCGGTGCGGAAGTCGAGCTCGAAGTCGTCCTCCTTGATGCTCGTCACCTTGTCGACCGGCGTTCCCGTGGCCTGCGACGTCTGCTCGTCGATCCAGTCGCCCCCGCGGGCGATGGAGAACTTCATCACGGGCACCGCGTAGTAGGCGAGACAGACGTTCGTCATCCCCGCGCCGAAGCTGATCCCGAGCCCGGTGAAGTTGTTGTCCGCGAGCTCGGAGTAGATGACCGCCATCCCCTCGTTGATCGGCTCGGGGTCGTACCCCATGTCGCCGAGCATCGACTCCAGCGTCTTCTCGTGGTACAGCGTCGTCAGCCCGGAGTCGATCGGGTCGGCCGGGCTGGAGTAGAAGAGCCGCTCGTTCGGTTTCGAGGGCTCGCCGACCACCTGCTCGGTGATGAGCTTGATCATCGGGATCGCGGAGGCCTCGTCGCTGGAGAGGATTCCGTGCTGCATCGGGCGGCGCGTCTCCTTGTTGAAGATGTTCGCGAAGTTCAAGGCGTCGTCGCCGACGACGTACACCTTGTCGTCCTTGCGGATGTGGAGGACGTCGCTGCGAGAGAGCATCTGCTCGGCCATGTCGCTGTACTCGATCTCGACGAACGAGTTCCGCTGCTGTACGAACACCGTCTCCGCGCCTTCCTGTCGTCCGGAGAGGATGTTCATCGTGCCGACGTCAAGGCCCTTAGCCATACACCCTCGTTTCATTCCGCACTTCATAAACGTTCGTGGCCGATTCCGAGCCGAGAGAATCGCGGGCCGGGATCCCCCTCGCGAGAGCGAGCGGCGCGATCGCCCGGCTCGAATCCCGGGTCGTTTATGTGCCGCGCGGCGGTGGACGGAGACGACGTGAACGACACAGCGCGCGGGGTCGCGGAGCTGGCGCGGCCGGCGAACTGCGTCGCCGCCGCGGTCCTCACGGGGACGGGCGCGTTCGTCGCCGGCGTCGGCGGCGCCGTCGTCCCCGCGGCCGTCGCCGCGGTCGTTACCGCGTTCGCGGTCGCCGCGGGCAACGCGATCAACGACTACTTCGACCGCGACATCGACGCCGTCAACCGGCCGGACCGCCCGATTCCGCGCGGCGCCGTCTCGGCGCGCGGCGCGCTCGCCGTCGCCGCCGTCTGGTTCCTCGTCGCCGTCGCGTTCGCGGCCCTCCTGCCACCGCTGGCGATCGCCATCGCCGCCGTCAACCTCGTCGCGCTCGTCACCTACACGACGGTATTCAAAGGAACGCCCGGGCTCGGCAACGCGCTCGTCTCCTACCTCGTCGGCTCGACGTTCCTGTTCGGCGGCGCCGCGGTCGGCGCGCCGGGCGACGTCGTCGTCCTCGCGCTCCTCGCGGGGCTCTCGACGTTCACCCGCGAGGTGATCAAGGACGTCGAGGACGTGGCCGGCGACCGCGAGGAGGGGCTCCGCACCCTCCCGATCGCGGTCGGCGAGGAGCGGGCGCTCTGGGTCGGCGCCGCCGCGCTTCTCGTCGCCGTCGCGGCCAGTCCGGTGCCCTACCTCGCCGGCACCTTCGGCGGCGTCTACCTCCTGCTCGTCGCCGTCGCCGACGCGGTCATGCTGTACGCCTGCTACGAGGGGTTCGGCGACCCGGCGAGCGCGCAGCGACGGTTCAAGTACGGCACCTTCCTCGCGGCGGCCGCGTTCGTCGTCGGCCGGGCGGCGCTGCTCGTCTGAGAGAGCGATCGGAGAGCGCCGCGGGTCGCAGGGATGTGACCCACGGCACCGCGGCTCGTCGGACGGGGTCGTTCGAAAAACCGGATCCGTGAATCGCTCGACGGCGGACGGTCAGGTGACGGTCACGCGACGTTGAAGCCCTTGTCGCGGAGGAAGTCCTCCACGCGGCCCGAGTGGTTCCCCTGCAGCTCGATGGCGCCGTCCTCGACGGTGCCGCCGCAGGCGAACTTCGACTTGAGATCCGACGAGAGGGAGCTCAGGTCGACGTCCTTCGGGTCGAATCCTTCGATGACCGTTACCTCCTTACCGTACCTGCGCTCGTCGATGCGGATGCTGATCTGCTGGGACTCCTTCGCGACGTCCTCGCAGACGCAGAGTTCCTGGGGCAGTCCGCACGTCGAGCAGACTTCCGACATTACGGCCGAACCTACAGGGTGACCGTATTAAATAGTGTCGGGAGTGCGGCCGCGTCGGACGTCCGTCGCCCGTTCTCTCGGACCAGCGACCGGATCGAGCGCGCGAACGGGGATCGGCGCCGTCCGGACGCCTCAGTCGAACAACCGACCGAGAATCGGCGTCGCCTCCAGCGCGAGCCGCCGGACGGTTCGGCGCGCCTCGTCGGCCTCCTCGCGGGTCACCGTCCCGGCGTACGTCGCCCGCTCGTACGTCTCGCCGACGGCGAGCGCGCGCTCGTCGAGCCCGCGGAGCCGGAGCGCGTGGAGGTAGGCCCGCGGGGTCTCCCCGGCGCGTCGCGTGCGGTAGCGACGAGCGAGCAGGTACTCCAGGTCGGCGAACGCGCGCCGCGCGTCCGTGGTCGGGTCCGAGCCGATCCACGGGAGCCGGAGCCGCGCGGCGCGCCGCGCTCGTTCGCCGACGCCGAAGAGACGGGCGCCGGTGACGGCGATCACGGCGGCGAACAGCCAGTACGCGACGGTCTCTCCCGACGGAAGGGGGGAGTCGTCCCCGCTCGGCCGCGCCTCGCCGCTCACCGCGCCGCGGGTGAGCCCCTCCTGTCTCGCTCCGACCGCCTCCCGGCGGTCGTCGGCGTCTCCGTCCGCGGCGTCGCCGGTCGCCGCCGTTCCGTTGCTGTCGTTCGTCCCCTCCACCGCGGTCGGTGGGCTCCCGGACTCGGGGACGATCGCCGGGGTCCCCGGCTCGGGCTCCGACGCCGGTACGTCGACATCGTCGTCGCCCGCGGCGCGCGCGTCGGCGAGTCGAGCGGTCCGGACCTCGTCGCGCTCGGAGGGCGGGGTCGGGTCGAACGCGATCCAGCCGTGCCCCGGGAAGTACGCCTTCACCCACGCGTGGGCGTCCTGGCCGCGGACGACGTACCGGTCCTCGCCGACCCGCTCGCCCTCGGAGTAGCCCGTGACGAACTGCGCCGGGACCCCCTGCGAGCGCAGCATCGCGGTCATCGTCGTCGCGAAGTAGACGCAGTAGCCGGCGTCCATCTCGAAGAGGAACGCGTCGGCCACGTCGCCGTCGGGCTTTCGGACGGTCAGCGAGTAGTCGTACTCCTCGCGCAGGTAGCGCTCGATCGCGACGGCCCGATAGTACGGGTTCTCCGCGTCCGCCGCCGAAACGATCTCCTCGGTGCGCTCGCCGACGCGGTCGGGCGTGCTCTCGGGGAGCTGGGTGTACCGGTCCTCGACCGCGGGGTCGTAGTCGGCGCTCGCGTTCCGGAGCGCAGCGGGGTCGGCGTCGGGCACCCGGCTCTCGACCGTGACCGACTCGCCCGCCCCCAGCGGCTCGGCGAGCCGGAGCGTCCCGTGCTCGTCCACCCGCGCGGTCTGGGCCGCGGGCCCGCGCACGTCGACGACCTGCCACGGCGCCGGCAGCGAGGGCGACTCCGTCTCGGCGGTGATCGTGACGGTCGCGTTCGTCGCGTCGCCGGGGGGACCGTCGAGCTCCCCCTCCAGCGGCGACTGCTCGCCTGACCGCACCCACCCGTCGCCCGTGTAGGTGTCGTACGCGCCGGCGTGCCAGTTCGTCGCGATCGGGCTCTCTATCGTGTACCGCACCGCCGGCGAGAGCCGCGTCGGGCCGACGACCTCCACCTCGTCGTCCGCCTCGATCGACGACTCCAGCGTCGGGGTGCCGCGGTCGACGCCCCACGGCTGGGCCGCGCCGGCCGGCAGGAGGGTGAGCGTCGCGCTCACGAGAACCATCGCCGCCAGCACCGTCGCGAGGGTGTCGCCGTGGTCCTGGATCCCGCCGGGCGTCGACAGCGTCGAGAGGCCGGCCGCGAGCGCGACGCCGACGACCCCGGCGAGCGTGGTCGTCCCGCCCGCGTCGCCCGTGAGCACGAGGAACACGAGCGTGCCGCCCGCGACCCCCGCGGCGCCGACGTGGCGCCCGCGGCCGACGAGGTAGCCGACGAGGAACGTCGGCACGGGCGCGACCGCGAGCACCCACACGTCCGCGAGCGCGAGCCGGAGGATCGAGAGCCCGGTCAACAGCGAGACCACGTCGATCGCGACCCGCTCGACCGAGAACAGCGCGCGCTGGCTCGCGGGGATCGCGAAGTAGTACCCCGCGAGGGTCGCGGCGAACAGGAGACCGGTCAGCCGGAGTGCGGCCCGTTCGCCGACGTAGCGCGCGAGGAGGAAGCCGGCCGCGCCGGCGACCGCGACGGCGACCGCGACCCGGTCCGTCCCGCCGACGACGTCGGTCGCGGCGAGGAACACCGACAGGTACGCCGCGGTGACGACCGCGACGCCGAGCACCGGCGGCTCGACGACCGCCCGCAGCCACCCGCGGAGGGTGCCGTCTCCGGGGCCCTCCTCGTCGTCGCCCGCTCCTCGCGACCCGCGGCTCCGGAACGCCCCGCCCCGGTCCGATCCCCCGCGACCGCCGAGCGGGTGGCCCTTCATCGGTCGATCACCTCGCTTCGGTCCGAGGACGTTCCGCCGTCGACCGCGGTCTCTCCGGCCGCCAGCCCGTCGGTGACCGCCGCGCCCGGGGCGGCGTCCGAGGGATCGCTCCCCGATTCGTCGGCGTCCGTCTCACCGTCGGCCGCTCCGCGAACCGTCGCCCCGGCCACCTCGTCGAACGGGACCGCCCGGTCGCCGACGCGGTACCGCGCGCCGCGCTCGTCGGCGACGATCCGGACGTCCGCGTCCTCGACGCCGACCGCGCCGGGACGGGTCCGCGCGGCCAGTTCGAGCACGGCCCGCCGCCCGCGAGCGCCCGGGTCGGCCGAGACCTCGCCGCCGGGGAGCGTCAGGTCGACCGGCACGCCGTCGTCCAGCAGCGCCAGCGCGAGGCTGGCGGCCGCGCTCGCCAGGTCGTCGTCGGGGCCCCGATCGGCCGCGCTTTCGACCCTGCTCGGTCTCCCGCTCCCGCCGGCGGTCTCGCCCGCGATCGACACGCGACCGCGTTCCGTCTCCGCGGCGAACGCCTTCACCACGAGCTCGTCGTGTTTCGCCGTCGCCGGCCAGTGGACGTCTCGGAGGGGGTCGCCGCGCGCGTACTCCCGGAGCCGGTCGAACTCCTCGCGCCGCCGGCTCGCCCCGACGGCGTCGTCGGCGTACAGCGCCCGGCGGAACCACGTCGGGATCTCGCGGCACGCCGGGTACGCGAGGGCCGCGTCGTCCGCCTCGATCACCGCCCGTCGCTCGAAGAGCCCGAGGACGTCGCTCGCGGCCACCGTGACCGGGCCGAAGCGCCGCTCCCCCCGGCGCAGGTAGCGGACGCGGTACGTCGCGGGGGCGCCGCCGACGGAGGTGCGGACCGGTCCCTCCGGCCCTTCCAGCCCGTCGTCGAGCGCGTCGTCGACGTCGGCGACGTACGCGGGCGACACCTCACCGCTCGGTCCCCGGCCGCGGAACGCGATCCGCACCTCACCGGTCTCGCCGACGAACCCGTCGGGCGGGAGTTCCCGCCTCACCGCCGGCTCCTCGATCCGGGCGAGCTGAACGTACCCCGCCGCGAGCGCGACCGCGCTCGGGAGGACGACCGCCTCCAGCGACCGCCCGCCGGCCGCAAGCGCCATCAGAGCGCCGACGACGCAGACCGCGGCGACGACGCGGCCTCGGCGGGTGAGAGTCGGCGAGGACACGGGCGATCACTCCACGCTCGTCCGGTTCAGGGAGTCTTCGACCACCTCCGCCCCGTCGGTCCCGGAGTCGGAGCGGACGCGATGCGCGAGCACGGTCGGCGCCTCGGCCTGCACGTCGTCGGGGATCACGTACCCGCGGCCGTCGAGCGCGGCGCGCGCCTGCGCGGCCCGGAGCAGCGCGAGGCTCCCCCGGGGGCTCACGCCGAGCCGGGCGTTCCGCCGCGTGTACGTCGCCAGCCGCGCGACGTACTCTCGGACCGGCTCGGTCGCGTCGACGTCGGCGACGGCGGCCCGGGCGCGCCGGACCTCCCCGATCGACGCGACCGGCTCGACGGCGTCGACGGGGTGGTCGCCCGCCATCCGCCCGATGATCTCGGCCTCGTCCTCGGTGCTCGGGTAGCCGAGCCGGATCTTCTTCGTGAACCGGTCGATCTCGGCCACCGGGAGCTCGTACGTCTGACCGGGCTCGACGTCGTTCTGGGTGGCGATCACGCAGAACGGGTCCGGGAGCACCCGCGTCTCCCCGTCGGTCGTCACCTGCCCCTCCTCCATCGCCTCCAGCAGGGCCGACTGCGTCTTCGGCGGCGCCCGGTTGATCTCGTCGCCGAGGACGACGTTGGCGAACACGGGGCCCGGCTGGAACTCGAACTCGTCCGTCCGCTGGTTGAACACGTTGACGCCGGTGACGTCGGCCGGGAGCAGGTCCGGCGTGAACTGGACGCGCTTGAACGAGCCGTCGACCGAGCGCGACACCGCCTTCGCGAGCGTCGTCTTTCCGACGCCGGGCACGTCTTCCACAAGGAGGTGCCCGCGGGCGAGGATCGTGACCACGACGTGTTCGACCGCCGCACGCTTCCCGACGATCACCGCCTCGACGTTGTCGACGACGCGCTCCGCGAGCGCGGCGACCTCGTCGAGCGCCATCGGGGGCCGCTCCGCCTCGCCCGTTCCGTCGGCGTCGACCCCGGTCGGTCCCGTCTCCGCGGCGTCCGTCATGACGGCGGTCGCCGCTTGGCGGTCCGGGCCGCTCGTACGCCCGTCTCGCTACCACGTCTCGTGTCAAGGACACCCACGACCATCGATATGGCCTCGCTAAGGATAGCAACGACATATGCGTTCCGCCGAGCGGCACCGCCGGTACGCGGGCGATCCGGGCTCGGACCGTCCGACCTACGACCGCCGGACGTTCCGACCGGCCGACTCGCCGAACGACTCCGCGCCCGTGACGGGGTCGCGCTCGTAGACGACCTCGCCACGGACGAGCGTCAGCTCCGGGAAGACGCCCTGTAACCCCTCGAACGGCGTCCAGCCGCAGGCGCCGTGGAGCGCGCCCGCCTCGATCTCCCGCGGGTTCGTCAGGTCGACGAGGACGAGGTCGGCGTCGGCGCCCTCGGCGACCCGCCCCTTCGA
Source organism: Halorubrum depositum (assembly GCF_007671725.1). NCBI lineage: Archaea > Methanobacteriati > Methanobacteriota > Halobacteria > Halobacteriales > Haloferacaceae > Halorubrum > Halorubrum depositum. The sequence goes on along the minus strand of NZ_VCNM01000001.1, from coordinate 278,666 downwards.
CTCGACCCCGAAGATCGACGCGGGGTTGGCGGCGGCGACGTCGCGGACGCGCTCCATGGTCAGCTCTCCCTTGCGCACGGACTCCAGGAGGAGCGGGTAGAGCGTCTCGACGCCGGGCACGCCGCTCGGCGCGTCGGCGAGCCCCCGCCGCTTCTCGGCGACGGTGTGGGGCGCGTGGTCGGTGGCGACGACGTCGACGTCGCCGTCGCGGAGGCGCTCGAAGACGCCGGCCCGGCGCTCCTCGGAGCGGAGCGGCGGGTTCATGCGGCCGAAGGTGCCGAGCCGGCCGGCGTTCTCACGCGAGAGGAACAGGTGGTGCGGGGTGACCTCGCAGGTGGGCGGGGCGGCGCCCGCGGTCGCCTCCTCGTCTCCGCTTCCCTCCTTCTCGGACTCCCGAGCGGCGACGACGGCGTCGATGCCCTCCGGCGTCGACGTGTGGGCGATATGCACCTGCGCGTCGCTCTCGGCGGCCGCGTCGAGGGCGCGCTCGATCGCGGCGACCTCCGCCTCGGCGGTCCGGTAGGCCGACCACGCGTCGGCGTTCGCGGCGGTGCCGGCCCCGCCGAGGTCGCCGTCGAGCGCGGTCTCGTCGAACAGCGTCTCGTCCTCCGCGTGGACCGTGACGGGGACGTCGCGGGCGGCGGCCTCGGCGAGCGCGTCCTCGAACAGGTCGACGGCGATCCCCATCTCGCCGGTCGAGTCGGCGAGGAACACCTCGCCGAGCGCGAACAGGGGCCGCTCGAACAGGCTCTCGGGGTCCCAGCCGGCGGTGACGCCGCCGTTGATCCCGTAGTCGACGAGCGAGTCGGCGGCGAGTTCGGCCTTCTCGTCGAACGCGTCGCCGTCGACCGTGGGCGGCGAGGTGTTCGGCTGGTCGACGACCGTCGTCACGCCGCCGGCGGCCGCGCTCCGCGAGCCGGAGGCCCACGTCTCCTTGTGGCTCCCGCCCGGCTCCCGGAAGTGGACGTGGACGTCGACGGCGCCGGGCAGGAGGTGTCGCCCGCGGGCGTCGACGACGCGCTCGCCCGCGTCGGGGTCGAGCCCGGCGTTCGTCGGTTCGACCGCGTCGATGGCCCCGTCTCGGATCCGAACGTCGCGGACGCGTCCGTCGGCGAGCTCCGCGCCGGTGATGAGCATGCGTACGCGCTCGCGGCGCGACGCTTAAAGCGTGTGATCCGCGAAAGCGCGGGATCCGCGCGATCCGCCGCGACCCCGCCACCACAAAGCGTTTGACACGTCCGGCGAGAGACGGCGTATGGTCCTCGATCCCGTCAGCGTCGCCGCCGCGCCCGCGGTCGTCGACACGGCGGTCGCTTGGCTCTGGACGCTCGCGCTGTTCGCCCTCCCCGGACTCGTCGCCGCCGTCTGCTGGACCCCCTTCCTGCTCTCGGCGCGGCTCCGGGCGCTGTTCGTCGCGCTCCCGCCGGCGGGGCGGCTCGCCCCCTCGTACGTCGGCGTCGCGCTCGCGCTCTCGGTCCCGTACCTCGTCGGCGTCGTCCTGACGGTGTGGCTCGTCGACTCGGCGGGGCCCGGCTGGAGCGAGGGGTTCCTCGACACCGCGCTGTTCGGCGGAGTCCTCGTCGGGTTCGTCGCCCCCGCGGTCGCCGGGGCCGGGCTCCCGCGGCTCGGCGTCGACTGGGACCCGACGGGGTACGGGCCGGGGACGTGGGCCCTCCTCGTCGCCGCCGGAGTGTGGTACGCCGTCGTCGCCGCGGTGCCGCTGGTCGCGCTCGCGGTGGGTATGGCGTTGCCGGGCGGGTACTGAGAGCGCGACCGGCGGACGCCGGCGGCACCGCGAGGCTCAGCGGCGGTCGTCGACACCGTAAGATTTTGTTGATTCGCGTCGCCATCGCTCGGACATGTTCCCCGCCCCGTTCCGGCTGTTCTTCGTCGCCGTCCCCCTCCTCGTCGCCGCGGGCGCGCTGGCGATGGCGGCGTTCCCGCGTCGGCTGACGAGCTGGCAGGCCAGCGGTCCCGACGGGAGGACGCGGATCGAGCCGAGCGAGACGCGGATCCTGCTGATGCGCGTGATGGGCGTCGTCGTCGCCGGACTCGCGATCCTCATGGTGGTCGCGAACTTCGCGTTCATCCCCTGAGACGGCGACCCCGCCGTTCGCTCTCGCGAGTTCCGCCCCCGGGGCTTTTAGGTTGGACCGCCCCCGCCGAGACCGCTTCTTGGCCCCGTGCCAATCGATGCCGACGCTCCGATACGGTTTTGGGTCGCCCCGCGGAATCCCCGTTAAATGCTGTCTCGACAGTTCGTCCGGGAGAACCCCGAGGTCGTCCGCGAGGCGCTCGCCAACAAGGGCGTCGACGTGGACCTCGACCGGATACTCGACGTCGACGAGGAGTGGCGGGAGCTGAAGAGCCGCGGCGACGACCTGCGCCATGAGCGCAACGAGGTCTCCTCGACGATCGGCGAGCTCAAACAGGCCGGCAAGGACGAGGAAGCGGACGAGGCGATCGAGCGCTCCCAAGAGCTCAAGGCCGAACTCCAAGCGGTCGAGGAACGCGCCGACGAGTTGGAGGCCGAACTGGAGGAGTCGCTGCTCGAGCTCCCGCAGATCCCGCAGGAGTCGGTGCCGGTCGGCGCCGACGAATCGGAGAACGTCGAGCGGCGCCGCGAGGGGTTCGACGATCTCCGGGAGCTTCCCGGCGACGTGGTGCCGCACTACGACCTCGGCGAGGACCTCGAGATCCTCGACTTCGAACGCGGCGCGAAGGTCGCGGGTGCCGGCTTCTACGTCGCGAAGGGCGACGGCGCCCGGCTGGAGCACGCCCTGATCCAGTTCATGCTCGAAATCCACCGCGAGCAGGGGTACGAGGACGTTTTCCCGCCGATCCCGGTCAACTCGGCGTCGATGCGGGGCACCGGACAGCTCCCGAAGTTCACCGAGGACGCCTATCGCGTCGAGGGCACCAACGAAGACGAGTACGACGACGACGACCTCTGGCTGCTCCCGACCGCGGAGGTGCCCGTGACGAACCTCCACCGCGACGAGATCCTGCTCGGCGAGGACCTCCCGCTGAAGTACCAGGCGTACACGCCGAACTTCCGGCAGGAGGCGGGCGAACACGGCACCGAGACGCGCGGGATCGTCCGCGTCCACCAGTTCAACAAGGTGGAGATGGTGAACTTCGTGCGCCCGGAGGAGAGCGACGAGCGCTTCGAGGGCCTCGTCGACGAGGCCGAGGAGGTGCTGCGCCGGCTCGAGCTCCCCTACCGCATCCTGGAGATGTGCACCGGCGACCTGGGGTTCACGCAGGCGAAGAAGTACGACATCGAGGTGTGGGCGCCCGCCGACGACATGGACGAGGGACCCGACCGCGGCGGCCGCTGGCTGGAGGTCTCCTCGATCTCGAACTTCGAGGACTTCCAGGCGCGCCGCGCGCAGATTCGCTACCGCGAGGAGCACCACGAGTCGGCGGAGCACCTCCACACCCTGAACGGCTCCGGGCTCGCGGTCCCGCGGATCGTCGTCGCCATCCTGGAGTACTACCAGAACGACGACGGCACCGTCACCGTCCCCGAGGCGCTCCGACCCTACATGGGCGGCACGGAGGTCATCGAGGGCCACGACGCGGTGGGCGAGACGAAGCTTGGCGGCGAGTAGGCGGCGCCCCGCGTCTCGGTCACCACGAGGTGGACTCGCCCTCGATCACGCCGGGGCGGGCTACTCCTCCTGCGGGGGGACGCCGAGCTCCCCGTTCCACGCGTAGTAGCCGATCGCGACGGCCGCCATCACGAAGCCGGTCGCCACGCCGAGCGGAATGCTCCCCTCGGCGACGTACGAGACGAGTGCGAACACCGCACAGAACGCCACGACGTAGACGGCCGACTGCCGGAGCGCCAGCGACCGATCGAACGTCTCGGGCAGCTGCATGGGCGGACGCTCGGCGCATCCGAGTATAGCTCTTTCCTCTTCCGACCGCGTTCGGGCGTCGCTTCGAAACCGCTACTGGTTCTCTAGGGCGTCGAGGATACACGCGGCCGCCACCACGGCCTCCTTCGGCACGTCGCTCGCGTCGTCGATGGTGACCGTGTAGGCGTCGCGCAGCGAGAACTTCCCCTCGATGTCGCCGACGTGACCGCCGTCGGCGTCGAATATCTCGTACTTGTTCGGGACGAGGTTCGCGGCCGAGATCAGGTGCCGGAGCCCCGCCATCAGCTTGCTCTTCGACTTGATGGTCGCCAGCGCCTCCCCCGTCTCGGGGTCGCGGATCGTCCAGTTCTCGACGAACAGCGAGTAGTCCTCGTCGAGGACGACGACCTCCTCGCCGGTGCCCGAATCGACGATGGCGTAGTTGCCGCCGATGTCGACGATCCCGCCCGCCTTCACCGAGAAGGCGTCGTCGCCGTCGCCGGTGACGAACGGGAACTCCTCTTTCAGCTTGAACATCTTCTGTTTCCCGCGCAAGACGACGTTCCCGGCGCTGTCGCGAACGGTGTACTTGTTCCGGATCGCCGACTGCTTCACCTCGTAGCGGTCGTCGTCGAGGTCGACCGTGGAGATGTCGTAGGCGTCCGAGTCGGAGGGGAACACGGAGTGCTCGCTCATGGCCGGCAAGAGAATCAGGCGCCGGAAAACGGTTCCGCTCGCTTCGGTGGGCGGCGTCGTCTGATCCCGCCGGCGCCCGTCGGGGCGTCAGCCGCCCGCCAATCAGGGCGTCAGCCGCGTGATCGAGAGCCATTCGACGTCGGCGTCGCGGGCCGCGTCGCCGGCGTTTCCGGGGGCGTCGCCGTCGGCGTCCCTCCCGACCGCCGTCAGGGCGAACACCATCTCCTTGCGGACGCCTCCCGCGAGCCGCACGTCGAGCGAGAGCTCGCGGGGCGAGAACCGGTGGTCGGCGTCGACGACCCGCACGAGGTGCTCGGAGTGCGGCAGGTCCTCGACCGTCTCCACGTCGAGGTACGTCCGGAAGTCGGCGCCGAACTTGAAGCCGGTCTTCGGGACCGCGTCGGCCGCGCGGAGGCGCTTGTAGACGGCGAGCCGGCGGTCGAACCGCTCGCCCTCGACGTCGCGGCCGCGGGCGACGACCGCGGCGGCGGGGCCGTCCGGCGCCGTCCCGTCAGCGCCGTCTTCGCCGGCGGTCTCGCCCGCCGCCCCGACCGACGCCGACAGCGACAGGACGCCGTCGGCCGCGAGCGACGCGGCCTCGACGAGGGAGAGCTGGAGCGCGCCCTCGACCGCGGCCGCGCGGCCGGTGAGCGGCTGGCCGTAGAAGCCGCGCTCGTAGAGGGCCTCGGGGGCGTCCCAGACGACGACGCGGTCGGAGAGGAGGACCCCGTCGAGCCGGTCCGGCGGGTCGTAGTCGGTCGCGCCCTCGATCCGGCCCTCGGTCGCCGCGAAGTAGGTGATGTCGGACTCCTCGTCGACGACCGCGAGGGTGCGTCCGGCGAGCCCGGCGGCCGCGAGCTCCTCGCGCTCGCCGACGACCTGCACCGGGTACTCCACGTTCCCCGTGTCGGGCGTCGAGCCGCGTTCGTAGGCGACGAAGTCGACCGCGTCGGCGACGTCCGCGGTCCCGCCGGGCCACGGCTCGCGGGCCGGCGAGAGGTAGAAGCCTCGGTCGCGGAGGTCCGAGTAGACGAGGTACCGCACCGCGAAGCGGTCGGCGGCGGCCGCGCTCTCGACGAAGAAGCGCTCGAAGCCGACCGGGTCGGCGTCGGGGGCGAGGGCGACCCCGGAGAGGTCGCCCCGGAAGAGGAGGTGGGCCGCCTCGACGCGCGAGAGCGCGATCTCGTTCCCGTCGAGCGGGCGCCCGTAGCCCCGGGAGTCGTAGAAGCGCTGGCGGGCGTCGCCGGCGACGTGTACCGCGTCGCCGCGCAGGTGCCCTGTCGGTTGCATACCCGAAGGCGGGCCCGGCCGAGGTAAGGGGGTTGCGGTCGGCGGCGCGGCGGAGCCGAGGGAGGGGGCGAGGCGCGTATTGCGCCTCCCTCGCCCGTCCCCGGACAAGGGTAAAGGGTCATCGGCGAGTACGAGGCTTATGAACGACTCCGCAGGCCTCCGGCTCACGGTGCGTGCCGCCGAGAAGCGGGACGCGGGGCGGGGGATCGCCAGACTCCCCGAACCCGCCCGGAAGCGGCTCGGCCTCCTCAGCGGCGACACCGTCGAGATCCGCGGCGACCGCGTCGCCGTCGCGAAAGTGTGGCCCGGCGGTCCCGACGCGGCTGACGGCTCCGTCCTCATCGACGCCGACACCCGTGCGAACGCAGGCGTGAAGGTGGGCGACGCCGTCACCGTCGCGCCCGTCACGGTTGAGGACGCCAACAGCGTCGTCCTCGCCGCCCCCGCGCGGCTCGCCGACGTCGACGTGAGCCGCGAGGTCGTCGAGCGCGCGCTCGCCCGCGACCTCCGCGACCGCCCCGTCACCGAGGGCGAGGCGGTCCACGTCGAGCGGCTCGGCGGCCTCCGGTTCGTCGTCGCCGAGACGGACCCGGCCGGGACGGTGCGCGTGACGAACCGGACCGACGTCTCGGTGACGTACGGGGACGGGGAGGGCGACGGGCCCGCGCGGTCCGAGAGCCGTGACGACGCCGATCTGGAGGGCCAACGCGGGACGACCGACGCGTCCGGCGGCGGCGACCGCTCCGACCGCCCACGCTCGGACCGGGCCACGCCGCCCGGAAGCGACGCCCGACCGAAGGGCGATGGGACCGCTCCCCCCGCGGATCACACCGCTGGCGCGACCTACGAGGACATCGGCGGGTTAGACGAGGAACTGGAGCTCGTGCGCGAGACGATCGAGCTCCCCCTCTCCGAGCCCGAGGTGTTCACCCGGCTCGGAATCGACCCGCCGAAGGGGGTCCTCCTCCACGGGCCGCCGGGCACCGGCAAGACGCTGATCGCCCGGGCCGTCGCCAACGAGGTCGACGCCGAGTTCATCACCGTCGACGGCCCGGAGATCATGTCGAAGTATAAGGGCGAGTCGGAAGAGCGCCTCCGGGACGTGTTCGACCGCGCGAGCGAGGCCGCCCCCGCGATCATCTTCTTCGACGAGATCGACTCGATCGCCGGGAAGCGCGACGACGGCGGCGACGTGGAGAACCGGGTCGTCGGCCAGCTGCTCTCGCTGATGGACGGGCTCGACGCCCGCGGCGACGTGATCGTCATCGGCGCGACGAACCGCGTCGACACCCTCGACTCCGCGCTCCGCCGAGGCGGGCGCTTCGACCGCGAGATCGAGATCGGCGTCCCCGGCGAGGCCGGTCGCCGCCAGATCCTCGACGTCCACACGCGCCGGATGCCCCTCGCCGACGACGTGGACTTGGACCGGATCGCGGGCCGGACGCACGGGTTCGTCGGCGCCGACATCGAGGGGCTCGCGCAGGAGGCGGCGATGACGGCGCTCCGCCGCGCCCGCGAATCGGACGCGAAAGCGCTCGACGACGTGACCGTCTCGAAGGCCGACTTCGAGGCCGCCCACGCCAACGTCGAGCCGAGCGCGATGCGCGAGTACGTCGCGGAGCAGCCGACCACCGTCTTCTCTGACGTCGGGGGGCTCTCGGCGGCGAAGGAGAAGCTGGAGCGCGCCGTCACGTGGCCGCTGACCTACGGGCCCCTGTTCGACGCCGCCGACGCCGACCCGCCGACGGGGATCCTGCTGCACGGCCCGCCGGGCACCGGGAAGACGCTGCTCGCGCGGGCGATCGCCGGCGAGAGCGGGGTCAACTTCATTCAGGTCGCCGGCCCGGAGCTGCTCGACCGCTACGTCGGCGAGTCGGAGAAGGCGGTCCGGGACCTGTTCGACCGCGCCCGGCAGGCGGCCCCCGCGATCGTCTTCTTCGACGAGATCGACGCCATCGCGGCCGACCGCGACGGCGCGGGCGGGGACGGCTCGGGCGTCGGCGAGCGCGTCGTCTCCCAGCTCCTCACGGAGCTGGACCGCGCCAGCGACAACCCGAACCTCGTCGTGCTCGCGGCGACGAACCGGCGGAAGGCGCTCGATCCCGCCCTGCTCCGGCCGGGGCGACTAGAGACGCACATCGAGGTGCCCGAGCCCGACCGCGAGGCGCGCCGGAAGATCCTCGACGTCCACACCCGCGAGAAGCCGCTGGTGGAGGGGGTGGACTTGGAGCGCCTCGCCGACGAGACGGAGGGGTACTCCGGCGCGGAGATCGCCTCGCTGTGCCGCGAGGCCGCCCTCGTCGCCATCGAGCGCGTCGCCGACGAGCACGGCGCGGCCGCGAACGACCACGCCGACGAGGTGGGGATCACGAGCGACGACTTCGCGGCCGCGCTGGAGACGGTGCGGCCGGCGACGCCCTGAGAGATGAGCGCCGAGGGGGACTCGCGAGACGGCGACGACGCGGGAGGCGGCGACGGTCCGGCGACCGACGGCGACGCCGCTGTCGACCCGCCCACGCTCCGCGGGCTCCTCGCCAGCGTTCGCGCGGCGGTCCGGGCGCAGCCCCCGCGGGACCTCTTCCTCGTCGCCGTTCCGCTGCCGGCGCTGCTCGTCGCCGTGAGCCTCACGCCGGGGACCGAGGCTTGGCGCCTCTCCCTTTCGACCGGCGGCGTCTTCGAGAGCCGGTGGGCGCTGTGGACCGCGTTCGCGTCGAGCTTCGTCCACGCGAGCCCGGCGCACCTCCTCGACAACCTCGTCAACTACTGGCTGCTCGTCGCGGTCGCGTACCCCCTCTCCGTCGTCGCGGGGTGGCGCGAGCGGCTGTTCGGCGCGGCCGCGGTGTATCTCGCGGTCGTCCCCCTCGCCTCGGCGTGGGCGACGATCGTCGCGCTCGGCGGCCTCACGAACGCGCCGACCGCCGGCTTCTCCGACGTGAACAGCGCGCTCCTCGGCTACGTGGTCGTCGTCTGGTTCGCCGCGCTGGCGACCGAGGCGGGCGAGGAGGGCGAGCCCGACGGGGACGACGGGGACGCTCCCGCCCGCCCCGCCGTCGGCGTCGACGCCCGCTGGGCGGTCGTCGCCGCGCTCGGGTCGCTCGCGCTCGCGTACCTCGCGCCGAGCGGCGTCGGCTACTTCCCGTCGCTGCCGGCGGTCGGGTCCCTGTTCGCGCTCTGTGCGGCCCTCGTCGCCGTCGGGCTCTACGCCGGCGTCGGCCGGCCGCGGGTGGTCGGGCTCGATCTGCCCCCCGAACGGGAGCTGCTGTACGTCACGGGCGCGAGCGTCGCCGCCGCCGGGGTGATCGGGTCGCTGGTGGTCGTCCCGTTCGGCAGCAACGTGTTCGCGCACCTCGCCGGCTACGTCGTCGGTGTCGCGGTGCCGCTCGTCGGCGTCGTGCTCGACGGGTGAGCCGGACCGATCCGCGTGCCGACTGGCCGGGCGCGACCTCGGCTACTCCTCGGCGTGGCCGTGGCCGTGGCCGCCGTGGCCGTGCTCACCGTCGTCGTCGGTCGCCTCCGCCACCGCGTCGCCGCCGAACTCGTCGACCGGCGTCACGCTGTAGTCGACGGTGAGCGTGTCCTTCGTCGCCCGGATCTTCCCGACGAACGCCGAGATATCCTCCAGTCGGCCCTCCAGCACGAACAGCTCCATGCAGTAGCGGGAGCCGACGTGGTTGTGGAAGTTGGAGGCGACGAGCCCCTCGTGCTCGTGGCGGAGCCGCATCATCCGCTCCTCGACGCTCGTGGTCTCGTAGTCGAAGAGCACGGTCACCACTGCCATCAGCTCCCTGTCTTCCAGCTTGGCGTCCTCGAACTCGCCGAGGAGGTTCCGCGAGGCCTCGCGGACCACCTCGCTGCGCCCCGTGTAGCCGTGTTCGGCGGCGAACCCGTCGATCCGCTCAAGCAGTTCCTCCGGCATCGAGACGCTGACGACCGTCATATAATAACTTGGGCGCCAACTGTTGTTAATCTTTGAGGTCGGGGTCGTCGGCGGGGGTCCTGTCAGCCGTGAGTCCGGAGCCTCCGACGCGCTCGGAGAGCCACTCGTAGTGGTCGACGAGCGCGCGCTCGCCGGCGTCGGTCAGGGCGTAGACGTCGGCGATCCCCTCGGTGCGGCGGTCGAGGAACCCGGACTCCACCAGCGAGCGGAGCGTCGCGTAGAAGGAGCCGGGATCGATGCGCTCGTCGTAGTGGTTCTCCAGCCGGTTCTTCAGCGACTGCGCCCGCAGCTCGCCCGCGTCGTACAGCAGCGCGCAGAGGTCGCGCCGGCGACCGCTGTGGAACCACTTCGTCATGGGTCGGCTAACGGGCGCCGACTCACGTCCGTTTCGGTCGCGGGCGAGGCGCGGGGAGGGGTCACCCGCTCGCCAGCAGCTCGTCGAGCCGGTCGACGCGCCGGTCGCCGAGCACGCACCGCCCGCGGTCCTCGTGGCCGACGCGCTCGACGTGGACCGCGTCGAGCCCGGCGTTCCACGCCGCGCCCACGTCGCTCTCGCCGTCGCCGGCGTAGTAGCCGCGGTCCGCCCGCGGGTCGACGCCGAGCTCGCGCATCGCCAGCTCGATCGGCTCGGGGTCCGGCTTCCAGCCCGTCTCGTCGGTACAGCAGACCACCGCGTCGAACCGGCCGTCCAGGTCGAGCCGGTCGAGGACGGGCTCGGCGAGGAACCGCTGGCAGTGCGTGACGAGGCCGGTCGGCCCGCCGGCGTCGTCGACGCGGTCGAGCAGCCGGGCGGCGTCGCCGTGGAGGTACGTCGCCTCCGCGCGGGCGACCGGGTCCTCGACCGCGTGGAACGCGGGCCAGAAGTCGTCCGGATCGACGCCGATCTCGCGGAGGGTACCGCCCCGGGGACCGCCCAGCCCGTGCCAGAGGACGTACGCCTCCCGGTCGGAGAACCGCCGGCCGAGCCGGTCGCCGACGCGGTCGAACACCGTCCGGGTGTACGACCACTCCGCGTCGACGAGCGTGCCGTCGAGGTCGAACAGGTGGAAGTCGTAGTCGACGACGGCCATGGGCGCGCCAGTAGGCGCCGGACCGATAAGTGCGTTGTGGGGTCTCAGTCCCCTCGCACGTGGATCGACGAGCCGAGGTACTTGCGGAGGACATCGTCGACCGAGTCGGCGTTGAAGCGACCGAGGTCCGCGGCGACCTCGCGTTTCAGCGCGTCGAGGTACGCCTCGTCGGTCCGGAGCTCCCGGAAGGACGCCTCGGTGACCTCGACGCCGAGGCGGTCGCTCGCGAGGCGACGGAACGACGGCTCGTCCCCGATCTCGCCGCGCCAGAGCCGGTCGCGGAAGAACGCCCACCCGTCCGCGCCGGGCTCGGGAGCGGGGATCTCCATCGTCGCCTCGAAGCGGTCGGGTTCGATCGCCGCGCCGTCCGGGTCGAGCCGGAACGCGACGGCGAAGACGTAGGCGGCGTCCATCGGGCGCGATCTGCGGGGTCGGAGGGTAAAAGTACATATCCCTCGGTCCTGTCGGTTCGGGCGTATGCTGGACCGTCTCCGCGACCTCGGCGAGCGCGCCTACCGCCGGCACCTCCGCCGCGAGGTCGAGGACGTGCCGGCCCACGTCGCGATCATCCAGGACGGGAACCGGCGGTACGCCCGCGAGCGCGGCGACGACGCCCCCGACGGGCACCGCGCCGGCGCCGACACCACCGAGCGGGTGCTCGACTGGTGCGCGGACCTGGGCGTCGCGGAGCTAACGCTGTACGCCTTCTCGACGGAGAACTTCGAGCGCCCCGACGAGGAGCTGACGCCGCTTTTCGACCTGCTGGAGCGCAAGCTCCGGGAGTTCGCCGACGCCGACCGCGTCCACGAGCAGGGGGTTCGCGTCCGCGCCATCGGCGACGTCGCCCGGCTCCCGCCCCGCGTCCGCGACGCGGTCGACTACGCCGAGTCCCGCACCGCCGACAACGACCGCTTCACGCTGAACGTCGCGCTCGCGTACGGCGGTCGGACGGAACTGCTCGACGCCGCCCGGACGATCGCCGCCGACGTCGACGCCGGCGATCTCGACCCCGCCGACGTCGACGTCGAGACCGTCGAGGACCGGCTGTACGACCGCCCGGTCCGCGACGTCGACCTCATCGTTCGGACCGGCGGCGACGAGCGCACCTCCAACTTCCTCCCGTGGCACGCGAACGGGAACGAGGCCGCCGTCTACTTCTGTGCGCCCTACTGGCCGGAGTTCTCCCAGCGCGAGTTCCTCCGCGCCATCCGGACCTACCAGTCCCGCGAGGAGTCGTGGCAGCGCGCCCGCGCGGAGCGGGCCGCCGCGCTCGTCCGGGCGGTCGCCGAGGTGGAGATCGCCGAGGCGCGGGCCGTCGCTCGGCGGCTTCGCGGGCGCGTCCCGCGGCTCGACGGCAGCGACCTCTCCGACGACGCCCTCGGGATCGCCGAGAACGAGTCCGTCGGCCCGGTCGACGGGGACTCCCAGGAGTCGAAGGGCGCGAACTAACCCGCCCCCGGCGCGATCCCGCCCTCGTTCCGCGTCAGCAGGTACAGCGCGAACGAGGAGAGCCAGTGCGAGCCCGCGTAGTCGTCGGTGAGCACGCCCGCGGCCCCCGCCTCGGCGTGCCGGCGAGCCGCCGCGTCCAAGGGCTCCCGGAGTCGGGCCGCCGCCGGTCCCTCGCGCCCCGCCAGCGCGTCGGCCAGGCCCGCGAGACACCACGCGCGGGAGACGTTGAGGCCGATCAGGTGGATCGCGGCGCCGTCTCCCTCGTCGGGCTCCACTGGGATCGGCTCCAGCAGCGCGTCGTGCGGCGCCCCCGAGAGGTCCGGGAGGAACCCGTCGAGCCACGTCGCGAAGGCGTCGGCGTCGAGGACGCGGCGCATCAGATCCGCCTCGGTCAGCACGGGCGAGACGAAGTCCCAACCGACGGGTTCTGCGCCCACGACGGCGGCGGTGTCGTTCGCGTAGAGCCGGCGCGCGGTCGCCGTCGCCTCGCGTCCGAGGTCGGGGTCGCCGACAACCCGCGCGTAGTCGAGGATCCCGGCGAGCGCGAACGCCGTGTTGCCGTGGGTGCCGACCCGCTGGGGCCGGTCGATTTCGAGGAACGACTCGCGGGTCCCCCGGCGGATCCGGTCTTCGAGGGAGCGGAGCGCCTCGCGCCACGCGTCGGCGCGCGGGTCGTCCCACAGGTGCAACTCGGCGGCGAGTCGCAGCAGCCACGACCACCCGTACGGCTCCTCGAAGCCGGGGTGCTCGTCGAGGTACTCGACCTCTCCCGCGACGCGCTCGGGCGTCAGCCGGCCCTCGATCTCCGCCGCGATCGCGGGCTCGTCCGGATGGTCCGGGACGAGCCGCAGCAGGCGCACGAGCGCCCAGTGGCTGTGGACCGCCGAGTGCCAGTCGAAGCAGCCGTAGAAGACGGGGTGGTTCTCGGCGGGCCGCGGCGGCGCCTCCGGCCCCTCCACCCGCCCCTGATAGTGCGGGTACTCGGTCCCGATCCCGTCCAGCGGGTGGGCGGCCAGCGCGCTCGCGACCGCGTCGTCGAGCGCGTCGGCCCGGCCGGCCCGGAGCGCGTCCGACGAGAGCGTCTCGAATGCGTTCACGTCGGGAGGTCGGCGGGCCGCCTGTTCAATCGGTCGGTGGCGTGCGAGTGAATAGCAACCGATATCGGTCGGCCGAGGCCGGTTAGCCGAGCCCGGTCACGCCGGGTTCTTCCGCGTCAGGTCGCTGCCGCAGATCGGACACCGTTCCTTGTTCTCGTCGAACGTGCGGTTGCAGCCGACGCATTGGAAGCGCCACTCGCGCTCCTCCGTGATCCCGTCCCTGGCGATGGGCTCGACGTCGAGGTCGAGCCGCTCGGCGACGTTCTGCATCGCGTAGTCGTCGGTGACGAGCGTCGCGCTCAGCTCGAGCGCGGTCGCGATCAGGCGCGTGTCGGTGTCCGACAGCTCCGCGTCGTCGCCGGAGCCGCGCGCGGCGCGCCGGACGTTGTCGATGACCTCGGGCGCCGGGACGTGGATCGCCATCCCCGACCCCTCCATCGCGTCGAAGCGGAGCGCCCCCTCGCCGGTGAGCTCCTCGTGCACTTCGGGCACCGAGACGACGTCGTCGTCGGTGGTGTACTCGTGGATGAACGCCGAGGTGTCGAGGACTTCCATCAGCGGGCGACGACGATGTAGTCCTTCACCGCCTTCACGTTCCCGACCGGCACTTTCAGTCGGCCCATCTCGTCGACGTCGAACCCTGACCGCTCGGGGCTGAGGTGCTCGTGCGGGCTGACGAGCAGGTCGTTCAGCTCGCCGGACTTCAGGTCCATCGTGATGTTGTACAGGTCGCCGAGTTCGGTTCCGTCCGAGCTCATCACCGCTTTCCCGGAGAGGTTCTCCGCGAGGATATCTACCATGTGCTCACCGTCCGTGGCAACGGTCTTAAACGCCACGGGGGCGTCCGACGGGCGACGGACGATGACCGGGATCGCAGACGAATCATGACCGGGAATCGCCGAGCGAGTCGGCCTCGAATCGAGCGACACGGCCGGGCGCATTTTGAAAGGCTTAACTGACGCCCGGGCGGAATACGGGGTAACCGACCTTCTCGGGGCGATCACCTATGACCGACCACACAAACGCGGACACCCTTCGGACGCCGATCGTCGCCGTGTTGGGTCACGTCGACCACGGCAAGACGAGCCTGCTCGACACGATCCGCGGCTCCGCCGTCAGCGAGGGCGAGGCCGGCGCGATCACCCAACACATCGGGGCGACGGACATCCCGCTCGACACCATCTCCGAGATGGCGGGCGAGCTCATCGACCCGACCGACTTCGACCTCCCCGGCCTCCTGTTCATCGACACGCCGGGCCACCACTCCTTCTCGACGCTGCGCGCCCGCGGCGGCGCGCTCGCCGACATCGCGGTGCTCGTCGTCGACGTCAACGACGGCTTCCAGCCGCAGACCGAGGAGGCGATCGACATCCTCCGGCGCACCGGCACCCCCTTCGTCGTCGCCGCCAACAAGGTGGACACGACGCCGGGGTGGAACCCCCAGGACGGCCAGCCGATCCAGAAGAGCCTGGAGGCGCAGTCGGAGCGCGCCGAGTCGATGCTCAACGAGAACCTCTACGAGATCATCGGCCAGCTCTCCGACGCCGGCTTCTCCGCGGACCTCTACTGGCGCGTGCAGGACTTCCAGAAGAACATCGGCGTCGTCCCCCTGTCGGCGCTCACGGGCGAGGGCGTCCCCGACCTGCTCACCGTCCTGATGGGCCTCTCGCAGCGGTTCATGAAAGAGGAGATGGAGATCGACGTCCAGGGCCCCGGCGAGGGGACGGTGCTGGAAGTGAAAGACGAGCGCGGGTTCGGCGCCACCATCGACACGGTGGTGTACGACGGCGTGGTCCGCAACGGCGACAAGATCGTAGTCGGCGGGCAGGACGAGCCGATCGTCACCGAGATCCGGGCGCTGTTACAGCCGCGACCGCTCGAGGAGATCCGCACCGAGAAGCAGTTCGAGAAGGTGGCGGAAGTCGGCGCCGCGGCCGGCGTGAAGATCGCCGCGCCGGACCTCGACCGGGCGATGGCCGGCGCGCCGGTCCGGGTCGTCCGCGACCGCCCGGAGGCCGAGGTCGTCGAGGAGGTGAAAGCCGAGCTCGCGGAGATCGAGGTGGAGACCGCCGAGGACGGCGTCGTCGTCAAGGCCGACACGCTCGGCTCGCTGGAGGCGATGGCGAACGCGCTCCGCGAGGCGGAGGTGCCAATCCTGCGCGCCGAGGTCGGCGACATCGCGCCGCGCGACATCGCCGTCGCCGAGACCGCGAACCAGGACGAGCACAAGGCCATCCTCGGGTTCAACGTCGACCTCCTCGCGAACGCCGAGACGGAGCTGGAGAGCGCCGACGTGAAGCTGTTCACCGACGACGTCATCTACCAGCTGATCGAGGAGTACGAGACGTTCGTCGAGGAGCGCCAGCGCGCACAGCAGGAGACGGTGCTGGACAAGGTCGTCCGCCCCGCGCGCTTCCGCATCCTCCCCGACCACACGTTCCGTCAGAACGACCCCGCGGTCGTCGGCGTCGAGATCATCTCCGGCACCCTCCAGAACAACCGCAACGTCGGCATGTTCGAGGGCAACGAGTTCGAGCGCGTCGGCCAGCTCTCCGGGATACAGAAGCAGGGCGACGACGTCGACGAGGCGCGCGCCGGCGAGCGCGTGAGCATCGCCATCGACGGCCCCACCGTCGGGCGCGGCATCGAGGAGGGCGACACCCTCTGGACGGAGGTCCCCGAGAAGCACGCGAAGATCCTCGAACAGGAGCTGAAAGAGGAGATCACGGCCGACGAGCGCGAGGCGCTCGCGGCGTACCTCGACACCAAGCGGAAGCGGGACCCCTTCTGGGGGAAGTGAACCGATCGCCGCCGCGGACCCCCTCCTCTCGTGGTCGAGCCCTCAGAGCGCCTCGCCGCAGCTCGGGCACTCGAGCCCGTGGTCGCCCGCGACCGGCTCGACGCTGAGACGGCAGGTCTCGCACCACCGACGCCCCCGGGTCTCTTCGGTCGGCACGTCGTGTGACATACGTTGTCACTACACACGGCCGGGTTATAACCGTTACCGACGCCCCGGTGCACCGTGACTGACGCCCTCACTCCCGGACGGACCGCCCCACGTGCTCCACCACTCGCGTCGCGGTCGCCTTCCAGCGGATCGCCACGTCGTCGCCCTCGCACAATCCCAATCGCTCCGCGCTCTCCGCCGTGATCAACACCTGAAACTCCACTCCGTCCACCGCGACCCCGACCGTCGACACCGTCTCGCCCGCGTCGATCCCGACCACCTCGCCGCGCAGTCGGTTCCGGGCGCTCGTCGCGTCCGGGTCCACGTCGACGCCGCTCTTATACACGGTCACCGCGTCGGCGCCGATCCGCACCTGCACCCTGTCCCCGGCCGCCGCACCGTCGTGGAGCCCTCGGACCCGTCCGACCGCGGTGTCGACGTCGACCAGTTCGCCGTCGACGCTCGCGACCGCCCCGTCGAGCACCGTCTCGGGGACGCTCGCGGTCGCGGCGAGCACGGCCTGCAGACGGTCGTAGCGGTCGAGGAGCGCTCGGCCGCCAGCCGCAAGTCGGCTGCCGCCGCCGCCGGAGCCGCCGCGCCGGCGCTCGACGAGGGTCCCGAACGCCTGCTCCAGGCCCTCGATCCGCGAGAGCGCCCGCGCCCGCGAACGCCCCAGATCGCCGGCCGCGCCCGCGACCGAGCCCGTCTCGTGGACCGCTCGGAGGAGCGCGGCGTCGCGCCCGTCGAACTCGGCGTCGCCCTCGATGAGCGCCGCGCTGCCGCGACCCGCTCCGGCGGCGCTCTCCTCGGCCGTGCTCCTTTCGGCGGCGCTCTCCTCGGCCGCGTTCCCTTCGGCGGCGCCCTCGTCGCCGCTTTCGTCCATGTCGACACCGTCGTCCCGGGGGGTGTTGGCGCTTTCCCTCCCCGTACGCCGGCGTCCGCACGACGACGTAACCGATTCCGGTCGTCTTCCCCTCCGATTCCGACCGCTCTCGGGACGGGATCGGACACCGGCTCGGCCTCGCCGGCGCACCTCGATCGCTCCGTGTGTGAGCGAGTAACCGGTCGCGGTTGACCGGTGGCAGAAGCTATATTTAGTATCAGCCCAACGGTGTGTCCATGCCGATACATCGACGACGATTCGTCGCGGCGCTCGGCGCGGGAGCGGTAGCGAGCACCGCCGGCTGCGCGCAGTTCGGCGGGAGCCAGGAAGAGACCGGGGCCGCCGTGGCCGGCGAGACCCTGACGCTCACGACCACGACGAGCACGTACGACACGGGGCTGCTCGACGAGATCCACGCCGACTTCGAGGAGATGTACGGCGTGACCGTCGACGCCGTCGCGCAGGGGACGGGCGCGGCCCTCGAGTCGGCCCGGAACGGCGACTCCGACGTGGTGATGGTCCACGCCCGCGGGCTCGAGGACGAGTTCATGCGCAACGGGTACGGGATCAACCGCCGGGACCTGATGTTCAACGACTTCGTGATCGTCGGGCCCGAGAGCGACCCGGCCGGGATCCAGGGGATGGAGTCGGCGACCGAGGCGCTCACGACGATCGCCGACGCGGAGGCGCCGTTCGTCTCCCGCGGGGACAACTCCGGCACGCACACGAAGGAGCTGAACCTCTGGGAGGCTGCGGGGACCGAGCCCGGCGGCGACTGGTACCAGGAGATCGGCGCCGGGATGGGCGAGGCGCTCAACAACGCGAACCAGCAGGGCGCCTACACGCTCTCGGACCGCGGCACGTTCATCTCGCAGCGCTCGGAGGTCGACCTGACGATCCTCGTGCAGGGACCGATCGAGGACGGCCCGGAGATCCTCGCGAACCCCTACGGGATCATGGCCGTCAACCCCGGCGTCCACGACAACGCCAACTACGACCTCGCGATGGCGTACATCGGCTGGATCACCAGTCCCGGGACCCAAGACGCGATCTCCGATTACCAGATGAACGGCGAGCAGCTGTTCTTCCCCAGAGCGGTCTCCGAGGACCCCGACTTCCAGCAGTACGTTCCGGAAGGTTGGAGTGGGAACTCCACCGACGGGTGAGCGTGCCGCTCGACTCAGTCGCACCGCTGCTGCCGGCCGTCCTCGGGGGACCGGTCACCGCAGACCTCTCGGCCCTCCTCGGGAGTCCGGTCGCCGCCGACCTCCCGGCCCTCCTCGACCTCCCGTTCAGGGACGGCTACGTCTGGAGCATCATCTACGTCTCCCTGTACGTGAGCCTCACGGCGGTGGCGCTGAGCACGCTGTTCAGCATCCCGATCGCCGTGGTGATGGGGTTTTCCGACTTCCCGGGGAAGCAGTTCGTGAAGTCGGTGATCAACACCGGGATGGGGTTCCCGAGCGTCGTCGTCGGCCTCCTCGTGCTGTTCGCCGTCTCCAACCAGGGGCCGCTCGGCGCGCTCGAACTCGTGTTCACGAAGCAGGCGATGATCATGTCGCAGTTCGTGCTCGCGACGCCGCCGATCACGGCGATCAGCCTCGCGGCGATATCCGGCGTCGACGGGAACGTCCGCGACGCCGCCCGCGTGCTCGGCGGCACGCGCGTCGACGTGGCGCTCGTCGTCCTCAAGGAAGCCCGGTACGGCATCGCGACCGCGATCCTGGCCGGCTTCGGCCGCGCCATCAGCGAGGTCGGCTCCGTGCTCATCGTCGGCGGCAACATCACGGGCGCGGACGGGATCTCGAAAACGCGAACGCTGACGACCGCGATCCAACTGGAGGCCAGACAGGGGCAGTACGGCACCGCGATGATCCTCGGCGCCGTCCTCGTCGCGCTCGTGCTGACGGTCAACGCGGTCGTGATCCGGCTCGGCGATCAGGGGGTGCACCGCTGATGCTCCGGCTCCGGAACGTCTCGCGCTCGTACGGCGACGGGCCGGTGTTCAGCGACCTCTCGCTGGCCGTCGACTCCGGGGAGGTGGTCGCGGTGATCGGACCGTCCGGCGTCGGCAAGACGACGCTGCTCCGGACGCTCGCGCTCTCGCTCGAACCCGACGACGGCGCCGTCGCGCTCGACGGCACCGACGTGTGGACCGCCGAGGAGTCGGAGCGGCTCGCACTGCGCCGGCGGGTCGGGATGGTGTTCCAGGAGGCGAGCCTCTTCGACGCGCCCGTCGCGCGAAACGTCGAGTACGGGCTGCGGATCCGCCGCCCGTGGGCGGACCGGCTTCAGGCCCAGCTCCGCTCGCTCGTCGGGCTGCACGAGCCCGCCGACGCCGTCGGCGACGCGCTCGACGTGGTGGGGCTCTCCGAGAAGGCGACCCAGCGGGCGGATTCGCTCTCCGGCGGGGAGGCGCAGCGGGTGTCGTTCGCCCGGGCGCTGGCGTACGACCCCGACGTCCTCCTCTTGGACGAGCCCACCTCCGACCTCGACCCGCGGAACACCGCCGTCATCGAGGACGCGATGGCGAAGGCCCGCGACCGCGGGATCGGCGTCGTCGTGGCGACGCACGACATGCACCAGGCGGAGCGCGTCGCCGACCGGGTCGCGGTGCTGCTCGACGACGGGGTCACCGAGGTCGGCCCGACGGAGCGGATCTTCGAGGACCCGTCGGACGAGCGCACCCGGAAGTTCATCTCCGGGGAGCTGGTGTACTGACCGAGATCAGATATCGAACGACAGCCGCACCGGATCGCCCGCATCGGCGTCGCCCGGATCGACCACGTCGTCGCCGGCGGCGAAGCCGGCGTGGAGGTGGCCGTACGTGCGGTCGATAGCCTCCACGATCACCTTCGTCTCGCCGGTCACGGGCATGAAGTTCGTGTCGCCGTTCCACCGCGGGACGACGTGGGTGTGGAGGTGGTCGATCGAGCCGCCGGCGGCGTCCCCGCCGAGGTTCTGTCCCGTGTTCACCCCGTGCGGGTCGACGTCGCGGCGCAACGCCGCCAGCGTCGCCGCCTTCAGGCGCGCGTGGTCGAACAGCGTCGCGTCGTCGAGGTCGGTCGGGTCCTCGACGTGCTCGTCCGGGATCACCATCGCGTGGCCGGGGTTGTACGGCGCGTTGTTCAACAGGACGTAGTTGCGCTCGCTCTCGGCGACGACCCGGGCCTCGCGGGCGTCCTCGCGCTCGGGCAGGACGCAGAACGGGCAGCCGTCGATCGGGTCAGAGTCGCGCTCGACCCACTCGATCCGCCACGGGGCGTAGATCCGGTCCATCAGTCGTCGAAACCGTGGATCCCAGCCGTCGTCACCTCGACGCCGTCGTCGGTGATCAGCAGGGTGTGCTCCGCCTGGCTCACGAGGGCGTCGTCGGCCTCCTTCAGGACGGGGTACCCCTTCACCGCGTTCGCCTGCTTCAGCCGCCGTAACGCCATCTCGACGCGATCGCCCTCCAGCCACCGCGCCGCGAACGGGAGATCGTCGAACGCCTCGATCTCCTCTAAGGCCTGCCGCGCGCGGCGGTCGCGCACGCTCCCGGACCCCTGCCGCTCGAAGATCTCCTCTTCCGTTCCCTCGCCGACCTTCCCGCGCCCGTCGGTCGCGAACGGCTCGATGGCGACCGCCTGGCCCGGCTCCAGCTCGACGGAGCGGTCGACGCCGCGGTTCGGGACCGTCGGGCCCGTGTGGGCGTCGTAGCGCTCGACGCCGTGGCCGGAGAGGTTCAGGACGGGGGTGTAGCCGTACCCGCGGATCACGTCCTCGATCGCCCCTCCGACGACGCCGACCTCGACGCCTGGGCCGGCCTCGTCGACCGCGGCCTCCAGCGCCATCTCGGCGGCCTCGACGAGCTCCGGGGTGCCCGTGTGGTCGACGGTCACCGCGGCGTCGGCGATGTAGCCGTCGACGTGGACGCCGACGTCGAGACACACCATCTCCTCGCCGAACTCGGTGTCGTCATCGCGGCCCGGAGTGGCGTGCGACGCCTCCGGGTCGACGCTGATGTTGACGGGGAAGGCGAGCCCGGCCCCCTGCTCGCGGACGAAGTCCTCCGTCCACTCCGCGACCTCCAGGTGGGTCCGTCCCGGCTCGACCATCTCGCGGGCCTCGTTCGTCGCTTCCACCAACACCGCGCCGGCCTCCCGGTAGCTCTCGACCGCGTCGTCGTCCAGGGATCCGTGACTCATGGCCGTCGGTTCGGCCAGCGACCGCAAAGAGGTTGCGGAGGGACGGCGACGGCGGCAGTCCGGGGCCTCCGTCGCGGTGACCGGCCGTCGAACGCGGAACTGACCGGACCGAACCCACTAAGGCGCCTCCGAATCGACGGGAGATATGCTCGAACCGGGCGACTCCGCACCCCCCATCACGCTGTCCGACCAGCACGGCGACACGGTCACCGTCGACCCCGCCGACGCGCGGTACACGGTGGTCTACTTCTACCCCCGCGCCGACACGCCGGGCTGTACCGCCGAGGCGTGCGGCTTCCGCGACGAGTGGGACGCCTTCGAGGGGGCCGATATCGCCGTCATCGGAGTCAGCGACGACCCCGCCGAGGACCTGGAGCCGTTCGCCGAGAAGTACGACCTCCCGTTCGCGCTGCTCTCCGACCCCGACGGCGAAGTCGCGAGCGCGTACGACTCCTACGGCGAGAAGCAGATGTTCGGCAACACCTTCGACGGCGTGTTCCGGAACACGTACGTGCTCGACGACGAGGGGACCGTCGTGCTCGCGTACGAGGGCGTCTCGCCCGAGGACCACGCGGTCGAGATCGTCGAGGACACCGCCGCGCTGGAGGGCTGATTCCGGCGGCGTACCGTTCGACCGCACCTGTCGAACCGCCTACTGGGGCACAGGTCCGACTTCGGTCAATACAGGGGATCCGCACACCGCACGGTCCATTTTGTCGGTTATCCCCTTATCCCGATCGAGAAGGTGACATAAAACCAACAGTTAACGATTTCAACAGGGGGGTTGAACATTAAATGAGAGTGAGCTCGTTTGGCCGAAGTGTATCTGAGAGTATCGACGGCTCATCACGCGTGATACCGAACTCTGTGATCGGCGCCTTCAGCCCCGCACATGAACTCCGCGACGAGTAGCGTCCTCGACGCGTCCGCCGTCGTCGTCGTCGGCGACACGCCGTGGATAACGTCATACGCCGGCGCTCTCCGCGAGGAATTCGAGGCGACGGTCCACGACGTACCGACGGCGTCGGCGGCTCGAGAGAAGCTTCGACAGACGACCGTCGACTGCGTCGTTACAGACGAGACTCTCGCCGAAACGACTGGGATCGGCCTTGTCCGCCACATCCGCGATACGTCGACGACGCTACCGGTGATTCTGGGGACGGCCGACGGCAGCGAGCGACTCGCCAGCGAGGCCATCGAAGCCGGCGTGACCGATTATATCGCCGTCAGCGACCCGTCGGACGACGCCGTCTCAGACGCCATACGGCGAACCGAGCGGGCGATCCGGAGGGCTCAGCGCTCGGCCACGCGGCGCGAGCGCGCGCGACAGTTCGACGCCATCTTCCACGATACCAGGTCCGCGACGTGGGTGCTCGACCCCGAGGGGACGCTCACGCGCGTCAACCAAGCCGCCCGTGACATGGTGGACGCGGACGCCGGCGCCGTCGTCGGCGACCCGTTCTGGACGCTCCCCTGGTGGCCCGACGACAGCCAAACGAGAGACGATATCCGTCGGCTCGTGGGCGCGGCCGGAGACGGAGAGTTCGGGCACGCCGTCGTCATCCAGGACGCTGCAACGAGCTCCAGCGTTCTGGAACTCTCCGTGCAGCCGGTCACCGACGAACGCGGCGAGCTCGTCTCGATCATCGTCGACAGCGTCGAAATCACCGACCGCGTCGACCTCGAACGGGAGCTCCGACGCTCCGAAAAGCTCCACCGCGTCACGCTCAACAATATGACCGATACCGTCCTCATGACCGACGAGGACGGCGAATACACGTACGTCTGCCCGAACGCGCACTTCATCTTCGGGTACACCGCCGACGAGATCCGGGAGATCGGGACGATCGAGGACCTGCTCGGCGAGGACCTCTTCGATCGCGAGAAACTCGCCGACGAGGGCGTCCTGAAGAACATCGAGACGACGGCGACGGACAAGGCCGGCCGCGAACACACGCTGTTGGTGAACGTCCGCGAAGTCGCGATTCAGGACGGGACGCTGCTGTACAGCTGTCGGGACGTCACGAAACGAAAGCAGCGCGAACGGTCGCTGGCCGCTCTCCAGGAGACCGCACGGGACTTCCTCTACGCCGAGACGCACCAGGAGATCGCCCAGCACGTCGTCGACGACACCGCGGACGTCTTGGGCCTCGACGCGAGCGCCGTCTACCTCTTCGACGCCGACGATAATCACCTCCAGCCCGTCGTCCACTCGCAGTCGATGCGGAACGCCCACGGCCCGCTGCCCCCCGTTCACGCGGACGGGAACGACCTCGTCAGTCACAGTTTCGTCGAGAACGAGGCCGGCTTCTTCGCGGACGTCCACGATGCGGACCGCCTCGCGAACGTCGCGACCGACCTTCGGAGTGCGGCGTACATCCCGCTCGGCAACCACGGCGTGTTCGTCGTCGGCTCGACGGCGGTCGGCGTGTTCGACGACGTCACGCGAGAGCTCACCGACCTCCTCGCGGCGACCGCTGAGGCGGCGCTCGACCGCGTCGACCGCGAGTCGCAGCTCCGCGAACAGGACCGCGAACTCCAGCGACAGAACGACCAGCTCACCGCGCTCAACCAGATCAACGAGACCATCCGTGAGATCGATCAGGCGCTCGTGCAGTCCGAGACCAGGGAGGAGATCGATCACACCGTCTGTGACCGCCTCACCGCCGACGGCCGCTTCCAGTTCGCCTGGATCGGCACGCTCGACGGGCCGAGCGAGACGGTGACGCCGCAGGCGTGGGCCGGCGCGGATCGGGGATACCTCGATACGCAATCGTTCCCCGTGGCCGCCGAGAACGTCGAGCCGGCAGGCCGGACCGCGGCATCCGGATCGATGACGCTCGTCTCGAACGTCGCGGCCGACCTTCGCGCGGCCTCGTGGCGAAAGGACGCGATTTCACGCGATCTGCTCTCCGTCTTGAGCATCCCGCTGGTGTACAACGACCTCTCGTACGGCGTCCTGACGGTGTACGCGACCGCGCCGGACGCCTTCGGTGAGACAATCCAGTCCGTGTTCGCGGAGCTGGGAGAGACGATCGCCGCCGCCATCAGCGCGAGCGAGCGCAAGCGCGCACTGCTCACCACGTCGATGACTCGGGTCGAGTACGCGGTCACCGATCCGTCGTTCGTGCTGACGCGGTTGGCGGAGGCCGCCGACTGCACGCTCACCTACGAGGGCGGCGTCCAACAGACCGCCAGCGGAAACTACGTCTTCGTCACCGTCGACGACGCGCCGCTCGACGCCGTCGTCGACGCGGCGGACGGCCTCCGGACCGTCGAGGACGTACGCCGGATCCGCGGCGGCGACTCCGGCGGCGTGGTGCGGCTCCGGCTCTCCGAGCCGTTTCTCGCGACGGAGCTCGCCGACCACGGCGCCGTCCTCCGAGGTGCGACAGCCTCACGATCGAACACGGAGTTGGTTATCGACCTCTCTCACGGCGTCGAGGTCAGAGACGTCACCCAGTTCATCAGCGGGCGCTTCCGCGACGTCACGCTCACGTCGAAACAGACCCGGGAACAGGCGTCCGAACACGGGCTCTACGCGTCGGTGCTCGATCAACTGACTGCCAGACAGCTGGAAGTCCTGGAGACGGCGTACTACAGCGGGTTCTTCGAGTCCCCGCGGGAGGCGACCGGGGAGGCCGTGTCGGACTCGCTGGACATCTCTCCACAAGCCTTCTATCAGCATATCCGAACCGCACAACGGAAGCTGTTCACGGCGCTGATCGACGATCACTCGCCCGTCGTTACTCACTCCACGGACTGAACCCGCCAGAAATATCGATGCCGGAGCACTGCCGGCCCGGTAGTTCACCGGACTCTCGTTGTCCATCGGGTTGTATTATAAACAACCCTGTACGCCTACCGGGTTCATACTCAACTACCAACTATTCCCTCCTGTACCCACTCCGTTTTGATAGAGTGCCCTGCGAGAGACCGCCGGGACTCTCAGATCACCATGAGAGACGCCTCCCAAAATTCGGCCGCGGAATCGCCTTACGAGTGTTTTGAATGCGGCAAGGTCGTGCTTTCGGAAACCAGTCCGGGCACGTGTCCCGACTGTGCCGGGGAGATGCGGAACCGACGCATGCCGATAGAGTAGCGATGGCCTCGACAGCAACAGCTCGCGACGAGGAACCGAGCGAACCGGAGTCCGCGTTACAGACGGCGCGCCGCCAGCTCCAGCAGGCTGCCGATCACCTCGACATCGATCAGAACGTCATCGAGCGACTCAAGCACCCCAAGAGGGTCCACGAGGTCACCGTTCCGATCGAACGCGAAACCGGCGAGGTGAAGCTGTACACGGGGTATCGAGCGCAACACGACAGCGTCCGCGGGCCGTTCAAGGGCGGGCTTCGGTACCACCCCGACGTGACGCGCGAGGAGTGTGTCGGACTCGGGATGTGGATGACGTGGAAATGCGCCGTGATGGACATCCCCTTCGGCGGTGCGAAGGGCGGTATCGCCGTCAACCCCAAGGACCTCAGCGAGTCGGAAAAGGAACAGCTGACGCGCCGGTTCACCGACGAGATCCGGTCCGTCATCGGCCCGACGAAAGACATTCCCGCGCCCGACATGGGTACGGATCCGCAGACGATGGCGTGGCTGATGGACGCCTACTCGATGCAAGAGGGCGAAACGATTCCGGGGGTCGTCACGGGGAAACCGCCCGTCGTCGGCGGGAGCGAGGGGCGCGATTCGGCGCCCGGTCGGAGCGTCGCGATCATCGCCCAGGAGGCCATCGACTACTACGAGAAGGATATCGCGGCGACTGACGTCGCCGTGCAGGGCTTCGGGAGCGTCGGGGCGAACGCGGCGAAGCTACTCGACGACTGGGGGGCGAACGTCGTCGCCGTGAGTGACGTCAACGGGGCCATCTACGATGCGAACGGATTAGATACGCGCGCGATTCCCGCTCACGACGAAGAGCCGGAGGCGGTGCTGACACACGGGGCCCCGGAGACGCTGACCAACGGCGAACTACTGGAGCTCGACGTGGACGTGGTGATTCCGGCGGCGATCGGAAACGTCCTGACGGCGGAGAACGCCGACGACGTCGCGGCGGACATCGTTATCGAGGGTGCGAACGGACCCACGACGAGCGCGGCGAGCGCGATCTTCGCCGAGCGGGATCTCCCGGTGATTCCGGATATTCTGGCTAACGCCGGCGGCGTGACGGTGAGCTACTTCGAATGGCTCCAAGACATCAACCGGCGCGCGTGGTCGCTGGACCGCGTTCACGACGAGCTGGAAACGGAAATGTTGGCTGCCTGGCAGGGCGTCCGTGAGGAGTTCGAGGCGCGTAACGTGACCTGGCGCGACGCGGCGTACATCGTCGCGCTATCGCGGATCGCGGAAGCTCACGAGACGCGCGGGCTCTGGCCGTGACGGTCCCCGCACGTTCGTACACGCGCGATCTTCAGCGCTTGGCCGTATCGGACGAGACCGCGTCTGAAGGATCGGATTTCGACGAACGGTTCAAAACAGCCCGCCGACCCGCGAGAGGAGCCGCGGCACCTCGTCGGCGATCGCGTGCCGCTTGAGGAGCGCGAACCCAACGACGATAACGGCGAAGCCGGCGACCGTCAGCGGCGTCACGGGCTCCGAGAGGAGGACCGCGCCGGCGACGGTCGCGACGACGGGGACGACGTAGGAGACGAGGTTGATCTCGAACGCTCCCAGCCGGTCGAGCAGCGTGAAGTAGATGGTGTACGCGACCGCCGAGGACAACACGCCGAGGAACAGCAGCGAACCGACCGCCGGGAGCTCCGCGACCGGGAGCTGTTGGCTCTCGCCGAGCCCCGCGCTGAGCCCGTGGATCAACAGGGCGCCGAACAGCATCGCCCACCCCGTGAGCGCGATGCTGGAGAAGCTCGTCTCCACGGTGCGGAGCCCGACGCTGCCGACCGCGACCGCGATCACGCCGACCGAGATGAGCCCGACGCCGATCGTGACGCCGCCGGCGAGGTTCGACGGATCGGGCTGGGCGACGAGGCCGACGCCGACGAACGCGAGCACCACGCCGAGCGCGCCCCGCGCGTCGAGGTCGGAGCCGCCGATCCAGGCGGCCGCGACCGCCGCGGTCGCGATCGGCACGAGGCTGTAGGTGATCGAGGCGATGCCGCTCGTCGTGTACTGCTGGCCGACGAACAAAAGCGAGTTGTTGGCGGCGACGGAGAGCCCCCCGCTGAAGCCGATCGCGGCCAGGTCGCCGCGCGTGCTCGGGAGCGGTCCCGCCTCCGTCAGGAGGACGTACGACACCAGCACCAGCGCCGCCACGTCGAATCGGTAGGCGGCGTACAGCACGGGCGGGTAGTAGTCGAGGCCGACCTCGATGGCGACGAACGAACCGCCCCACAGGAAGGCGAGCGTGAAGAACAGGACGACGTCTCGGTACCGGGACACGGAGGGAACACGGCGACCGAGGATAAAGCGGTGTCTGTTGCGGACGGGACCGCCGGATCGGGATCGGAGCCGTTCCGCCGCGGCCGTCCGGGGACGAGCCGGACGGCCGCGTGGGCCCGCCGACCCGCTCAGTAGCCGCGGACGATCAGGTAGTCCGCGAGGTCCTCGAGGAGGCTCCGGGAGCCGCCCTCGGGGAGCAGTTCGAGGTGCTCTTTCGACCGCGCCGTGAGGTCCTCGGCCGTCTCGCGGGCGTACGCGATCGAGCCGGCCTCCTCGAGGGCGGCAACCGCGTCCTCGATGGCCGACTCCGTGACCTCGGCCGGGGTGTCGGCGTCGACGAGCCCGTCGACGTCGACGCCCTCCTGTCGCGCGTGGAGCGTGATCAGCGTCTCCTTCCCCTCGACGAGGTCGGAGCCGCGCTGCTTGCCGAGCTCCTCGGAGGGGACGGTGAGATCGAGCACGTCGTCCTGGATCTGGAACGCCCGCCCCGAGTCGATCCCGTACTCGTACAGCGCGTCGACGACCTCGTCGTCGGCGCCGAGCAGGACGGCCGGCGTCGCCGCCGACGCCCCGTAGAGGACCGCGGTCTTCAGCTCGACCATCTCGAGGTACTCCTCCGGGAGGATGTCGTCGCGCGACTCGAAGGAGACGTCGAGCGCCTGTCCCTCGCAGATCTCGGTGCAGGTGGACGCGAGCATCCGCATCGCCTCCAGCCCGTTCTCGGGCGCCGCGCCCGTCTCCGTCATGAACTCGAACGCCTTCGAGTAGAGCGTGTCGCCGGCGAGGATCGCCGTCGACGTGTCGTACTTCTCGTGGACGGCGGGGACGCCGCGCCGGAGCTCGTCCTCGTCCATGATGTCGTCGTGGATCAGGGTGAACGACTGGATCACCTCGATGGCGACCGCCGCGCGCATCACGTCCACCTCGGTCCCGTCGAGGGCGGCGAACTCGCGGAAGTCGACGCTCATCGGCTCGACGCCAGCGACGGCCTCCGCGGCGAGCGTCGCCACCGTCGGGCGCAGCCGCTTCCCGCCCGCCTCCAGGATGTACCGCGTCGCCTCGTAGAGGCGCTCCGGGTGCTGTACCGGCAGCTCTTCGTCGATAGCGGCGTTGACCAGTTCGCGCCGCTCGCGGATGGCGTCCAGCACCCGCGCCTCCTTCGTCTCGCTCGTCATTCGGCGAGTTGGATGACGTTGCCGTTCTGCGTGACGTGGATGTCACGTCCGAGCTTGTACCCCTGCGAGGTGGCGAGGTTCACGTACGGCGAGCGCCCCTCCAGCGACTGGTGGGCCGGGATGAGGTGCTGGGGCTGCAGCGCCTGCAGCATCTCGTAGTGGCCCTCCTCGCGGAGGTGGCCGGAGACGTGGATGTCGTCGTAGAGGCGCGCGCCCTGCATCCGGAGGAGCTGCTCCGACTGGTAGCGCTGGCCCTCGTTGGTGGGCTCCGGGATGACGCTGGCGCTGAAGACGACCTTGTCGCCGTCGTCGATTTCGTACGGGGTCTCGCCGCGGCCCATGCGGGTTAACATCGCGCGCGGCTCGCCCTGGTGACCCGTCACGATGGGGAGGAAGTTCCCCTTCCCCTCCTTCATGATCCGCTTGAACGCGCGGTCGACGGACTTCCGGTGGCCGTACATGCCGACGTCGCCCTGGAAGTCGACGAAGTCGAGCCGCTCGGCGGTGCCCGAGTACTTCTCCATCGAGCGGCCGAGGAGGACCGGCTGGCGGCCGATCTCGCGGGCGTACTCGACGAGCGTCTTCACGCGGGCGATGTGCGAGGAGAACGTCGTGGCGACGATCCCGCCCGAGTAGTCCTCCATCGATGTCAGCGTGTCCTCGACGTGCTTCTTCGCGTACGACTCCGAGGGCGTCCGGCCCTTCCGGCCGGCGTTCGTGCAGTCCTCGATGTAACAGAGGACGCCCTCGTCCTGGCGGCCGATCTCGCGGAACCGGTCCATGTCGATCGGGTCGCCGATGACGGGGGTGTGGTCCAGGCGCTTGTCGAGGCCGTAGACGATCGCACCCTCGGGGGTGTGGAGGACCGGGTTGATCGCGTCGATGATCGAGTGGGTGACGTTGACGAACTCCATCTCGACCTGCTCGGAGTCACCGATCGCCATCGTGCCGCCCGCCTTCATCTTCACGAGGTCGTTGTCGACTTGGAACTTCCCCTCGTCGGCGATCTGCTGTTTGACCAGCTCGATCGTGTACGGGGAGCCGACGATCGGGGCGTCGTACCGGTGGGCGAGCTTCGGAATGCCCGCGATGTGGTCGAGGTGGCCGTGGGTGGGGACGATCGCCTGGACGTCGCCCTCCAGCTCGCTCATGACGCGGTCGTCCGGGATCGCGCCCATGTCGATCAGGTCGAGGCTGTGCATGCTCTCGGTCTCCACGTTGTCGTGGATGAGGACCTTACTGAGGTTCAGGCCCATGTCGAAGATGACGATGTCGTCGCCCGCGCGGACCGCCGTCATCTGTCGACCGACCTCTTCGTAACCGCCGAGTGTCGCAATTTCGATTTCCATGGTTTGTGTATATCGAACGCCTGAACGGCGTCCATCACTGAAACCCCGCAAGGAGCCGTCAGCGCTTCGTCCGACCGCGCGTCGTTGAGGCCCCGCTACGGCCGAGCCGACGTCGGCTCACCGTGTCCCGCGGGAGTGTGGTGTCCCGAGATACAGGAGCCCGTGTTAAAAACACCGGGGTTCGGTCGCGCCCGCGCCGACCGGTAACACGGCGGTACCAGACCGTCTCGCCGCGCGAGAACGGACTTTCACCCAACCGGTCCCTTCGTGTCCCGGTATTTTTATTACCGCGACGGGCGGCGATACGTACAATGAGTGGACGACCCCTCGACGTGCTCGAAGCGTCGCTCGAGGAGCCGGTGACGGTACACCTGAAGGACGGGACGACCTACTACGGAATCTTATCCGGCTACGACCAACACATGAACGTCGTCATCGAACCGGAGGCCGACGTTGACGACCGCGTCGACGGCGACCTCGATGGCGAGTTCGCCGTCGCGATCGAAGACACAACGATTATACGCGGCGATAACGTCGTCACCATCAAAGCATGACCGGCTCCGGAACGCCCTCTCAGGGGAAGAAGAACAAGACGGTTCACGTGAAGTGCCGCCGCTGCGGCGAGAAGTCCTACCACGTCAAGAAGGAGCGCTGCTCCTCCTGCGGCTTCGGCAAGTCCGCGAAGCGCCGCGACTACGCGTGGCAGTCGAAGACCGGCGACCACTGACGACGACGCTTTCTCGATCTCTCGTTTCCGCTCGACTCCCGTAGCGTCGGGTCCGGTCGCGGCGGACCCCTCGAACCCCACGATTCCGCCGCCGGCTGAACCCCACGATTCCGCCGCCGGCCGAACCCTTACTACCGGCGGTCGCCGAGCCCGGGCATGGACCTCTCCGTCGTCGACCTCTCGCCGGTCCCGGAAGACGGGACCGCCGCCGACGCCTTCGCGAACACGGTCGCGGCCGCCGAGCAGGCGGAGCGACTGGGGTACTCGCGCTTCTGGGTCGCCGAGCACCACGGCCGGACCGACCGCCTCGCGGGGACGACCCCGGAGGTGCTCCTCGGCCGGCTGGCGGGCGCGACCGACGACATCCGCATCGGCAGCGGGGCCGTCCTGCTCAACCGCTACAGCCCGTTCAAGGTCGCCGAGGCGTTCGGGACGCTCGACGGGCTCGCGCCGGGGCGGGTCGACGTCGGCGTCGGCCGGGCGAACGGTCCGCCGGCCGCCGACCGCGCGCTCGGGACGAGCCGCCGCGTCGAGAACCCGAACGAGGACCACGCAGAGCGGATCCGCGCGCTCGTGAGCCACCTCTACGACGACTACCCGGACGAGCACGAGTACGCCGACCTCGGCGTCCCGCGCTCCGGGGACGGTCCCCCGGTCCCGTGGGTGCTCGGGTCGAGCCCGGCGAGCGGGGAGATCGCCGGCAAGCTCGGGCTCCGGTACTGCTTCGCCGGATTCATCCGCCCCGGGTTCGCGGAGCGCGCCTTCGCGGCCTACCGCGACGCGTTCGAGCCCGGCGCGCTCCCCATTGGCCCCGACGAGCCGACGGGGATGATCGCGGTCAACGCGGTCGCTGCCGAGAGCGACGCGGCCGCCGCACGCCGTCGCGCCCCCGCGGAGGCGACCTTCCGGCGGATGCAACGGGGAGACCTCGGCGACTCGACGCCGAGCGTCGCGGAGGCGATCGACGAACTCGGCGGGGTTCCGGAGCCGACGCCCGCGACGCTCGACGACGGGGAGTGGCCGCGGTCGATCTCCGGGGGTCCGGAGACGATCGCCGGGCTGCTCGAGCAGCTCGCCGACCGCGTCGGCGTCGACGAGGTGATGATCCAGCACGCGGTCCCCGACCACGACGACGCGCTGGAGTCGCACGCGCTGCTGGCCGAGGCGGTCGGACTGGAGGAGCGGGAGGACTGACGCGCCGGCGTCGCCGTCCCTCTCACCGAGCGCGCGGCGGGTTCCGGACCAGCCCGTCGAGCATCAGCAGCGCGCACGCCAGCGCGGCGGTGGCGACGGGGACCACCCACCCCTCGACCACCGCCGCCGCGGCGCCGTACCCGCCGACGAACAGCAGCGGCATACCGGCGAGGATCGCGTCGGCCCTGTCCACGCGCTCGGGCAGGTCGATCGGGGCGCCGTCGGCGACGCT
This sequence comes from Halorubrum depositum, assembly GCF_007671725.1. Classification (NCBI taxonomy): domain Archaea; kingdom Methanobacteriati; phylum Methanobacteriota; class Halobacteria; order Halobacteriales; family Haloferacaceae; genus Halorubrum; species Halorubrum depositum. Next base: position 246,165 of record NZ_VCNM01000001.1, on the reverse strand, counting down.
CATCAGTCGACGTACCCCAAGTCCCGAAGCCGCTGGCCGATACGGCGGGCCTCCGCCTCGCTGATCTCGTCGTCCGACTCCATCTCCTGGACGACGACGTGCTTCACGAACTCCTTCACCGAGCCGAACGGCTCGTCTTCGATGTACTCCTCGACGTCCGCGACGAACTCCTTCCGCAGCGAGATGGTGGTGTAGTCGCTCATTGCGTCGGACCAGTAGCTCCCGGCACAAAAATCTAATTGCATGTAATTACGAGTGATCTGGACTACTCCACGCGTTCGCGAGCGGCCGCGATCAGCATCGGCAGCATGACGGTCGCGTCGCCGTAGACGGAGGCGTTGCGCGCGTCCTTCTCCAGCTTCCCCCACGACCGAGCCTCCTCGAGGGTAGCGCCTGAGAGGCCGCCGGTCGCCTCCGGGTCCATCGTGATCTGCACCGCGTAGTCGTACGCGCGCGGCGTGACGAGCATCGTCTGGAGGGTGAAGTTCTTCGGGACGCCGCCGCCGACGAGCAGGCAGCCGGCGTCGTCGGCCTCGAACGCGAGGTCGGTCAGTTCCGTCATGTCGGCTAAGGCGTCGAGCGTGAAGTCGGCCGTCTGCGCGTACATCCACGCCTGGAGCCCCAGGACCGAGTCCTGTACCGCCGGGCAGTAGACCGGCACGTCGCACTCGTAGGCCGCGGCGGCGACGCCGGGGTCCTCGGCCACGTCGTCGCGCTCGTTGACCGCGGCGTTCGCGCGACCGAGCTCGCGCGCGAGGTCGGCGATGGAGACGGCGCCGTCGCCCGACCCGGCGCTCCCGTCGCCCTCGGCGTCCGGGTCGGCCTCCAGCGCCGGGAACACCTCCTCGCGGAGGTGGCCCTCGAACGCGGCGAAGTGCTCCTGCGGGAGGTAGACGTTGTAGATGCGGTCGACGCCCTCGTCGCGGAGCCCCTCGTCGTGCTCGCGGAGGCTCTTCTCGGGGTCGTGGGTCCGCCCGTGGTGGTGTTTCCCGCCGATCGCCTCGATCGAGTCGTGGGTGAGGTTCGCGCCCGTGGTCACGAGGGCGTCGACGTAGCCGTCGCGGATGAGGTCCGAGACGATCCGACGCATCCCCGCCGGGACCATCGCCCCGGCCAGCGAGAGGAAGACGGTGCAGTCCTCGTTCGCGAACATCTCCGCGAGCACGTCGCCCGCCTCGTTGACCGACGCCGCGCCGATCCCGGCGTCGCCGTACCCCTCGACCAGCTCGCCGACCGTCATGTCGGCCGTCGCGCGCGTGTGTCCGACCGGGTTCTCGTGGAACTCCTCGCGGTGCGGGTCGTCGCCGTGCTCACCGTCATGCCCGTCGCTCTCGTCGTGTCCGTCGCCGTCGCTCATGCCGAGTGATGCGACGCGCGACCGTTTGAAACGACCGATCTATCGCCCGACCGAGCCCCCGCTTACCGGCGGGAACAGCGCCAGCTCGTCCCCCTCCTCCAGCGTCGTCTCCAATCCCTCGTCGTGGCGGACGCTCCGCCCGTTCCGGAGGACGTTGATGTGGTCGGCCACCGCTCCGTCTTCGAGCACGCGGTCCCGGAGGGCGGGGTGCGCGTCAAGCAGGGCGTCGAGCGCGTCGCCGACCGTGTCGCCCGGTGACGCCTCGACCTCGACGTTGCGGCCGCCGGCGGTCTCCGCGAGGTCCGCGAACAGCTTCCACTCCATACGCGAACCCCGCACGGACGCCTCAAGAGCGTTGCGTCCCCTCGCCGGCCTCGCTTTCGGTGTCGGTCCGATCCCCGTCGTCCGGCTCGGTCTCAGTGTCGCCCGCGGACGGTTCGGTCTCGGGAGCTTCTTCGGACGGTTCGACCCCCTCCCGTCCGGAGGCGGAGCCGGCCGTCGGCGTGACGCTCGACGGATCCGCCCGCTCCCCGCCGGCGTCGGCCTCGAACCGACGGAGGGCGTCGGGCCGACCGACCAGGTACACCAGGTCGCCGGCGCCGAAGGCGTACCCGCGCCGCGGGATCGGCTGTACCGACCCGTTCTCCGGTCGGACGGCGGCGACGACGACCTCGACGTCGCCGACGGTGCTCCCGGCGAGGGCGCTGCCGGCGCCGACCGTGATCGCCGCCATCGTCTCGTCGGCGTTCCGGAGCAGCGAGGCGAACTCCCGGTCGGCCTGCGGCTCGGACGGGAGCGTCACGATCCGGTAGGACTCCTCCTCCGTGAGCCCCTCCGCGTCGGACTCGTCGAGCGCGACGGTCGCCGCGTCGCCGGCGACGCCCCGGAGCTCGCCCGTGGCGATCCGCTTCGGTTCGGGGTCGGTCCGCCAGAGCTGGACCGCGTCGCCGGCGGTCGCGTTGTTCGGCGGGTCCGCGGCCACGGCGACCGCGGCCGACCCCGGCGCGAGCGTCGGGCCGAGCCCCGCCGCGCGCGAGCCGACCGCGAAGTACTCGATCTCGCCGTCGTCCGTGACGTCGACGTCGACGTACCCGACGCCGTGGTCGCTTTTCACCCGCTCGACGAGCCGTTCGCGGAGCTCCTCGCCGGAGAGCTTCCGCGCGAACAGCAGGGTCTTCTCGGCCATCTCGGCCTTCTTCTCGGGCGACACCGGGTCGTAGGTGTCCATGTCCTTGATCTCCTCGGCCGACGGGAGCGTGACGGCAGTGAACCGCCCGACCGCTCGGACGATGCCGCTCAGCTCGCCCTCGAGCTGCCTGGCCCCCGAGAGCGCGAACACGTCGACCGCGAGCCGATCGCCGACGTACCGCCCGCCCGGAGCGAACACCGCCGCGACGCCGAGCGAGACGACGTTGAAGAAGACGCTCTCCGGTTCGAGCAGCGACGGGCTCTCGCCGGCGGCGATCGCGCCGAGCGAGGTCGTGTTGAGGTATAACGCGACGACGGAGACGCCGAGCAGGACGGTGACCCCCTCGGGGATCTCGTCGCGGAAGTACCACCGGTACGTCAGCGCCGCCGCGCCGGCGACGAGTATCGAGAGGACCGCGAACGTGACGAGCGTGACCGCCGCCTGCCGCGGCCGCGCGAAGCCGACATCGACGGGGGGCGCGACGGCGACTGCGGACGCGATCATCGCGCGACCTCCGCGAACCGGTTGAGGGCGTCGCGGCTCCCCACGACGAACAGCTCGTCCTCGGCGGAGAGGGGCTGCGAGCCGCTCGGCGCGATCGTCCACGAGTCGTGACGCGCCGCGAGGACGGCGACGTCGTACGCCTCGCGGACGCCCACCTCGCCGATCGTGTGGCCGTCGAGGGGGCCGCCGGGGACGACGGACACCTTGCGGAACCGCTTCCCCGCGCGACGCAGCAGCGTCGTGAGCTCGTACTCCCGGCGCGTGCCGCGGGAGAGGACGAGGACGCGCCCCCGACCCGCGCGCAGCAGCGCGCTCGCCTCCGACCGGTCGACTGCGACCGTCACCCGTCCCTCCCCCCCGGTCGTCGTCGGAGCGCTCGCGGCCGGCGGGGCCGCGGGCGCCTCGCCGCCGTCGGTTCGAGGGTCGCCGTCCCCTCGCGGCTCGGCGTCGGTCCGTTCGGTCCCGAGCGGATCGCCTCCCGCTTCCCCCGGGTCGGTCGCCGACTTCGACGCGCCCGGCTCCGGCTTCCCGCTCGTCCTGGCGGCCAGCACGGTCCCGTCCACGCTGAGGTCGGACGCGAGCACGCGCACGACGTCGCCGCGAGCGATACCCGTCGGGACGAGCGCCGGAACCGACACCGCGCGCTTCCCCTGCGGGACCCGCTTCGACAGCGCGCCGGTCGGCGGCGCCGCGGCCACCGTCGCGTTGGCGCGCTCGTCGATCCGCACGGCGACGTCGGCCAGGTCGAGCTCGGTCCGGAGCCGCTCCGCGAACCGGTCCTCCAGCTCGACGAGCGGGAGGTCGGCCGGGAACGTCCACTCGCCGTCGACGATCGCGCGGCGGGTCTCGGCCGGCAGCGGCGGGTACCCCTCCATGTCGTTCACCTCGCCGGCGACGTCGACGGTGACTCGCCCCCGACCGCCGACGAGCTCGACGACGTCCGTCGAGAGGGTCCGGTCGCGGAGCTGCTGGAGCGAGAGCCGCTTGGGGACGGTGGCGCCGAGCTTGTCCCCCTGGGCGTGCGCGTACAGCGAGATCATCAGAATGACGACGATGGCCGTGAGGATCGCCGGCGCGCGCTCCGACGAGCGGATCGTCTCGTCGTTGAGGGCGAGCAGGCCGCCGTTGATGCCGGCGATCGCGAGCGCGAGGACGACGACCCCGAGCCCGGGGATCGTCACCCCGGTGACGTACTTGAACACGAAACCGAGCACCCCAGAGACCAGCGCGGGCAGGATCCCCGTGATGATCCCGAGGTAGATCCCGAAGACGATCTCGACGGGCAGTGACATACGCCCCACACTCGGCGGTGCGCTTAAACCCCTGTCGGCGCGGGGACCGCGTCGCGGCCGCCCTCGACGCCGACACCGTTTCGCCCTCGCGGGGTTTAAGTTAAACCTCGGCGACGGGCCGGTATGGAGCTGACCCGCGACTGGGTGACCGTACGGGCGTCCATCGCCCTGACGTTCGCGGTCGCGGTCCTGTCGATCCTCGCGGGGCTTGCCCAGATCGGCGGGCTCGGCGTCGACGGGCCGCTCGCCCCGCTCGTCCCCGACGTCGTCCGTCAGACGGTCGGGTTCACCGGGACGATCACCGGCTTCGCGATGCTCGGGAGCGGCTTCGCGCTGAAGAACGGCTACCGGGTGGGCTGGCACTCCACGGCGATCCTGCTGCCGCTGACCGCGATTCAGGGACTGATGCAGGCGTCGGTGCTCTCGTTCCCGCTGGTGGCGCTGTCGGTCCTGTCGGTGCCCCCGCTCGTCTACAACCGCGGGCGGTTCGACCGGCGCTTCTCCCCGTCACCGACGCAGCTCGCGGCGGGCGCTGCGCTCGTGACAGCGGTCTCGTACGGGACGGTCGGCACGTACGCGCTCCGCGACCAGTTCAACGGGGTGGAGACGATCGTCGACGCCTTCTACTTCACCGTCGTCACCGCCTCCACGGTCGGCTACGGGGACGTGACGCCGCAGGCCGGCGCGTCCGCCGACATCGCCCAGCTGTTCGTGCTCTCCTCGCTCGTGATGAACGTCGCCGCGTTCGCGGTGGCGCTCGGGGTCCTCCTCACGCCCGCCATCGAGGCGCAGCTCTCCAAGGCGCTCGGAAAGATGACAGACAGACAGATAGACCTCCTCGACGACCACGTCCTCGTGCTCGGCTACGGGGACCTGACGGAACCGATACTCGAAGAACTCAGCGAGCGCGACGGTGTCGACTACGCCGTGGTGACGCCCGACGAGACGGCCGCCCGGCGGCTCGCCGACCGCGAGATTCCGGTGTACACCGCGGACCCCAGCGACGTTGAGCCGCTCGAACGGGTCAACCTCGACGGCGCCCGCGCGGTCGTCGTCGCCACCGAGGACGACGCGCGAGACGCGCTCGCCATCCTCACCGCCCGCCAGCTCAACCCCGACGTGCGGATCGTCGCGGCGGTGACCCAGCGGGAGAACGTGGACAAGCTCCGGCGCGCCGGCGCAGACCAAGTGATCTCGCCGTCGACGCTCGGCGGGCACATCCTCATCGACTGCGCGTTCGGCGCGGACAGCCGGGACGCGACAGAGGGGATCCTCGACGACGTCGACCTCGACGACTGACGGCGGGTCGCGGCGCCGGCGGGCCGTCGCGCGAGCGGACCGCCACACCGGCGGGTCGCGACGATTCGGATTCGATTCTCAGCGACTCTGCCGCCCCTTGGTCTGCCGGTAGTCCCGGTTCAACACGCTCTCGCGCATGTGCTCGCGGAAGGCGTCGGCCTCGGCGTCGGTCATCTCGGTCGGCTCCTTCATCGGCACCAGCTCGAAGCCGCGTCCGCGGATCGTCGTCGCGTGCTCGGCGTCGACGTCGAAGGAGTCCGGGCGCCGCGTCGTGTACTCGACCGCGAGCTCGCGGAGCGGTCGGTCCCCGACGGGGACGATTATCTGGGGGTTTATCATCCGGATCTCCGCGTTGAGGAACGGCTCGCAGGTGTCGACCTCGCGGTCGGTCGGCTCGCGCTCCGGGTGTCGGCAGCGCGTCAGGCTCGTGAAGAAGACGTTCTGGACGTCCGGCTCCGCTGCGTCAGGCGCGGACCGGACGAACCCGAGGTCGGCGAAGATCGACTGGACGCGTTCGCCGCTGCCGGACCCCGTGAACGGCACGCCGTTCGCCTCGGCGGCCGCGGTCGGCCCGGTTCCGACGACGAGGAACTCGGCGCCCACGTCGCCGTAGCCGTGGACGACGCGCTCCCGCGCGTCGCACAGCTCGGGGCAGTTCTCGCAGGCCGTGTCCATCCCGAACGGGTTCCGGAGCTCCTGTTGGTTCGCGTCCACGGGCGCACTGCGTCCCGCGAGCCCCTAAACGCTCCGCTGGGGCACGGGGCGTCGGTGAGAAGCGGCGATCGGGCCGGATCAGTTCAGTTCGTAGGTGTCGCCGTCGGAGTCCACCATCCCCTCCCGCTTGAGGGTCTTCAGGATGCTGTACAGCGAAATCTTCTTCATCCCGAGCGAGTCGCCCATCTCCGAGACGGTCGCGTCGCCGTTCGTCGTCAGGTACAGGTACACGAGCTTCGCGCGCGGCGACTGCAGCTCCGGCGGCAGGGCCGGCGCCGCGGTGTGTGTCTCTATCATCTTGTCCGAAGCGTCGAGTTCGACGATAATAAATCCCCTATTCAACGATCGTCGAAAACCACCGGAAAGGCCCTGAGTCGGCTTAGACCGCCCGAAAACGGGAACGCAGTGATCGCGGGACCGACGCGTAGTCGGCATCGGTGCCGAAACGCGCCGGTCGTTTCGACCGACGACGGATAGGAAATCGTGAACGATCCGGGACGATCGTGTCGATGCGGCCGAATCGGAGCGGTCGCGCCGAGGTGACCGCGACGGAGGGACGGTATCGAAGCGACCGCGTCGCGTCCGACGGTTCAGTACGACCGGCTCTTCGGCTCGTACGTCTTGTCCTCGCCCTCGAGGATCGTCGGCTTGTACCAGAGTTCGGGCTCGCCGTCGTTCCACGAGACGAGCGTGTGTTTGAGCCACTCCTCGTCCTTCCGCTCCTGGTGTTCCTTCCGCCAGTGAGCGCCGCGGAACTCCTTCCGCGCGAGCGCGCCCATCGTGAGCGCCTCGGCGATGTCGAGGATGTTCCGCGTCTCCATCGTGTGGATCAGGTCGGTGTTGAACGTCCGCGACGGGTCGGAGACGGCGACGTCCTTGTACGCCTCGCGCGCCTCGTGAAGGTCGCCGAGGGTCTCCTCGAGCCGGCCCTCCTCGCGGAACACGTTGACGTTGGCGGTCATCGTCTCCTGGACCTGCGAGCGGATCTCCGCGTGGTTGCGGCCCTTGCGCGCGAGGAGCTCCTCGACGTAGCCCTCGGCGCGCTCGACGGCGGTACCGAGCACGCTCTCGGCGTCGGACGCCACCGCGCCGCCGTCGGCCGCGGCGGGGCCCTGTCCGCCGGTCTCGCCGACCTCGACCTCGAACTCGTACTCCGCGGGCTCCCACTCGCCGTCCCTGCCGGTCGTGATCTCTGCCTCGCCCATGTCCTCGCCGGCGGCGTGGCGGCCGGCTCGCTTGCCGAAGACGATGAGCTCCGGGAGCGCGTTGCCGCCGAGGCGGTTCGCGCCGTGGACCGACGCGCAGGCGCACTCGCCGGCGGCGTACAGTCCACCGATGACGGTCTCGCCGAACTCGTTCGTCTCGATCCCGCCCATCGCGTAGTGCTGGCCGGGCTTGACCGGCATCGGCTCCGTGAGCCCGTCCGCGCCCTCGAAGTCCTCCGCGAGGTGGAGGATGTTCTCCAGCCGGTCGAGGATGCGCTCCTCGCCGAGGTGGCGCATGTCGAGGTGGACGTACTCGTCCTCGATGCCGCGGCCCTCGTTGACCTCGGTCAGCTCGGCGCGGGAGACGACGTCGCGGGAGGCGAGCTCGCCGTCGTTGTTCGCGTACCCGTGTTCGAACATGAAGCGCTCGCCCTCGCTGTTGTAGAGGATGCCGCCCTCGCCGCGGACGCCCTCGGAGATCAGGACGCCCGTCGACGGCAGGGTCGTCGGGTGGAACTGAATGAACTCCATGTCCTCCATCGGGACGCCCGCGCGGTACGCCATCGCGACGCCGTCGCCGGTGTTCGCGACCGCGTTGGTGGTGTGGTCGAACACCTGGCCCATCCCGCCCGTCGCGAGGATGACGCCGTCGTCGGCTCGGAAGCCGCTCACCTCGCCGCTCTGGATGTCGTAGGCGACGACGCCGTGGCAGGTGCGGTCGGCCGGGTCCTCCTCGTCGGTGACTGCCAGGTCCATCACGTGCCACTCGTCGTACACCGTGACGCCGCGTTTGACCACCTGCTCGTACATCGTATGGAGCATCTGGTGGCCGGTCTCGGCGCCGGCGTACGTCGTCCGGGGGAAGGAGAGCCCGCCGAACGGGCGCTGCGAGACGCGACCGTCCTCCTCGCGGGAGAACGGCATCCCCCAGTGTTCCAGTTGAATGACCTCCTCCGGGCTCTCCTTACAGAGGGCCTCGACCGCCGGCGCGTCGCCGAGGTAGTCCGACCCCTTCATGGTGTCGTACGCGTGGTCCTGCCAGGAGTCGGCGTCGCGCAGCGCCGCGTTGATTCCGCCTTCGGCCGCGCCCGTGTGCGAGCGGACCGGGTGGAGTTTCGAGACGATGGCCACGTCGGCCCCGGCTTCCTGTGCCGCGATCGCCGCCCGGAGTCCCGCCCCCCCGGCGCCGACAACGATGACGTCGTGTTCGTGCATTGTGATATGGTATTTCGTTGGTTCCGTAGTCCCTTGAGGGTGTCTCCCGCCGCTACCAGAACTTCAGGTTGCTCTTGACCGCTTCCCGCTTCAGCTCCTGGATGTGCTCGGTAAGGGGGATGTCCTTCGGGCACACCTCGGTACAGGAGAACTGGGTCTGACACCGCCAGACGCCGTGCTCCTGCTCGATGATCTCCAGCCGCTCCTGCTTGATGTCCTCGCCCTCGCGCTCGTCCATGGCGAACCGGTACGCCTTGTTGATCGCGGCGGGCCCGAGGTACTCGTTGTCGCCGGCGGCGATGTTACACGAGGACATGCAGGCGCCACACCAGATACAGCGCGTCGACATCTTCACCTTCTCGCGGTTCTCCCGCGTCTGGCGCTGCTCCTCCAGCTCGCCGTCGGGGTACTCGTTCGTCTGGAAGTACGGCTCGACGGCCTCCATCTGGTCGTAGAAGTGTTCCATGTCGACGACGAGGTCCTTCTCGACCTCGGCGTGCGGGAGCGGCTCGACGCGGATCGGCTCCTGCAGGTCGACGATCTGCGTCTTACACGCCAGCTTCTGGCCGCCGTTGACGAACATGGCGTCCGAGCCGCAGACGGCCTGCCGACAGGAGTGGCGGAACGTGAGCGAGGAGTCGTAGTTGTCCCGCGAGTACATCAGCGCGTCGAGGACGGTCATCCCCTTGGTGAACGGGACGTGGAACGTGTCGAACCGGGGCTCCTGTTTCCCCTCCACCTCGGGGTCGTACCGGAACACCTTCAGCTCGATCGTCTCCTCGTCGGCCGCCGCCTTCTCGGCCTCCTCGGCCTGCCGACGGGCGCGCTCCTCCGCGGCCCGGCGGCGCTTCTCAGTCCGCCGCTCGTCGCCCTTGGAGGGGGCTTCGGCCTCCGCTTCGGTCTCGCTCGATTCCTCGGTCTGCTTGGGTATCTGTGTGCTCATGGTCGGTTCAGTAGAGTCCGATTCCCGCCCACGCGTTCGCGGTGCGCACGCCCTGAACGATCAGGACCGCGCTCGCGGCGACGAGGGTCCACTTGATGACGGTGCGTTTGGTGCCGGTGAGCCCCTGGTTGACGAGGGCGTTGTACACCCCGTTGACCCCGTGGAACGTCGCGGTCACGAGGAAGAGGATCATCAGCGAGTAGTAGCTGATCTGCTCCATCCGCGCCGAGCTGGCGAGGAACGAGACCTCGTCCGCGTGGTGTACGAAGTGGAGCAGGAAGAAGTGGAAGGCTAACACGACGAGCAGGAACGCCGCCGTGATCCGCTGGAGCAGCCACATCCGGCCGCCCGACTTGAACGAGGAGTAGCGCTCCGCCATCTCAGAACGCCCCCGCGATGAACGTCGGCACCGACGCGACGGTGATCGCTCCGGTCAAGATCAGCGACGCGTAGAAGCTCTTGTCCTGTGCGTCCAGGCCGACGCCGAGGTCGACGAGGAGGAGTCGGGTGCCGTTGAGCATGTGGAAGACGGCCACCGCGAGCAGGCCGACCTCGAGGAGCCGCACTAAGAGCAGGCTCTCGAGGCTGACGATCGTCTGGGTGTACACGTCCTCTCCGGCCATGATCGCGGCCTCGCCCGCGCCCGCAGCCGGGATTCCGGTGCTCAACACGGCGATGTGGGTGAACAGGTAACCGATGAGCACCCATCCCGTGAACTTATGGAAGATCCAGGCCCACATCCCCGCCTCGAACTCCCGCCACCGACTGAAGTCCTCGATGAGGCCTCGATTGTACGACTGACTCATGTCTAACGGTTCCGCACTGGGGTCGTATAGTAGTTTCTAACACGGCGGGATCGACCCCGACGGACCCTCGCCGTATCGTGATGTGCTCACGAGTAGCACGGCGACCTCGTTCGCGGAAGCCTTTTATGTACTCCTCTCGCTCTTACGGACGCAATGGCGAAAGGGAAGGTTGACTTCTTCAACGACACCGGCGGCTACGGATTTATCGAGACTGACGACGCGGACGAGGACGTGTTCTTCCACATGGAGGACGTCGGCGGCCCGGACCTCGAGGAAGGTCAGGAAGTCGAGTTCGACATCGAGGAGGCGGACAAGGGTCCGCGCGCCACGAACGTCACCCGTCTGTAACCGCCGGCGACGTTTCAAGGTTGTATCGGCTTTTCGACCGTTCTACGCCCGTGAGCGACCGCCACGTTCGCGGACCGCGGGCATTTTGCGAGCGCGGTTCGGCGGTCCTCGAACGGGAGTCGATCGCGCCCCGGGAACCGGCCGTTCGGACCCCGACCGTTAGGGATTTATCAGTTGCTGACTGACCGGTCAGTCAATGAGCGACCAGCCGAGCGCGGCCGAGGAGATCATGGACGGGGTCTACCGCGCGCTCCGCGCCCACGGCTACGCCGACGTGACGATGCAGGACATCGCCGACGAGTGCTCGAAGAGCAAGTCGCTGCTCCACTACCACTACGACACGAAGGAGGACTTACTCGTCGCGTTCCTCGACTACGTCATCACCGACTCCGAGGCGCGGATCCGCGCCCACGCCGACGACCCCCCGGTCGAGCGGCTCGCGGGGTTCGTCGGCTGGTTCGTCTTCGAGGCCGACGCCGTCGACCGCGAGGCGTTCCACATCGCCCTCCTCGAACTCCGGACGCAGGGGCCGTTCAACGAGCGCATCCGCGAGCAGCTCGTCAGGAGCGACCGCCTGCTCCGCGGCACGGTCGCCGACATCCTCGAGTCGGGGATCGAAGCGGGAACGTTCCGCGAGGTCGACGTCGGGGAGACGGCGGCGCTCGTCGTCGCCACCCTCGACGGCGCGCGGACCCGACAGATCACGCTCACCGGCGGTGACGGCGACGACGCGGTCGACATCGACGACCTCCCCGAGCCGACGTACACCCGCCGAGTCGCCGAGGCGACCCTCCAGCGGATCGTCGAGCCGCTGCTCGCCGAGGACGTGGCGCTCCCCTCGCTGGAAGACGGTATCGCCGAGATGAACCGCGCGGACGAGGGGGAATGACCGCCGTCGCGGCGCGGTGCGGGCGGAACTCGCCGCGACGCGGGAGCGATTCGGCTTCCCCGCGGGGCCCCTGAGATGGGGTGGTTCGGCTTCGACCGCCCGCCGACCGTGCTGCTCGCGGTGATCGCCAGCACGTTCTTCGTCGGGTTCGGCGGCGGCGTCGTCTTCCCGATTCTCCCGAACCTCGGCGCCGTCCTCGGCATCTCGGCGTTCATGGTCGGCGTCATCCTCTCGGCGAACCGCTGGGTGCGGCTCGTCGCGAACGCGCCGGCCGGGGCCCTCGTCGACAGGTACGGGACGCGCAAGCCGTTCGTGTACGGGCTCTTAGTCGAGGGGATCGCCACCTTAGGGTACGTCGTCGCGCTCGCGATGCCGCCGGCCGAGTCGCTCCGTCCGCTCGCGGCGTCGCTGCCGCGGGTCGCGGTCGGCTCCGTCGCGATCGGTCCGGAGTGGTGGTTCACGCCGCTGTCGGTCGTCGTTGCGCCCGAGACGTGGTTCCTCCTCGCACGGGTCCTCTGGGGATTCGGCTCCGCCGCGGTGTTCGCGACCGCGTACACCATCGCCGCCGACCTCTCCGACAGCGGGTCGCGCGGGACGAACATGGGCGTCGTCCGCGGCGGCATCACGATGGGGTTCCCGGCCGGACTCGTGCTCGGCGGGATCGTCTCGTCGCTGGCCGGCAACGCCGCCGCCTTCGTCGTCGCCGCCGCGTTCGCGCTCACCGCCAGCGTCGTCGCCCACCGGTACGTCCCGGAGACGCACGTCACGGGCGACCGCTCGGGGGACTCGATCAAGCCGTGGGACGTCGACACCGCGGTCCCGGCGCTCACGGTCGGGCTGGTCAACTTCGGGCTCCTGTTCGCGTACATCGGCGCGCTGTTCTCCACGCTCGTGCTGTTCCTCGGCGAGAACGACATCTCGCTGTTCGGGCTCGCCCCGCAGGGGACCTCCGGGCTGTTCATGGCCGGCACCGTCCTCTCCGCCGCCTTCTTCATGCTCGTCGGCGGTCGGATATCGGACACCCGGGAGTCGCGCACGCCGATCCTGTTGACCTTCCTCGTCGTCTCGTGCGTCGGGTTCCTGCTGCTCGCCCGGTCGGGGTCCGTCGTCGACCTCGCGCTCGCCTGCGTCTTCATCGGCGCCGGACAGGGCGGCACGAGCGGCCCGATGATGGCGCTGCTGGCCGACCTCACCCCCGACGAGCGGATGGGGCGGGCCTCCGGGACGAACAACGTGTTCGGGGACATCGGCGGCGGGCTCGGGCCGATGGTGTCGCTGCCGCTGATCGAGACGGTCGGCTTCGCGCCGATCTACGCCGCGTGCGCGGTCATGCCGCTCGCCGCGGGCGTGGCGCTGCTCGTCGGCGTCCGCCGCGAGACCGGGACGTTCCTCCCGGGGCGCACCGCCGACGACGCGATCGGCGCGGAGTCGTAGCCGACCGCGACTCCCGAGCGGGAGCGCATGCGACCGCGATCGCGACGGTCGCACGCCGGCGGGGGAGAGAAACCGATCGTTCGGTCGCCGACGTGTTTTTATACGTCCGGTGAGGCGGATACGCCAACACGATGCCACGCGAACAGTACCAGTCGAAGCTGGAGGGGCTCCGCGACGACGTGCTCTACATGAGCGAACTCGTCGCGGAGCGGCTCCGGATGGGACTCGACGCCCTGGAGACCCAGGACGCCGAGCTGGGCGAAGAGGTCATCACCGGCGACGCCGAGATCAACGACCTGTACCTCGAACTGGAGGGACAGTGCACCGATCTCATCGCGCTCCAGCAGCCGGTGGCGGGCGACCTGCGGTTCATCGCGGCCTCGTTCAAGATCATCACCGACCTCGAGCGGATCGCGGACCTGGCGACGAACCTCGGCGGGTACGCGAAGCGGGCGGACCGCGAGGTGTTCCCCGACGTCGACGTCCAGCGCATCGGCGACGACACGCTGGCGATGCTGGACGAGGCGATGGACGCGTACGCGGAGTCGGACCCGGAGCTGTGTTACGCCGTCGCCGAGGCGGACGAGGAACTCGACGCCGCCTGCGAGGCCGCGAGCGAACTCGTCGTCCGCGACCTCATCGAGCGCGACGAGCTCCGTGAGGAGGCGGACGTGGAGGGGACGATGCGGAACGTCTCGCGGCTCCTCCTCACGATCCGCGACCTGGAACGCGTCGGCGACCACGCCGTCAACATCGCCGCCCGGTCGCTGTACATGATCGAGAACGACGACGAGCTGCTGTACTGACGACGGCTCCCCCCGTTTTCATCGACCGACGCCGGACGCGGCCGCCGACCGATCCCGACGCCTACATACCGCCTCCCGCGGACGACCCGACATGAGCACCTACGCGACCGAGATCGACGTCCGCTTCCGAGACATCGACGCGATGGGCCACGTCAACAACGCCGTCTACGCGACGTACGTCGAACAGGCCCGGACGGAGTACTTCCGCGACGTCCTCGACGCCGACCTCTCGCGGGTGTCGACGGTGTTGGCGTCGCTCTCGCTGGACTTCCGCCGGCCGGTCGAGCTGACGGACGGGACCGTCGCGGTCGAGCTCGACGTCGCCGAGATCGGTCGCTCGAGCGTGACCATGACGCACGAGCTGCGGGTCGACGGCGCGGTCGTCGCCGAGGGCCAGGCGACGCTCGTCAGCCTCGACCCCGACTCCGGCGAACCCGCGCCGGTCCCGCCGGCGTTCCGCGAGGGGATGGCGTCGTACCACGAGCTGTAGGTCGCCGAGGCCGTACCTTCTTGCCGCCGCGCGCCGATCGAACGGGTATGGCGATCCGACTCTACGCGCTCGACGGCTGTCCGTGGTGCGAGAAGGTGTCCGACGCGCTCGACGACGCCGGAATCGAGTACGAGACCGAGTGGGTCGACGCGCTCCACTCCGACCGCGACGACGTGAAGCGTGTCAGCGGCCAGCGCGGCGTCCCGGTCCTGATCGACGAGGACCGCGGCGTGACGATGGCCGAGAGCGCGAACATCGTAGAGTACGTCGACCGGACCCTCGCATGACCATCTACACCGGACGCGGCGACCAGGGCGACACCGACCTCCGCGACATGAGCCGCGTGTCGAAGTCCAGCCCGCGGATCGAGGCGTACGGGACCGTCGACGAGGCGAACGCGCTGATCGGGACCGTGCGCCCGACCGGGCACGACGACCTCGACGACCTGCTGGAGACGGTCCAGAACCACCTCCACGTGGTGCAGGCGGACCTCGCGAACCCGGACCCGGATCCCGACGATCCGCAGGTCGAGTCCGAGCTGGTCGAGCGTCTCGAAGACCGGATCGACGCCTTCGACGAGGAGCTGGAGCCGCTGACGTCGTTCGTCCTCCCCGGCGGCGGCGAGTCGGGCGCGCGCCTCCACCACGCCCGGACCGTGACGCGCCGCGCCGAGCGCCGGGTCGTCGAGCTCGCGCGCTCCGAGCCGATCAACGAGACGGTGGTCTCGTACCTCAACCGCCTCTCCGACCTGCTGTTCACGCTCGGCCGGGTCGCGAACGCGCGCGACGGCGAGCCCGAGGAGTCGCCCTCGTACTGACGGGTCCACGGGCGGTCCTCCGCCGCGTCGACGACGAGACGGACCGGCGAGCAGCGGCGATCGAGTGTCGGCGCACAATCCTGTCGCCTCCCCGCGGCCACAAAGAATATATCCGTCGCCATCCAAAGGACAGATATGAGCAAGCACTTCGAAGACGCACGGTACTACCTCGGTCGAGCGGCGGAGCACGCGAAGGCGGGCGTGAAAGAGGAGATCGAGCCCGTCGAGGCCCGCGTGAAGGAGCTCGTCGGCACCGAGGAGGAGCCGGAGCCCTCGCGGCTGGACCGGCTCCAGGACGACCTGAAGAAGCTGGAGGAGCGCGCGGAGGGCGAGGTGCGCGAGGCCGTCGCCTCGGCCCGAGCGCGCGTGAAGGAGTACCGCGGCCACGACGCCGCCGAGGAGTAACGCCTCAACTCTCTCCGTTCTCCGCGGTCGCCATCGCCCCAGCGAGGCGCTCGTCCGCCGGTCGCACGGCGTACTCGACCCCCTCCCGCTCGAACAGCGCACGGGTGCGCTCGACCCCCTTCTCGGCGTCGACGTCGTTCGCCCGGTAGTGGCGGATCGGGTGGCGGATCCACGACGGCTCCCAGTGGGCGTACACGTCGGTCGTCGAGCGGTCGGGACCGACGAACAGCGCGAGGTGGAGCTGGTCGTCGCTCGCGAGCGCGCCGTCGGGATAGCGCACCCAGCTGGCGACCGACGTCTCCGGCGGGGCCGCGTAGTCGCGGAACTTCAGCGAGGAGACGAGGTTGCGGACGAAGCCGAGCCGGTGGAGCCGCGCCTCGACGAGCGGGTACGGCTCGCGGAGCGTGAGCGCGTACTGGTCGCGGGGCGTCTCCCGTTCCGCGTACAGCCCGAACGCCGACAGCGGGAGGTGCAGCAGGCTCGCGACGCCTTGGCGCACGCGTTCGAGGAATCGGAGCTCGTGGGTCATGGGCGGATCGTGGGGCGCTCGGGGAATGAATCCTCGCGACAAAGTAACCCTTAAGTCCGGAGGTCGGATACCTCGACACGAGCGGGCTGGTGGTCTAGCCAGGTTATGACGGCTCCTTCACACGGAGCAGGTCGGCGGTTCGAATCCGCCCCAGCCCATTTCTGTCGACGCCGCAACCGCGAGCGACAGCGAGCGGTCCACGTCGACGAGATGGTGCCGCGGATTCGAAGCAGGGAGCGAAGTGAGCGACAGCGAACGGAGCGACCGAGGTTCGAATCCGCCCCGACCCATCAGGTTTCTTGTTGCGTCTGAAGGAGCGTTGAGCGACGGCTCGGTGTCGACGCGGCTGACGCGCCCAATCCGCCTCCGAATCCAGCAGCCGCCGCCGGGTCTCTCGACCTTTTATACCCGTACCCGCTACACCGCCCACCGCGATTCATGGCCCTCGGAGATTCGGTGCGGCTCCTGCGCGACGCGGAGTTCGGATCGCTGGCCGGCACCGCCTTCGCGCGCAGTCAGGCGTACTCGACGATCCTCATCGCGCTGGCGCTGTACGCGGACCTGTTCGGGACCACCGGGTTCGTCGAGGGGCTGTTCGGAGCCTCCTTCGCTCTCGTCCAGTTGGTCGTCGTGCTCCCGCTGGGCCGCGCGGTCGACACGGGGAACGCGAAGCGGTATCTGCTCGCCGGCTTCCTGCTAAACGTCGCCGTCTTCGTCGGCTTCGTCTTCGTGAACAGTCCGGTCCACGTGATCCTGGTCCGGATGGCGCAGGGGCTCGGGGCGAGCCTGCTGTGGATCACGGGCGCGACGGTCATCGGCGAGATCAGCCCCGACGACGACCAGGGGCTCTGGCTCGGCTCGTACAACCAGTTCGCCTCGGTCTCGTCGCTCGCGGGCGACCTCTTCGGCGGCTACCTCCTGTACGCCTACGGGTTCACCGAGGCGTACGCGGTCCTCTCGCTCATCACGCTCGGGGCGTTCCTGCTGGTGTGGCGCTTCCTCCGCGACGATCCCGGCGGACAGAAGAGCCCTGAGGAGTCGGGCGGGATCGAGACGTTCCGGTCGCTGCTCGCGCTCCCGATGCTCCGATCGCTGGTCGTGTTCCGGTTCACGTTCAGCGTCGGCAAGATGGCCGTGATCATCTTCCTCCCCATCTACGCGCGGACCTCGTTCGGGATCTCGGCGTTCGCCATCGGCTGGATCATGGCCGGCGGGAAGGCGACGAAGGCGGTCACGCAGGGGTTCGTCGGCGGGCTCACCGACCGGTACGGCCGCCGCCACGGGTTCGTCGCGCTGGGCGCCCTCCTGTACGGCGTCGGCACCGCGGCCGTCCCGCTGGCGGCGTACTTCGAGGGGACGGTGTCGCCGGTGACCGTGTCGTACCTCGACGACTCGCAGACGCTCGGCGGCGCCTTCTTCGCGCTGTTCGGCGCGTACTCGCTGCTCGGCGTCGCCGACTCGATCCGGCTGCCGGCGAGCATGTCGCTGTTCGTCGACAAGGGCGAGCGCCGCGAGTCGGTCGCGAGCGCCATGTCGCTGCGCTCCATCTCCTGGAAGGTCGGGCAGGTCCTCGGCCCGGTCATCGTCGGGACGACGATGGACTTCACGTCGACGGAGACCGGGTTCCTGCTCGCGGCCGCGTTCATCGGCTTCGCCACGACGCTGTTCGTCGTCCAGTCGCGTCGCGCGGCCGCAACCGGGGACCCGGCGAACCGGATCGCCGACTGAGACGCGGTCGCGGCGCCGGCCTCGCCGGTCACGTGCGGCGCCCCGTCGCTCACAGGCGCCGCGTGCCTTTAGGTCGCCTCGGCGGCAACGGACTCACCGATGTCGCCGTATGCGACCCACATCGACGGACTCGTGCACGAACCGACACAGACCGAGGGGAGCGGCGTCGACCTGACCGTCGCCGAGGTCTACGAGATCACCGGACCGGGACGCGTCGACTTCGGCGGCGGCGAGCTCGAGGCCGCCGCGACCGAGCCGCGCGAGCGCGAGAAGCGCGACCCCGACGACGAGTACGAGTGGTGGTCGCTCGACGCGGGCACGTACCTCGTCGAGCACAACGAGTCGTTCGCCGGCGACGACCTGCGGTTCACGGTCCAGACGCGGGACGCGCTGCTGGAGCGGGGCGCGTTCCATCCCACGCTCCGCGTCGCAGAACTGCCGCGTGTCCCGCTGTCCGTCGGCGACGCCGGGATCCGGATCAAGGAGAACGCCCGGATCTCGACGGTGGTCGACGCCGACCCGGCGTGAGTCGTCCGTGCTGCAGTCGGCGGGCCGACGCGCCTCGCGTCGCCGTCAGACCTTAGCCCGCCGCGCCCCGGGTGACTGTCATGAACTCGCACGCCGGGTTCCACTCGCTCCGCGAGGAGACGGCCGCGTCGATACCGATGCGCGGCGACCTGCCGCCATGGCTCCGGGGGAGCCTGATCCGAAACGGTCCCGGAACGTTCTCGTTCCCGGACGGGAGCGAGGTGGACCACTGGTTCGACGGGTTGGCGATGGTGTACCGCTTCACCTTCGATCCAGAGGACACCGCCGATTCGGTGACCGGGGATGACGGCGACGGCGACACCGACGCTGTCCACTACCGCAACCGCTTCCTCCGGACGGACGCGTACGAGGCGGCGACGAGCGGCGAGTTCGAGGGCGGCTTCGCCACCGGCGAGACGACGCTCCGCTCGCGGCTGGCGACGTTCCTCGCCGAGCCGTACGACAACGCGAACATCGTCGCCGAGCGGGTCGGCGACGCGTACGTCGCGCTGACCGAGTCGCCGCGGGGCGTCCGGTTCGACCCGGACACGCTCGAAACGACGGGGTACGCCGACCGCGACGGCGACGCGCCGAGCGGCCAGCTCTCGTGTGCCCACTTCAAGCGCGACCCGGCGACCGGCGCGCTCGTCACCGTCGACACCGAGTTCGGACGGACGAGCCGGTACCACGTCACCGCGTGGACCGCCGACGGGGACCGGCGCCACGTCGGTAGCGTCGAGACCGATCGCCCGGCGTACATGCACAGCTTCGCGCTCACGCCCCGGTACGTCGTGTTGACGGAGTTCCCGCTCCGGCTCGACCCGCGCCGGTTCCTGAAGCCGGGGCGACAACCTCCGTTCATCGAGCAGTTCGAGTGGGAGCCCGAGCGCGGGACCCGGATCGTCGTGATCGACCGGACGACGGGAGACGTCGTCGCGGAGCCGGTCGCGGACCCGACCTTCGGCTTCCACCACGTCAACGCCTTCGAGCGCGACGGCGGGGGCGAGGTCGTCTTCGACCTGGAGACGGTCCCGGACGCGACCGCGATCGACTCGCTGTACCTGGAGAACGTCCGCGCCGGCGAGATGGGCGCCATCGCCGGTCGGATCGAGCGATTCACGGTCGACCTCGGGACGGCGACCGGGACGGGCCGGTACGGCAGCGGCGCGGGCGAGGGAGACCGTGACGACGCGACGGTCTCCCGCGAGACGCTGTACGACGCCGGTAGCGCGCTGCCGACCGCGTCGCCCGCGCGGTGGTGTCGCGAGCATCGGTACGTGTACGCGATGGGCATGGACACGCCGGTCACCGAGTGGGCGCGTCGGGTCCTGAAGCTGGACGTCGAGACGGGGACAGTGGAGACGTTCGACGCGGGAGGCGACTACTTCGGCGAGCCGATATTCGTGCCGGCGCCCGACGGCGAGCGCGAGGACGACGGGGTCGTGCTGACGGTCGCGCTCGACGTCGACGCCGACCGGTCGCGCCTGCTCGTCCTCGACGGCGAGACGTTCACGGAGCGCGCCCGGGCGACGCTGTCGCACGCGGTCCCCTTCGACTTCCACGGCCGGTACTTCCCGGAGCTCCGGGCGGCGCCGGGCGGGTGAGGTCGGACCGCGGCGACGCCCGCTGCCGGAGCGACCACCGTTTTCACCCGGCAGCCCGTAGCGCGCGTATGACTCGCACGGCAGTCGTCGCCGGGGTCGGCCCCGGGCTCGGGGAGTCGCTCGCGCGGAAGTTCGCTGCGGAGGGCTGTCGGGTGGCCTTGTTCGCCCGCTCGACGGAGTACATCGAGGGGCTCGCGGCCGACCTCCCGGACCCGGGAGAGGGGCTCGCGGTCACCACGGACCTGACGGACGTGGAGGCGATCCGAGACGGCTTCGAGGCGGTGCGCGAGGCGTTCGGACCGGTGGACGTCCTCGTCAACCACGCGAGCGCCGCGTCGTGGACCGGGCTCATGGACACGAGCGTCGAGGCGTTCGAGGAGGCGTGGGCGGTCAACGGCCGCGGCGCGTTCGTCTGCTCGCAGGAGGCCGTCGACGACATGCTCGCGGCCGGGGGCGGCACGGTGATCTTCACCGGCGCGACCTCGGCGGTCCGGAGCCGCGGCGGCGCGATCGGGTTCACGGCCGCGAAGTTCGCCGCCCGGGGGATGGCGATGGACGTCGCACAGGAGTTCGGCGGCGAGGGCGTTCACGTCGCGCACGTCGTCATCGACGGCCAGATCGACTCGCCCGGTGCCCGCGAGCGCGATCCGGACCGCGAGGCGGAGACGTTCCTCGACCCCGACGAGCTGGCCGAGACGTACTGGCATCTGGTCGAGCGGGACGACGTCGGCACGCAGCCGTTCGAGGTCCACGTCACGAACGGCCCGAACCCCTCGGAGTTCATTTAAAAGGCGGATCGCTCCGGGACGGCTCCGCCTCCGCGGCCGAGTCGACCGCGAACGAGCGACCGGCGGGTCGCGGGCGAGCGGGTCGCGGGCGAGAGGGTCGGACGACGCCACCCGGAGGCTCTTAACCCGCGAAGGACGGGTGTAGAGGTATGGAAACGGACCCCGACCGCTCGGCCGCGCCCGGCTCGCGGTCGGAGAACCCCGTCTGGCGACTGTACGTCGAGTACGGCACCGGCCGTCGGTACGCGGTTCTCGGCGCCGTCGCGACCGTCGTCGGTCGGGCGTTCGGGCTCGTCCCCGCCTTCGTTATCGGACTGGCCGTCGACGCGATCTTCCTCGCCGAGCGTCCGTACGCGCTCCCGCTCGTGCCGGACGGGGTCGTGCCGGGCACCGACGTCGGGCAGCTGTACTTCTCGATCGCGGTCCTCTTGGGAGCGACACTCGTCGGCGCGGTCGCCTCGTGGGTCGAGGACTGGGGGTGGAGCGTCTTCGCCCAGCGGGTCCAGCGCGACCTCCGCGTCGACGCCTACGAGCGCCTCCAGGACCTCGAGCTCGCCTACTTCACCGGCAACCGGACGGGCGACCTGATGAGCGTCCTCAACAACGACGTCAACGCCCTCGAGACGTTCCTCGAGGACGGACTGAGCGCGACGCTGTGGATCCTCGCGACCGTCGTCGGCATCGGAGTGATCCTCGTCGGGCTGAACCCTCCGCTGACGGCGGTGACTCTGCTGCCGATCCCGCTCCTCGCAGCGTTCACGCTGCTTTTCACCCGGCTGATCGAGCCGCGATACCTCTCGATCCGCGAGGAGATCGGCGACCTGAACTCCCGGCTGGAGAACAACGTCAGCGGCATCGAGGTCATCAAGAGCGAGGGGGCCGAGCGGTTCGAGGCCGAGCGGGTGGCCGAGGCCTCCGACCAGTACCTCACCGCCAACCTCTCGGCGATCAAGGTCCGGATCACGTACTTCCCGGGACTGAACGTCATCTCCGGCGTCGGCTTCGCGGTCACGTTCCTCGTCGGCGGACTGTGGGTGCTCGGTCGCCCGGCGTTCGGCCTGACGGGCGCGCTCACCCCGGGCGCGTTCGTCACCTTCGTCATCTACGCCCAGCAGTTCCTCTGGCCGATCATCAGGCTGGGCGACGTCGTCGACGACTACGAGCGGGCCAAGGCCGCCGGGAGCCGGGTCCAGGGCGTGCTCTCCCGGGACCCCGCGATCCGAGACCGTTCCGACGCCAGCCCGCTGGAAGTCGGCGACGGAGCCGTGACCTACGACGACGTCCGATTCGCCTACTCGGGAGACGCCGTGCTCGAAGACGTCGACTTCGCGGTCGAGGGCGGGACGACCGTCGGGGTGGTCGGACCGACCGGCGCCGGCAAATCGACGCTTTTGAAGCTGCTGCCGCGGCTGTACGACGTCGACGACGGCGCCGTCCGTATCGACGGACGGGACGTCCGCGACGTGACGCTGCGGAGTCTCCGACGGTCGATCGGCTACGTCAGCCAGGAGCCGTTCCTCTTCTTCGGGACGGTCGCGGAGAACCTCCGGTACGGCACCTTCGACGCGAGCGACGACGACGTCGAACGCGCCGCCCGGCGGGCGCAGGCCCACGAGTTCATCGAGAACTTACCCGACGGGTACGACACGCTGGTTGGCGAACGGGGGGTGAAGCTCTCCGGCGGCCAGCGTCAGCGGCTGGCGCTCGCGCGGACGATGCTCAAGGACCCCGAGATCCTGGTGTTAGACGAGGCGACCTCGGCGGTGGACACGGAGACGGAGGCGCTCATCCAGGACCGACTCGTCGCGTTCGCCGCCGATCGGACGACGTTCGTCATCGCGCACCGCCTGTCGAGCGTCCGGACCGCGGACCGGATTCTCGTCCTCGACGACGGGCGGGTAGTCGAGGACGGCACGCACGAGGGGCTGCTCGAGGCGGACGGGCTGTACGCGAACTTCTGGCGGGTGCAGACCGGAGACATCGCGTCGCTCCCCCGGTCGTTCCTCGAGCGCGCGCTCAGCCGACAGGCGGTCGTCGACCTCGGCGACGACGGGGACGAGGAACGGACGGAGTGACCGCCTTCGGCGACGTCGACCCGGTCTCCCGAGCGCGCCTCCGCGGCCGCGTCGCCGCGACGAGACGACGGTCCGGACGGACGAACGCGGACGCGTCCACGCGGCGCTGTCGGGGAAGATCCCGAAAAAGCGGTGATCGTCCGCGAGGGAGCGAGCCGGTCTCGGCCGCTCAGAACGTGATGATCTCGTAGTCGTCGTCGACGAGCGAGCGAATGCTCGGGTGGCCGTCGTGGTCGTCGAGCGTGACGAGGCCGGCGTCGGAGACGGCGTCCTCGACGCCGAACGCGCCGGAACAGTAGTCACACACCGCCGCGTCGTCGCGGACCGCCTGGTAGAGCTCGTGGTAGTCGCTCTCCTCGTCTTCCAGCTCAGGAATCCACTGGGTTCCGGCGCCGTCGAAGATGAGCTCGAGCTCGTCGTCGTCGTTCTCGGCGAACTCCTTCGCGGCCTCGAGCGCGTTCGCGAGGCGACCGTAGTCGGCGTGCGATTCGTTGCCGGCGAGAATCACGACTGCTGCTTTTGCCATCGTGTCCGTTTATAAACGGTACCCATACAAAACCCACCCGCGGGTGTGTGTCCGGAACGCCGATTCGGCATGCGATACCGTACCAACGGATCGCGCGCCGACTCGAAGGCGAGCGACCGCCGCCGCCCCTCATCCGTGACGGTGGTGCTGGTGGTCGTGGCCGCCGCCCCTGGAGAACTGCCCCGAGAAGGCCCGGTCGACGACCTCGGAGAGCGCGGGGTGGACGTGCACCGCGTCGCGGATGTCTTCGACGGTCCCCGAGCCGGACGTCATCGCGACGACGACCTCCTCGATCAGGTTCGACGCCTCGGGACCGACGATGTGACACCCCTCGATGTTCCCGTCCAGGTCGATGAGGACCTTCACGAACCCGTCGGCGTGCATCGCGCTCCCGCGGGCGGTCTCGTCGTACGCGTAGGTGCGGGTGGCGTACTCCGCGTCGGTCGCCCGGAGGTCCTGCTCGCGCGCACCGACACCGGCGACTTCCGGCGACGCGAACACCGCGAACGGCATCGCCGAGTAGTCGACCGGATCCATCTCGTCGCCGAGGAGGTTCCGGATCAGGGCCTTCGCCTCGTGGTTCGCGCTGTGTTTCAGCAGGTACTCGCCGACCACGTCGCCGAGCGCCCACACGCCGTCGGCGTCGGTCCGGAGGTACTCGTCGGTCTCGACGAACCCCTCCTCGTCCGTCTCCACGCCGGTCGCGTCGAGGTTCAGCGCGTCGGTGTTCGGGCGCCGGCCCGCGGCGACGAGCAGCGCGTCGCCCGAGACCGTCACGTTCTCAGCCTCGTCGGGCGCGCCGACCGTCTCGCCGCCCGCGCGGACCGCGTCGGCCTCGGGGTACGGCCGGGCCTCGATCGTCACCTCGCCGTCCGTCTCGTCGGCCGCGACGGCCTCGTAGCCCGTGTACACGTCGAACCGGTCGGCGTAGCGGTCGGTGAAGGCCTCGCCGACCTCCGCGTCCGCCTCCGGGAGCAGGTGCTCGCGCCGGCCGACGATCGTCACGTCGCTGCCGAACGTCCCGAAGAAGTGGCCGAGTTCGGCCGCGATGTAGCCGCCGCCGACGATCACGAGGTGCTCCGGCGGCGTCTCCAGCCGGAGCGCCTCCGTGCTCGTGAGGTAGTCCACGTCCTCGATCCCGTCTATCGGGGGGATCGAGGGGCGCGTGCCGGTGGCGACGAGGGCGGTGTCGGCCCGCAGCGTCGCGCCCGCGTCGTCGCCGTCGACGATCTCGACCGTGCGGTCGTCGACGAAGCGCCCGGTCCCCTCGAACAGGTCGTGAGCGTTCGACGAGGAGAGCCCCCGACGGATGGACTCGGAGCTCTCCGAGACGTCCTCGTTCACCTTCCGGACGATCTCCGCGAAGTCGACGCCGTTGACTTCGGCGTCGATCTCGAATGCGCTGGCGCCCTCGATCGTCTCCATCACGTCGGCGTGGTAGAGGAGCTGTTTCGAGGGGATGCAACCGCGGTTGAGACACGTCCCGCCGAGCCGCCCCTCCTCGACGACCGCGACCGAGTTCCCCCGGCCGGCCATCGCGTTCGCCACGTCCAGTCCGGACCCCGACCCGATCACGAGAAAGTCGAACTCCTGCATGGCCCCGACGACGACGGCCACCCTCATCAAGGTCCGTCCGCGGTGGCGCGCGTCGCACACGACCGCGAGGACGTCTCTGCCCGGTCTCAGTCCCAGTTCCGTCGCACCGGCGTCTCGCTCGCGTTCACGTTCGCCAGCAGCCACGCCGCGGCCTCCTCGAGCGCGTCGTCGTCGGTCGCGGTCACCTTGAGGCGGTTGTGGTCGGCCTCGCGGTCGGGGTAACAGCCGACGGCGACGTCGAACCGCTCCATCGCCTCCCGCAGGGCGGGGACGATGTTCGACTCGGGCTCCACGGTGTAGAGGAACCGCGAGCGCCGGTCGCCGGCGAACTCGTCGGCGACGGTCGCGAACGTCGCCTTCAGCTCGTCCGGAATGCCCGGCATGACGTAGACGCCCTCGATCACGCAGCCGGGGGCGAGCCCCGCCTCGGTCACGAGCGGGCGGCTCCCCTCGGGGACCGCCGCCTCCGCCTCCGCGTCGACGTCGAACTCGCGGTCGGGGACGCGCTCGCGGATCGCGGCCAGCCGGCGATCGACCGACTCGCGCGTGAGGTCGGTGGCGACCATCTCGCGGTCGAACGCGTCCGCGACCGCCTCCATCGTCACGTCGTCCGGCGTGCTGCCGATCCCGCCGGTGACGATCACGGCGTCGAACGCCGCGGCGTACTCGCGGACGTGCTCCGCGATTTCGGCCCGATCGTCGGGGAGCGAGAGGATCCGGGCCACGGCGACGCCGCGGTCGCTCAGCTCCCCCGCCAGCCAGTTCGCGTTCGTGTTCACCGTGTCGCCCGAGAGCAGTTCGTCGCCCACCGTGATCAGCGCGACTTCCATCGATCCCCGCTTGGGCCGGCGGAGGGATGTACGTTTCCCGCGGCGGACCGACCCGACCGTCCTCATCGACCCGAAAAATCATGAGGGCTCCGCGGCTCTGTCGCGAGGTGACGAACGACACGACGCGCCGGGCCCTCCTCGCCGCGGCCCTCGCGGCCGGCACCGCCGGGCTGGCGCGCTCCGAGGCCGCCGCCCTCCTCGACACCTTCGCGCCGCTCTCCGGCGACGCGTGGGACGCGGCGGACCGGTCGCTCTCCGAGACCGTCGAGAGCCCTCACGGCGACGCGAGCGTCCGCGTCGACGACCGCGGCGTTCCCCACGTCGAGGCCGACGACGAGGCCGCGGCGTACTTCGCGGTCGGCTACCTGCAGGCGTTCCACCGCCTGTTCTCCATGGACCTCCAGCGACGGGTCATGCGCGGGCGGCTCTCCGAGGTCGTCGGCGCGGCGACCGTCGAGAGCGACGAGTTCAACGTCGCGATGGGCTTTACCGCGGCCGCCGAGGCGACGTGGGACCTCGTGAGCGAGACGGCGGCCGGTCCCCTGATCGAGGCGTACGCGGCGGGCGTCAACGCCGCGATGGAGGCCGAGACGCTCCCGATCGAGTTCGAGCTGCTCGGCTACGAGCCGGCGCCGTGGACCCCCGTCGACACGCTGCTGATGGAGAAGCAGATCTCGTGGACGCTCACCGGGAGCTTCGCCGGGCTCCGCCGGGCGCTGGTCGCGGACCGGCTCGGCGAGGAGCGGGCCGCCGAGCTGTTCCCGCGACGGATGGACCACGACGCGCCGATCCTCGACGGAGACGAGGAGCGTCTCGGCGGGGCGGGCCGACGGGAACGCCGGCGGACCGGATGGCGGGACCGCGCCGCCGCGAACCGCACGGAGCCGATCGACCCCGAGCTGACCGACTGGCTCTCCGGGTTCGAGTCACCGACGGGCGTCGGGTCGAACAGCTGGGTCGTCGCCGGCGAGCACACCGCGAGCGGGACGCCGACCGTGGCGTACGACCCGCACCTCTCGCTCACGGTCCCGCCGCTGTGGTACGAGCAGCGCGTCGAGACGCCCGAGCGCTCCGTCCGGGGCGCGACGTTCCCCGGCGTCCCCTTCGTCATCGCCGGCGCGAGCGACCGCGCGACGTGGTCGTTCACAAACGTCGGCGCCGACGTGCTCGACTGCTACCGCTACGAGGTCGACGAGGCCGGCGAGCGCTACCGCTACGAGGGGGAGTGGCGCGAGTTCGAGACCGAGACGCGGGAGATCCCCGTCGACGGCGGCGAGGACCGCACGCTGGAGGTCAGGCGGACGGTTCACGGCCCCTTCATCGAGCGCGAGGGCCGGCACGTCGGCGTCGCGTGGACCGGCCACAGCGCCACGCGCACGACGCTCGCCATCGACGAACTGGGGCGCGCAGACGGGTTCGACGACGCGCTGGCGGCGATTCGGAAGTTCGACCTCCCCACCCAGAACCTCGTGTACGCCGACGCCGACGGTCGAACCATGTACTATGCGACCGGACAGCTCCCGATCCGGCGGATCGACGGCGAGGTCGTCGCCGGCGACCGCGTGTTCGACGGCTCCGCGGGCGAGGGAGAGTGGGAGGGGTTCGAGCCGTTCGGCCGCTCCTCGTGGACGGGGTTCGTCCCCTTCGAGGAGAAGCCGCACGCGATCGACCCCGACGTCCTCTCGACGGCCAACCAGCACGTGACCGACGACCCGACCCACTACGTCGGGGTCGACTACGCGCCCCCCTACCGCGGTGCGCGCATCGCCGAGCGCCTCGACGCGGCGGTCGCCGGCGGCGACCCGATCGACCCCGCCTTCCACCGCGAACTCCAGCGAGACGTGCGCGACGGGCGGGCGGATCAGCTCGTTCCGGACCTCGTGGCGGCGGTCGAGGAGGAGGGAGCGGAGAACGCGAGCGGCTCGGCCGCCTCCGAGCGCATCCGGGAGGCGGTCGCGACCCTCGACGCCTGGGACCGCCGGATGGCCGCCGACTCCCGCGGCGCGCTGCTCTTCGACCGGTGGCTCGACCGGTTCCGGGAGTTGGTCTTCGAACCGGCCTTCGACGACGTCGACCTCGGCGAGGCGTACTACCCGAACGACTGGGTGCTCGCGACGCTGCCGCCCGACGACCCGCTGTTCGCCGACCGCTCGCGGGAGGAGGCGATGACCGCCGCGCTTTCGGCGGCGCTCGACGAGATAGACGAGGCGGGGTGGGCGACGTACGGCGACCGGAACACGACGGCGGCGATCGCGCACCCGCTCGGCGGCGAGGCCCCGTTCCTGAACTACGAAACGCTCCCCGCGGACGGCTCGCCGGCGACCGTGATGAACTACCGGTTCGACGACGCGGTCGGGTCGAGTTGGCGGATGGTGGTCCGCCCCGGCGAGGACGCCACGGCGGTGATCCCCGGCGGCAACTCGGGCGACTACTTCTCCGAGCACTACGACGACCAGCTCCGCGCCTGGCTGGCGAACGACCAGAAGCCGATGTCGCTCGCCCCCGACGGCGAGGGCGGCGAGACGGTCTCGTTCAGAGGTGAGTCGTCGTGAGCGACGGCCTCGGCGAGTCGGCCGGGTCGCCGTCGCCGCTCGCCCGGATTCGGGGGGACCCTCGGCTCCGCCTCGTCGCCTTCGCGGGCGCGGTCGCCCTCGGCCTCGCGCTGGCGTCGGTACACTGGATCGGGCTCGTCGCGGCCGGCGTCGCCGCATCGCTCGTCGCGCCCGCGTTCCGCCGCGGGGTCGCGTACGCTCTCGGGACCGGCGCGCTCGCGCTCGCCGCGTTCGCCGTCTCGCTCGGTCCCGCGGCCGCCTCGCTCCCCGAGATGCGCCCCGTGATATACGTCACCGTCGCCGCCGCGTTCGGCCTCCCGCTGCTGGGGTCGCTGGCGAGGGGCGTCGTCTGAACAGGGCGGCCCGAGACCGATTCCCCGAGCCGGATCGTCGGAGGGGGTTCGACCGACCGCTCGGGAGCGCTATTGAGCGCTCGGGACCGACCGATACCCCTCATATAAGCGTTTACGAGGGCGACCGGTCACGGATGTGGTATGCCAACTACTACCGGCGGATCGGACGGGTCCCGAGCGCCCGTCGACGACGCGCGGGAGGCGCTCCGGATCGAGCGACGGCGCACCGTCGACGAGCGCGAGGCCTTCCGGGCGTTCAGGGCCCGGGTAGAGTCGATCCCGACGGAGACGGTCGCGCCGGTCGGATCGGCCGGGAGGCCGAGTCCGACGGACCGCACCGACCTCACCCGCGCACCGGGCTCCGGCGGCGACGGCGGCGCGCCGCCCGGGTCGGGGCTCGCGGCGGTCAGGGACGCGTACGCGGAGACGGTGATGTCGGTGCCGCACTACGAGGAGGAGTACGACGACACCTACGAGCGCAGCGTCGCGGCGGAGCTCGGTCGGGAGCTGGCGTACGCGCTCACCCGGGGCTCAGGCTATCACCCCGAGTACGAGCGGGCCCTGTTCGACGCGATCGACGGCGCGATCGAGGAGCGCGACCGACTTGGAGAGCGGCTGCGGGTCGAGGCCGACTCGATCGACCGGGCCGGCTCGCGGCTCGCGGCGGTCCGGCGAGAGATCGCGTCGCTCGACGCAGTCGTCCCGGACGGCGACTTCGGCGCGCTCGACGCGAGTCGCGCTCGCGCCGGCGTCCTCGTGGAGGACTGCGACCGGATCGCCGCGCGCCGCCAGCGCGTGCTCGCGGAGCACGAGCGCGGGCTCCGACTCGACGGCGACGCCGTCGACCTCCCGACGTACCTGTATCAGTCGACCGACGCGACGTACCCCGTCCTCGCGGCGGTCGGATCGGTCGGCGACCGGCTCGACGACCTCACGCGGCGGACCGAGCGCGCCATCGCGCGGGTCGGGTGATGCGGCCTCCGATCGGAACGGAGGCGGTCGCGGACCGCGGAGGTCAGTCCGCCGCCGTCGGCGTCTCGGTCTCCATTCCCGAACCGCTCGGCGGGCGGAGGACGAGTGCCGCCAGTCCCGCGGCGATCGCGAGGCCGCCGCCGAGCGCGAACGTCGGGACCCAGCCGAACGAGGCGACGAGGTAGCCGGTGACGGTGCCGGCGAAGACGCCGCCGCCGACCTTCGCGGTGTAGAGGACCGCGTAGTTGCCGGAGGAGTTCCGCGCGCCGTAGTAGTCGGCGATCACCGACGGGAAGTAGACGAACAGCGGCGAGGAGAAGAACATCGCGGCCATCACCAGCGCAACGAAGGCGATCCCGGCCTCGGCGCGTCCGGCGGCGATCAGGGCGAGGCGGAACACCCCGGCGAGCACGAAGGAGGCGGCCATCACCTTCTTGCGGTCGAAGCGGTCCGAGGCCTCACCGAGGACCATCCGCGAGACGCCGGCGGCGACGGGCAGCAGGGTCGCCGCTGCGGTCGCGACGACCGCCGCCAGCCCGAACTGCTCGGCGAAGCGGACGACGTTGGCGATGACGATCAGGTCGGCGCCGGCCATCGCGACGAACATCGCGTACAGCAGCCAGAACTGCCACGTCGACAGCATCTCGCGAGTCGTGTACGCCCGCCCGCGGAGGGAGGCCGCGAGCCCGTCGTCGTTCCCGTCGTCCTCGCGGTCCTCTAAGCCCAGCCAGTCGTCCGGCGGGTCCCGCAGGAGGTACGCGCCGACGAGCGTGACGACAAGGATGCCGACCCCGACGTTCCGGAGCACGTCGCCGTACGCCGCCACGGTCGCGTTCGCGCGCACGTACGGCACCACGAGGGCGCTCCCGCCCGCGAACGCCATCGTGCCGATACCCGTCGTCAGCCCCGTGCGGTCGGGGAACCACTTGACCGCGGTGTTCACCGCGACCGTGTACACGATCCCCACGCCGACCGCGCCGAGCGAGTACAGCAGGTAGAGCTGCCAGACGGCGGTCGCGTACGCCAGCCCGATGTACCCGCCCCCGGCCAGAAGCGCTGCGAGGAACGTGAGCGCCCCGGGCCCGCGGCTGTCGCGCCACTTCCCGGCGGGGAACTGCGAGAGCGACTGGAAGACGACGTAGAAGGAGAACACCGCGCCGAGCGCCGGCAGCGCGATGTCGAGGCTCTGGGCGAGCGGCTGCTCGATCGACGACCAGACGTACTGATAGGGGCTCACGGCGGCCATCATCCCCGCGGCGGCGACGATCTGCCACCACCGCGAGAAGCCGAGGATCGACGACGCCCGGCCGGCGTAGTCGACCCCGCCGTCCGACTCGTCGACCGCGGGGTCGTCGCCGACGGAGTCCGGCGCGGGGTCGCCGTCGCCGACGAGATCGCTCCGGTCGGCGTCGGCCGGATCCCCCTCGTCGGCGGCGACGCCGCCGTCGCCGTCCTCGTCACCCATCGTTGCCGTCCGTCGACCGCGTGGTGGTGTTCGGTGTCATGTCGTGTGCCTCGGATCGCGCCGCGGGGACCGGTTCGCCGCGCCGCTCGCGTTCGTACCGGTACTGTTCGGACTGATCGATTAAAACGCGTCGTTGGGGTCGTTCTTGCCTCCTCGATCCCGGAAGAGGGGAGGGTTTTTACAGCGCGTCCGGATCCGCCGCGGTGAACCGGACCGCCGGCGGGATCAGCCCTCCGGCCGCCAGCATCGCGAGGCCGAGCACCCAGAGCGCCGCGAGCCCGGCGGTCGCGCCGTAGCTGATCAGGGGCAGCGAGAGCGCCATCAGGACGAACGCCAGCGTGAACCGGTCGAGGACGTCCATTTCAGGCCACCCCCAGCAGCCCCGCGGCGTTCAACAGGACGATGGCGAGCCCGACCAGCGCGGCGACGGCGGCGACCCACGGGATCGTCACCCGGAGGACGTCGCCCTCGCGGCCGACGATCCCGGCCGCGGTCGTACCGAGGATGACGTTGCCCGGCGAGATCGCGTTGCCGATGGCGCCGCCGGCGCTCTGCCCGCCGAGGATCAGCGCCTCCGAGATTCCGCCGAGCTGGGCCGCCGTCTGCTGCTGGAGCCCCCCGAACAGGATGTTCGACGCCGTGTTGCTCGACGTCATGAACGCCCCGAGCGAGCCGATCAGCGGCGAGAGGAACCCGTAGGAGTTCGGGGTCGCGACGCTCGCGGTCCCTTCCGCGAGGACGAGCACCTGACCGCTGTGGTCCATCAGCTTCGCCATGACGAGGAAGGAGATCACCGCGATCGACGCCGGGATAGCGGTCGCGAGGACCGCCCGCGTGAACGCCGAGCGCTCCCCGTCGACGCGCGACGCGGCGCTCTCGTAGTAGCCGCCGCGCCGGTACGCGAGGAACGCGGCCAGCGCGCTCACGAGCAGGAAGGTCCCCGGGTGCGACAGCGGCGCGAACGGCGAGTACGGCGCCGCCGCCTCGGTCACGACGCCGAGCCCGGTCGCGATCTCGGGAAAGCTCAGACCGACTCGCAGGCTCCCGAGCGCGTCGCCGAGCGGGGTCACGACCGCGGTGACGAACGCGACTGCGGCGAGCACGGCGAACGGTAACGCCGCGAGCCGGAGGCTCATGAGGTCGTCGTCGGGACCGACCGCGTCGGCGGGCGTCGCCACGCCGCCGTCGGCGACCGCCCCGGTCCCGTCTCCGTCGGCGCTCGCGGCGGGGCTCAGGTCCTCGGTCATCACGAGCCGCTTCTCGATCGCGTCGGTCGCGGCCGCGTACCGGTCCCACATCGCGAGCGGCCCGAGCGCGAGCAGCCCCACCGTCGCCGCGAAGAAGTTCGCAAACTCCGGCGGGATGACGGTCACCGCGGCGAGCTGGCCGCCGCCGTGGATTAGCGAAACGATCAGGATCATCGGGGCGGCGTACCGCACCGCGTCCATCCGCCCGTATATCCAGGCGATCGAGAAGCCGGCGATCAGGTTCGGGATCCACAGCAGGGCGGCGAGCGCGAGCGCCGTGACCGCGACGCTCTGCATCTCCGTGACCTGCACCAGCGCCAGCCACGCCACCCCGAGCGTGCCGAAGGTGTTCGCCCACGCGTGGCCGATCAGGGGGATCGCGACCGAGTACACCGGCTTCACGCCGAGCGCGAGCAGCAGCGGGGCGACGACGACGATCGGCGTCCCGAACCCGGAGATCGACTGCATGAACGAGACGAACACCCAGCCGAACGCGAGTACTAAGAACAGCTCGTTGTCGGTGAACGACTTGATCCGGGTGCGCAGCGCCTCGAAGCCGTCCGCCCGCTCGATGACGTGGTAGAACACCAGCGCCGGGAGGATCACGTAGAGGACGAACACCGCGTCCCACACCCCTTTCGCGCTCGCAACCGAGAGCGCCTCGACCGGCATCCCGTACGCGGTCAGCGCGACCGCGGCCGCCGAGAACATCCCGACCGACGCCGCCTCGTGGGCGCGCCACCGCAACACCACGAGCGTGAACAGCAGCAACAGCAGCGGCAGCGCCGCCAGCCCGGCGTAGATCGGGTTAACTGGCAGCACGGCCTACCCCCCGAGAGGCGCCCCCGTTGCACCGTCCCTCGAACGTCCGACCGTCGCGTGTGGTTCCATCTGTCGCCTTTCTCCCCGTACTTCCCTCCACTACGATGTGTTTCTCTACCATATATCGACGACACGATCGGGTTTCGTTAGAATAGTAAAAACATACTCATAATACACGTGTGACGACATGACTCGAGTAAGGAGTGTGAAAATACCTATTATTCGTGCAATTAAAAACTATATTTCGTAACGAATGAGTAGCGGTTTGGATAGTGTCGCCGTATCGCCATCGGTTCGGTCGCTGCGGCCGTCGTCGAGCGTGTCGGCTTTGTGGTCGTCTGTGGACGAAATCCGAATAGATCGTTAGAAACGCAGATCGTTCTGCGAATCGCTACCGGATAGATAATGATAATCGTCTATACTGTCGAAAATTGTTAAGAGGAGGCCGCTCGAAGGTGATACCGAACACGACCGGCGTCCGAGAACGGGCGATTCCGGCAATAGCCACACATGTCCGCCGACACCAACACCACCCACGTCGAGACCACCGACGTCGACGCCGCCGGCACCGCCGATCCGACCGCCACCAGCGAGACCGCCGTCCCGAACGCGGTAGACGACGCGAGCGATCCGACGCGCAGCGTACCCGACTCGACCGGGTCGGCGCGGAGCCCCTCCGTCTTCGATCGCGTGCTCGTCGTCACGGGCGACGACGAGGCCGGCCGCGCCGCGGTCGACGCGGGACTCGACGTCGCCGCCGCTCACGGCGCGACCGTCGACGCGCTGTACGTCGTCGACACCAGCGAGCACTGGGACGTGGTCGTGGAGCGCCGCGAGCGCACGGGCGAGGCGCTCGTCGAGGACGCCGCGGCCCGCGGCGAGGCGCTCGGCGTCGACGTCGAGAAGCGGTTCCGCTACGGCGCTCCCCACGAGGAGGTGCTCGACTTCGCCGACGCCCACGACGCCGACCTGATCGTCGTCGGCTCCGCGCGCCGCACCGGGCTCGACCGGCTCGTCCGCCCCGAGACGCTTCCCGTCCGGGTCCAGCGCGGCGCCGCCGCGCCCGTGATGATCGTCGGCGCCGACGACTGACCGCACCTTTTGATCGGTTCGGCGATTCCCGATCGGTTCGGCGCCTGGTATCGCCCCCGCTGCTCCGCGAGACGACGGGTTAAGTGACCGCGTCCCGTACGACTGTTATGACCGATATCGGCATCGTCGGCGCCGGCGCGGGCGCGGCCGCCGCGGCGTTCGTCGTCGACGAGACGGCGCCGGAGGCGGACGTGACCGTGCTCGAGAAGTCCGGCGGGGTCTGCGGCCGCGCGGCGACCCGTCGCCGCGACGAGCTGACGTACGACTACGGCGCGAACTACCTGAAGTCCGACGACGAGCGCGTCGTCGAGCTGATCACGGAGACGCTCGACGACGAGGGGCTCGTCGACGTCACCGAGCCGGTGTACACCTTCGACGCCGACGGCGCGGTGTCGCCCGGCCGCGACGCCGACGGGCACAAGTGGAGCTACCGGCGCGGGCTCACCCAGATCGCCAAGCGCCTCTTCGGGCGGACCGACGCGACGGTCCACCGCCGGACCCGCGTCGAGACCGTCCGGCGGGCCGGCGAGCGGTGGGAGCTCGACGACGCTGACGGCGAGACGTGGGGACCGTTCGACGTCCTCCTCCTGAATCCGCCGGCGCCGCAGACCGCCGAGCTCCTCCGGGACGCCGAGTGGGAGTCGCCGATCCGCGGGGCGCTCGTCGACGCCGTGGGCGACGTGGCGTACCGGTCGGTGTGGACCGCGGTGCTCCGTTACCCCTTCGCGGTCGACCTGCCCTACTACGGGCTCGTCAACACGGACAAGGAGCACGCGGTCGGCTGGATCTCCCGCGAGGAGTGCAAGGCGGGGCACGTCCCGGACGGCGAGACGCTGCTCGTCGTCCAGGCGAACGACGAGTGGTCGGTCGAGCGTTACGACGACGACCCGGCCGCGAACGTCGCCGACCTCGCGGGGCACGCCGCCGCGATCGTCGGCGACGAGCGGCTGGCCGACCCGGCGTGGACCGACCACCAGGGGTGGCGCTACGCGCTCCCGGAGGGCGGCGTCGACCGCGGGCCGATCGACTCCGCCCGGCGGGAGGACCTCCATCTGCTCGGCGACTGGGTCGCCGGCGAGGGGCGGCTCCACGCCGCCATCGCGAACGGGCTCGACGCGGGCGAACGCGTCGTGCACGGGCTGTAGAGCCGCTTCGAAGGGAAGCTATAGAAAAGCCGAACCGGCGTCCGAACGACCTACCCCCGCGTGAAGCGGTACTCGACCGTGCCGAGGCCCGGCAGGCTGATCTCTCGGACGGTTCCGCGGTCGACGTGGCGGGCGAGCGAGCGCCCCAGCGCGACGAGGGCGACGCCGCCGGCGAGCAGCCCCGCGGAGACGAGCGGGAAGGAGGCCACCACCAGCGGGAGCGCGATCAGTGCCAGAAACGCGAGCGAGACGACGAGGCCCCCGTCGGGCGAGCCGTCGGAGCCGGCCGCGACCGCGCGCGCCGTGTATCCGCCGTTCATCGGTTGCATGTCTTCCCCTCCGTCGCGCGGGAGTAAAAACCTTTCATATTGAGTATGGTTTCTGAGTATCGTTACCACGGATCACTCCCTCAGAGCGTTTCAAACGATTGTTAACGGGGTGTAACGAGTACCATGTTACACCGTCGTACACCTCTCTCGAAACTGGAACGTTTCCTCTGCAGGGCCGGTCGTGGGAGGTGGCGACGCCCGGTCCGCGTCCGGAATCGGAGGGTTTCTCCCGCCCCGTCCCCGCGGTCTCGCATGGTCCGCTCGCCGGCCTCGCCGTCGCGGTCGAACGTCCCCTTCTGGACGACGGTCGCGGTCGCGGCGCTGTACCTGCCGGCGTCGATCGCCGCCCGCGCGCTCGTCGAGCCGGAGTACGCGGCCGCGATCGCGTGGTTGCCCCGCTCGGTCGTCGCGGTCGCGGGCACGTCGATCGGGACGCTCCTGGCGGCGGCGCTGTGGCTCCCCGTCGCGGGCGGCTTCCTCTACGCGTTCGCGACCGAACTGGCGACGATGCGGAGTCGCACCGCGTGGTCGCCACCGGACAAGGGGTACCTCGTCCTCGCGGCCGGTTCGCTGCTGGCACACCCGCTCACGGGGCTCCCGTTCGTGTTCCTCGTGGTCGCCGGCTACACGCTACACCGGACCCTGCGGGTGCGGTAGGCGGGGGGCCGACCGACGCGACTTCCCGATCCGGGCGCCGCACGTCTTCTTTCTTTAGTGATTTACCTCCCGTACTTTTATTTCGTCACGCGTTAACATGAGATACGAACAGCGATGTCAACGACACACGATTCCCCCTCTGTACGGCCGGCGGTGCTCGACGCGGCACAGGCGCAGCGAACGGTCGCCGGGCTCGCCGACGGAACGGTCGAGACGGTCGCGGACCTCCGCGTCCGCGGCCGGGCGGACGAGCTCGCCGACGAGCTCGTCGAGAGTCATCTCCCCGCGTTAGAGGAGGCCGGGTACATCGAGTGGGACCGCGAGGCCGGAACGATCGCGCCGGGACCGAACTTCGAGGAGGCCGCCGCCCACGTTGCCGACCTCCCGAACCCCGACGGCGAGCCGGCCGACGACTGACTCCGGCGGCGACCCGGCGGACGACCGGGTCCGGTCGGACGACGACCGAGCCCGAGACGTTTATACGCCGCCGCGGGGGAGTCCCGACATCGCATGGCCGAGCCGATCCTGAAGTGGGCCGGCGGCAAGCGCCAGCTGCTCGACGAGCTGTACGCTCGGTTCCCGGCCTCCTACGGCCGCTACCACGAGCCGTTCCTCGGCGGCGGCGCCCTCTTCTTCGATCTGGAGCCCGCGGACGCGACGGTCAACGACGCGAACCCGCGGCTGGTCAACTTCTACGAGCGGGTGCGCGACGAGCCGGAGGCGCTGATCGAGCGGCTGGAGGCGTTCGACGACCCGGACGCCGACCCGGACCCGTCGCTGCCGTTCCACGAGGAGACGCCCCGCGGCCGCGAGGTGGAGAGCTACTACTACCAGCAGCGCGCGCGGTTCAACCGGCGCCCCTACGAGGGCGAGTTCGACCCCTCAGCGGAGGCCGCCCTCCTGCTGTACCTCAACCGGACCTGCTACAACGGCCTCTACCGCGAGAACGCCGACGGCGGCTTCAACGTCCCTGTCGGTCGATACGCGAACCCGGACTGGGTCCAGCGCGACCGGATCCGCTGCGCGAGCGACGTGCTCGCGAACGCGACGATTCGCAACGGCGACTTCGCGTACGTCCTCGACGCCGCCGAGCCCGGCGACCTCGTCTACTTCGACCCGCCGTACGAGCCGATGAGCGCGACCGCGAGCTTCAACGAGTACAGCGCCGAGGGGTTCGACCGGGAGGACCAGCGCCGGCTGCTCGACGTCGCGGGCGAACTGGACGACGCGGGCGTCCGGCTCGTGGTGAGCAACAGCGGCGTGATGTACGAGGCGTACGCCGACGCGGGGTTCCGCGTCGAGATCGAGGACGCGACCCGCGCGATCAACAGCGACGCCGACAACCGCGACGCGGTCGACGAGATCGTCGCGACGAACGTTCCTCCGGAGGAGCGGCGCGAGACGCCGCAGCGCGAGCTCTCGGGCTTCTGAGCGAGCCGGCGCCGCCGACGGTCCGACCCGGTGACGGGACCGCCGACGGCCCCGACGCGCCGATCGCATGGGGCGGGCTTTTTGAACTCCCCCGACGACGTCTCGCGTATGACCGATCTCGACATCGACCTCGTCCTCGTTCCCGTCGACGGGAGCGAGGAGTCCCACGAGGCGGTCGACTACGCGATCGCGGTCGCCGCCGAGTACGGCGCGAGCGTCCACGCCCTCTACGTGCTGGACGAGGACGTGGTCCGCGCCATCGACCGCGGCGCGGTCGACGAGAGCGACGTCGCCGACGACACCGAGGCGTTCACGGACTCCGTCGCGCGGCGCGCGGAGGCCGCCGGGGTCCCCCATAGCAACTCCATGGCGTACGGCTTCTCGACGACGGTGAAGACGGTCCATCCCGGCAGCGTCGTCCTCGACACGGCCGAGGAGATCGAGTCCGACTTCATCGTCGTCCCGCGCGAGCCCGTCTCCGGCGACCCGGGCGAGGTGCTCGGGAAGGCCGCCGAGTACGTCCTCCTCTACGCGAGCCAGCCGGTCCTGTCAGTCTGATGGCCGGCGCGATTCCGTTCCTCCCCGCGGGAACGACTCTCCCGCCGCTCCCGTACCTCGTCGCCGTCCTGCTCGCCGCCGGCGCGGTCGGCGTCGCGCTCCGCCGGCGCCCGCCGCGGGTCACCGGTCGCCACGTGCTCGCGCTCGCGCCGTGGATGGCGCTCGGCTCCGCGGCCCACGTGCTGTACGTCGTCGACGCGCTCCCGCCCGCGCTCGCGCCGCTCGCCGGCTCCCCGACCGTCTACCTCACGGTGGGAGCGCTCGCGGGCGCGTCGTGGCTCGCGCTGGCGTCCGCTCCGACCGAACGCGTCCCGACGCTCCTCGCCGGCGCCGGCGCGCTCCTCCTCGCCCCGGTCGTCGGGGCCGCGCTCGCGACCGGAATCTCCCCCGTCGGCGCCAAGTGGTCGACCGTCTCGCTCGCGGCGACGGTCCCGATCGCCGCCGCGGTCTGGGTCGGTCTGACGCGGCTGCGCCCCGAAACCGCGGTCACCGGCGGAGTTGGCGCGCTCGCGGTGTTCGGCCACGCGCTCGACGGCGTGTCGACCGCGGTGGGGACGACCCAGCTCGGCTTCGGCGAGCGCACGCCGGTCTCCCGGATCCTCTTGGAGTTCGAGTGGATCCCGCCGGTCCCGGTGCTCGGCGAGGGATGGGTGTTCCTGCTCGTGAAGCTCGCGGTCGCGAGCGCCGTGGTCTGGCTGTTCGCCGAGTACGTTCGGGAGCGCCCGCCGGAGGGGTACCTCCTCCTCGGCCTCGTCGCCGCCGTCGGCCTCGGGCCGGCCGCGCACAACCTCCTGCTGTTCGCGGTCGCCGGGTGAGGGGTCGGAGGCCCGAGACCGCCGGGCGACGGACTCGGGAACCGCGACTCCGTTCCGCACCGCTCTTATAACACCGAGAGCGCGAACGCCACGGTGACGCCGGCCAGGATGACAGCCTGTACGAACGGGCCGGCGAGGACGCCGATCACCGCGTAAGCCGACCGGCGGACGGCGACGCGCGTCTCGCCGGGGTCCTGGCGGAGGCTGTCGAGGAAGACGGTGCCGCCCAGCCCGACGACGAGGCCGATCGGCCCCATCACGAACAGCAGCGCGACGCCGACCACGGTGCCGACGGCGATGGTCCGCGTCGGCGCGCCGCCGAGCCGTCCGGAGACCATCCCCGATACCAGCTCCACCGCGGAGGCCAGCAGCGAGACGAGCACGAGCGCCACCAAAACGGTGAAGCCCGGCTCGGCGAAGCCGGTGGTGTACGCGTAGCCGACGACGGTCAGCGCCGCGAGGACGCCGCTCGGCACGAGCGGGACGAACGAACTGGCCGTCCAGACGACGAGCAGCGCGACCGCGAGTTCGGCCCCGGAGAGCGCCATACCCCGCTAACGTCGCGCGGGTTCAAAACGGTTCATCTCGGCCGGAGCCGGCGTCCGGCGTCGCGCTCAGTCCTCTTCCTCGACGACTTCCGGGTCCTCGATCGCGGACTGCAGGGAGTCGAGCCCGTTGACCCACTCGGAGACGAGCCCGTACTCCAGCTCCTCGACGACGTCGATGTCGAGCGTCTCGCCGTCGATGACGCGGGTCCCGGCCTGGACGACGTAGCCGAGCGCGGCGTCGAGGTCGTCCTCGGCCTCGGCGTCGGCGGCCGCGCGCACGAACTCGGTCACGTCGCCCTCGACGACGCCGCCGACGACGTACTCCTCGGCCGCGTAGAAGACGGGGACGAGCGAGGTCTGGACGCCGTCGATCAGCATCACCTTGTCCTCGTCGTCGAAGTCGACGTCGGCGAGGACGATGTCGCGCACGCCGCGGATCTCCTCGACCGCGCGGTCCTCGTCGATGCGGTCCTCGTCGAGCGCCGCGAGCACCTTCACGACGGCGATCGCCGCGTCGTCCTGGAGGTTCAACAGGAGCCGCGCCGAGTCCTCGTTCTCGGGGTCGAGGTCCTCTTCCTGCAGGCGATCGAGCCAGTTCTGCCAGCGGTCGTCGGTATAGAACGTTTCGACGGCGTCGTCGTCGGTCATGTGCGGTACGTCGCCCGGACTACTCAAATGCCTTTCCTATCGATCGCCGCGAGAGAGGGCGTCTCACCCGCTCGACGGCGGGATTCCGGAATCGTCGGACGCGCGCCGAACGCGCGTGCCGCGGTCGGAGCGCAGTCGGGCGGTCGCGACGCGATCGGCGCTCTGCGGACGCGCCGCGACCGCGCCGCGACCGATGCGGCCGGCGCCGCTACTCCAGCGTCGCCTCGGTGTCGATCCCGTAGACCGCTCTGGGCGTCTCGACATGCGCGGTGCGGACCGCCTCGTCGTACCCCTCCTCCAGCAGCCACCGGACGCGGCGCGGGACGGTCTTCGGGCCCATCACCATCCCCGGCTTCTCGGGGTCGTCGACGAAGTCGGTCTCCATCAGGAACGGCTCGCCCGACTCGGCGGCGCGCACGAGCCGGTCCTTCTCGCTCATCACGCTCGGGGTCGGGCCCGCGAGGCGCCCCTCGGCGTAGTGTTTCACGACGTTCGTCGGGTCGAGCCCGGATTCCTCGGCGACGGCGGCCAGGTCGGTGAGATCCTCGCTCGCCTCGGTGTGGAGTTGAACGGCGCAGTCGAGCGCGGCGCCGAGTTCGAACGCGCGGCGAGTGACCGCGTTCGAGGCGTCCCAGACCGCGTCGCTCACGTCGTAGTGCGGGCGACCGGACTTCAGCGCGAGCGCCCGGCCGTCGGCGACGAACTCGCTCGCGACCTCCAGGCCGCCGCACATCAGGTCGCGGGCGTCCGCGGGCGAGAAGTCGCGCTCGTCGACCAGCCGGCTTATCAGACCGGGATGGACACCGAGGACGGGCCACGCGCGGCCCGGGAGGACGTCGGTCGCGGCCGCGACCGCGTCGAGCGTCTCCTCGAAGACGGGCCGGAAGTCGGCCGGCTCGTCGGGCTCGACGCCGAGGTGCCACGAGGGCTTGTTCACCACGAGCAGGTGGGTGCCGCCGAGCCGGACGAAGTCCTCGACCGCGTCGATCCCGCGCCCGTGACGGGGGTCGAGGTGGAGGTGGTCGTCCAACACCGGCGTGTCGAGGTCCTCGGTCATGGTCGGTGGTTCGCCCGCGGCGGAATATAAGGCTCGGTCGCGGGGCCATACGGCTCGGTCGCGAGGTCGCTGCGGCCCCGACGCCCGCCGTCGCCCGTCACGGCGGATACGTCCCACCTGTCACGGCGGATACGTCCCCTCGATCCGGGCCTTGGCGACGGTCCGTCCCGTCATCGCGTCGATGAGGTCCTCCCTGTCGGCCGACGGCGGAAGGCCGATCGGCTCCTCGACCGCGTACAGCCGGAAGCGGTAGGCGTGCTCGCGGTCCGGCGGGTTCGGCCCGCCGTAGCCGTGTTCGCCGAAGTCGTTCTGCCCCTCGGTCGCCGCCGTCGGGGACCAGCCTTCGGGGATCGCCTCGCGCCCCGGGTCGATATCCCAGACCAGCCAGTGGTCCCACACCGCTCCCGCCGGCTCCTTGGCGTCCGGGTCGTCGACGATGAGCACGAGCGCCCCCGCTTCGTCGGGGACGCCGTCGATCCGCAGCGGCGGGTTCACGTTCCGCTCCGCGTAGCCGTACTCGTCGGGGATGCGCTCGCCGTCGCCGAACGCCGGGCTCGATAGACTGAGCTCGCTCATGCGATCACCCGTCCGGACCGCGTCCGGACACGTCGTCGTTGGCTCGTCGACGTCAAAAACGTTCCCGCGGATCCGCCGTTCCGACGGGTCAGTCCGCCGACTCCGGCTGCCCAACCGGCGTCGGCGCGTCCCCGGTCTCGATCGCGCGGCGGACCGCCTCGTCGATCTCGACGAGGTGACAGAGGGGGTTGCCGGGGTAGACGACGGGATTTTCGAGAAGGCCGATGAGGAGCCCGGTGAAGGGGGCCTCGATGCCGACCGCGTCCTCCTTGAACGGGTTGGTGATAGTCGCGATCCGGTCGCCCTCGCGGACGAGCGAGCCGCTCTCGTAGTGGGTGTCGACGATACCGCCGGAGTCGGCACGGAGCCACGTCTTCTCGCCCGCGCCGGCGACGATGGTCCGCCAGCCGGGCCAGCGCACCGTGTCCGTTTCGAGCAGGCCGTACTCGGCGAAGACGGAGCGCACGCCGCCGAGCGCGTCGTCGATGAGCGGGCGCTGGAAGCGGTGGGCCTCGCCCATCTCGATCGTGATTGTCGGGGTCCCGTCGGCCGTCGCCTCGCCGCGGAGGGTGCCGCTCGGCCCGTCGCTGTCGATGATCACCTTCGAGCCGAACGCCATCGCGAGGCGGTGGACGCCGGCGTCGGCCATGTCCGCGCGGACGTGGAGCATGTTGGTCCGGCCCCGGGTGGAGGTGTGGAAGTCGAGCCCGAAGTCGCAGGGCGCGATGAAGTTGGAGTAGATCTGGTTCGCCATCCGCTTCGAGCTCGTCGAGCCCGCCTCGCCGGGGAACGAGCGGTTGAGGTCCCGGTCGTAGACGGGGAGGTACCGCTGCTGCGCGATGAATCCGGGGACGTTGAGCACGGGGAGGCAGACGAGGGTGCCGCACAGCGACGAGAGGTCCCACTCGTGGGCGACCTCGCGGACCACCTCGATCCCGTTGAGCTCGTCGCCGTGCGCGGCCGCCGTGAGGAACACCGTCGGCCCGTCGCGCTCGCCGTTGACGATCGTCACGGGGATCCGGACCGGGTCGCCGAGGTACGTCTCGCTGATCCCGTAGCGGATGTTCTGCGTCTCGCCCGGCGGCACCGCGCCGCCGTTGTACGTGAACACCCGGTCGTCGCTCATGTCACGAGGGAGCGGGCGGGGTG
Organism: Halorubrum depositum; assembly: GCF_007671725.1. Classification (NCBI taxonomy): domain Archaea; kingdom Methanobacteriati; phylum Methanobacteriota; class Halobacteria; order Halobacteriales; family Haloferacaceae; genus Halorubrum; species Halorubrum depositum. Next base: position 202,832 of record NZ_VCNM01000001.1, on the reverse strand, counting down.
GTATATATATGACGACCCGGCGATCGAGACCCGTCGCCTCCCCGACCGGTCGACGGTCAGACCGCTCTCCGATCGGGCGACCTTTTACCCGGGCCCGCGCAGGTGCGCCCATGAGTTCGGACACGGTCCGGGTGGGAGTGCTGTCGTTACACAACAGCAAGGAAACGAAGGCGATCTGCAACGCGGTCGAGGACCTCGGCCACGAGCCCGTCTGGCTCCGCGAGGAGAACGCCGCGATCAGCGTCGACGACGGCGACGTCTCGGTGGAGCCCAGCGTCGACGTCATCGCGAACCGGCTGCTGCTCTCGAACACCGATCAGCCCGCGGAGCTGCTCGGGCTGGCGGCGACGTTCGAGCGCATCCGACCGATGCTGAACGAGCCGAACGCCGTGCTCGCGTCGATCCACAAGTTCGCGACGGCGGCGACGCTCGCGGACTGGAACATCCGCGTGCCCGACGCGCTGCTCGCGCTCTCGAACGACCGGCTCAACGAGGGGCGCGAGCGCTTCGGCGAGGTCGGCGTCTACAAGACGGCCATCGGCACGCACGGCGGCGGCACGTGGAAGGTCGACCTCACCGAGCGCGTGAACCCGAAGGTCGGCAACCGGCAGGCGTTCCTCCAGAAGCTGATCGACCGCGACGACGAGAAACACCGCGACCTGCGCGTCTACATCGTCGGCGACGAGATCGTCGGCTCGATGTACCGCTACGCGCCCGAGGGCGACTGGCGCACCAACGTCGCGCTCGGCGGCGCGGTCGAGGACGCGACCGACGACATGCCCGACGAGGCCGCCGAGACCGCGCTGTACGCGGCCGACGTGATGGACCTGGACTACGCCGGCGTCGACCTCGTCGAGGGGTTCGACGGCTGGTACGTCCTCGAGGTGAACCCGACGGCCGGCTTCAAGGGACTCTACGAGGCGACGGGCACCAGCCCCGCGCCGCACATCGCGAGGCTCGCGATCGAGCGGGTCGACGGCGAGGTGGACGACGACGACGTCGAGCGCATCGCCGCCACCCTCGACGACTCGCGGCCCACCTGCGCGCCGGCCCCCAAGCCGAACACGGCCGAACAGCCCGACATCGGCTACATCGAGGAGGTCGTCGTCACCGGCACCTCCGGCTCCACGCAGGCGCTCGCGAAGTCCGACACGGGTGCGACCCGGACGAGCATCGACACGCAGCTCGCCGCCGAGATCGGCGCCGGCCCGATCAAGAGCATGACCCGAGTCAAGTCGGGGAGCGTGAAGGGCGGGAAGGCCCGCCCCGTCGTCGACCTCGTGATCGGCATCGGCGGGAACCAGCACACCGTCACCGCCAGCGTCGAGGACCGCGGCCACATGGAGTACCCGCTCCTCCTCGGCCGCGACATCCTCACCGACTACCGCGTGGACGTCCGGCGGCGCGCCGACACCGACGAGACGGAGCGCGACGAGGCCGGGGAGATCCTCGAAGAAGAGGAGTAGGCCGACGCGCCGTCGACGATTCACGAAGAGCTGCGGTGGCGCGCGCCTTCGAGCGCCCGAGAGGCGCGAGAAGCGCGTGCGAGGGAGCCCGCGGCCGCCGTCAGCGGCCGCGGCGAGGCTGGGGAGGCGCGAGGTTCGATCGCGGTGTAGGGCGGGGCTTTGGGAGTGTTCTCCGCCGATCCTCGGGCGACCGTTTATACCCACGCCGCTGGGGCGTTAGAGGTGTTCACCGCCAATTCGCACGCAACCACTCACGACTCGTACTCGGCCCAGACGTACCGCGTCCCGTAGCTCCGATAGGGACGCCACGTCTCGGCGATCTCGCGCATCTCCGCCCGCGAGAGCTCCGCGCCGTCGTTGTACACCCGCTCGATCCCCTTCCGCACAGCGAGGTCGCCGAGCGGCAGCACGTCCTCGCGGCCGAGCGCGAAGATGAGGTACATCCGCGCGGTCCACTCGCCGACGCCGCGGATCTCGGTGAGCGCGTCGACGACCGCCTCGTCGCTCGCGCCCGCCAGCCCCTCGCGCGTCAGGTCGCGGTCGCCGTCGCGGAACGCGCCGGCGGCCTCGCGCAGGTACTCGACCTTCGTCCCGCTCAGCCCGGCCTCGCGCAGGGCCGCCTCGTCGGCCGCGAGCACGCGGTCCGGGGTCGGGTCGCCGCCGAGGACGTCCACGAAGCGCTCGTGGATGGCCGCCGCGGAGGCGGTCGAGAGCTGCTGGTTCACGATCGAGGTGCAGAGGCGCGCGAACTCGTCGTCCGCGGGATCGATCGCGAGCGGGCCGTGCCGGTCGATAAGCGCCGCCATCGTCGGGTCCTCGCGCAGTGTCGCCGCGACTCGGTCGTCCATCGCCCCCACGTTCGAGCCGGAGCCACCCGACCGTTTCGGTCGCGGCGGCGGTCGCGCTCGGCGCCCGCTCGCCGCCCACTTAATAAACTTACAGCGAGTTTTCCGTTTGGAAGATGGAAACGTTCAACCATGGCGGTTCCGACCCTTGCCGTATGCAGCTCGAAGACGTCCAGCACGTGACGGTCCTCGGCGCCGGGAACATGGGTCACGGCATCGCGGAGGTCGCCGCGCTCGCCGGCTACGACGTGGCGCTGCGGGACATCGAGGAGGAGCTCGTCCAGGACGGGTACGACCAGATCGAGTGGTCGCTCGGCAAGCTCGCCGAGAAGGACCGCATCGGTGACGACGAGGCCGAGGCGGCGCTCGACCGCGTCCGGACGTTCGTCGACCTGGAGGCCTCGCTCGCCGACGCCGACGTGGTGGTCGAGGTCGTCCCCGAGAAGATGTCGATCAAGAAGGACGTGTACGACGAGGTCGTCGAGTACGCGCCCGAAGAGGCCGTCTTCGTCACCAACACCTCCAGCCTCTCGATCACCGAGCTCTCCGAGGTGACCGACCGCCCCGAGCGCTTCTGCGGGATGCACTTCTTCAACCCGCCGGTCCGGATGGACCTCGTCGAGGTCATCTCCGGGAAACACACCTCCGAGGACACCCTCGAACTGATCGAGGGGCTCGCGGAGGAGATGGGGAAGACCCCCGTCCGCGTCCGGAAGGACAGCCCCGGCTTCATCGTCAACCGAATCTTGGTCCCGCTGATGAACGAGGCGGCGTGGATCGTCGAGTCCGGCGACGCCACGATGGAGGCGGTCGACTCCACGACGAAGTTCGACGTGGGGCTCCCGATGGGCCTGTTCGAGCTCACCGACCAGGTCGGCATCGACGTGGGATATCACGTTTTGGAGTACATGCACGAGACCCTCGGGGAGGCGTACCGTCCCTGCCCGCTCCTCGTCGAGAAGTTCGAAGGGGAGGAGCTCGGCAAGAAGACCGGCAAGGGGTTCTACGACTACGAGGACGGCGGCGTCCAGATTCCCACGGACGCGATCGACGAGGACGTCCGGAAGCGGCTGCTCGCCGTGATGGCCAACGAGGTCGCGGGGCTGATCGGCAACGACGTCGCCGACGCGCCCGCCATCGACCGCGCCGTGATGCTCGGCGCCGGGTTCCCGGACGGCCCGGCGAAGCTGGCGGACAACGAGGGGCTCGCCGCCCTCGTCGACGTCCTCGACGACCTCCACGAGGAGACCGGGGAGGAACGCTACGAGGCGACCGAGTACCTCCGGGAGGCCGCGACGGCGGGCGGGTTCCACGGCGGGGACGGCGTCGAGGGAAGCGACGCCGAGGACGGGGGCGACCCCTTCGCCGCCTACGACACCCTCAACGTCTCCGTCGCGGACCGCGTCGGCCACGTCGAGATCGACCGCCCGCACCGGATGAACACGATCAGCGGGGAGCTGCTCGACGAGCTCGCCGACGCGATCGACCGACTCGACGCCAGCGACGACGTGCGGGCGATCCTGCTGTCCGGCGCCGGCGACCGCGCCTTCTCCGCCGGCGCCGACGTACAGAGCATGGCCGCCGGCGGCGCGGACCCGATCACCGCCGTCGAGCTCTCGCGGGAGGGACAGCAGACGTTCGGCAAGCTGGAGGACTCCGACAAGCCCGTCGTCGCCGCCATCGACGGCTACTGCCTCGGCGGCGGGATGGAGCTCGCGACCGCGGCCGACATGCGGGTCGCCTCCGAGCGCTCGGAGCTCGGCCAGCCCGAGCACGACCTCGGGCTCCTCCCGGGATGGGGCGGCACGCAGCGGCTCGCCCGGATCGTCGGCGAGGGGCGCGCGAAGGAGATCATCTTCACCGCCGAGCGCTACGACGCCGAGACGCTGGCGGGGTACGGCTTCGTCAACGAGGTCGTCCCCGGCGACGAGCTCGACGAGCGCGGGCGCGAGCTGGCCGAGTCGCTCGCGGCCGGGCCGCCGATCGCCCAGAAGTACACGAAGCGCGCGATGCACGCCGGCCGCACCGACGCCGAGGCCGGCCTCGAGGTGGAGGCGATGGGCTTCGGCCACGTGATGAACACCGACGACCTCATGGAGGGCGTCACGGCGTTCATGGGCGACGGCGAGCCCGAGTTCGAAGGAAAATGAGCGACCTGCGGGTCCGCGTCGGCGACCGCGAGCTGACGGCGACGTGGACGGACGACGCCCCGGAGACCGCCGACGCGATCGAGAGCGCGCTCCCGCTCGCGGGCGACGCGGCGCGGTGGGGCGACGAGCTGTACTTCGACGTCCCGGTCGACGTTCCGGCGGAAAACGCGCGCGAGACGGTCCCGGTCGGGGCGATCGCCTACTGGCCCCGCGGGAACGCGCTCTGCCTGTTCTGGGGACCGACGCCCGCCAGCACGGACGGGGACCCCCGCGCCGCCGGTCCGGTGACCGTAGTCGCCGAGATCGACGACGCGAGTCCGCTTCGGTCGCTCGACGGGGGCGCGCGAGTCGAACTCAACCGAGAATAGGCGTCGTAGCCGAGGGAACGCGCCGCCGGATCGAGACGCGACCGTCGCCGCGGCGGTCTATACGTACCCTTCCTCGACGAGCAGCTCGCCGTTCAACAGCGAGGCGCCCGCCGCGCCGCGGATCGTGTTGTGCGCGAGGCAGTTGTACTTCGCGCCGGCGTCCGTCGACTGGACGCCGCCGGCGACGATGCCCATCCCGTCCGCGTACGTGCGGTCGAGGCGGGGCTGGGGGCGCTCCGGCTCGTCCTCGCCGAACACCTTGATGAGCTGGTCGGGCGAGCTCGGGAGCGCGCCGGCGCCCTCGAACGAGCGCATCGCCTCGCGGAGGTCGGCCGGGGACGGGTCCTCGGCGAACTCAGCGAAGACGTTCTCCAGGTGGCCGTCGAGGGTGGGGATCCGGTTACAGGAGGCCGCCACGTCGGCGCCGTGGAGGTGGACTTCCGCGCCGTCGAACTCGCCGAGGAGCTTGCGCGACTCCGTCTCCATCTTCTCCTCTTCGCCGCCGATGTGCGGGATGGCGTTGTCGATGATCTCCATCGAGGTGACGCCCGAGTAGCCCGCGCCCGAGACCGCCTGCAGGGTGGAGACGCGGACGCTCTCGACGCCGAAGCGGTCGATCGCCGCGAGCGTGGGCACCATCGTGATCGTCGAGCAATTCGGGTTCTTCACGAGCGCGCCGTCCCAGCCGCGCTCGTCGCGCTGGACCTCGATCAGGTCGAGGTGGCCGGGGTTGATCTCGGGGATCGTGAGCGGGACGTCCGCGGCCATGCGGTCGTTCGAGGAGTTCGAGGAGACGACGTACCCCTCCTCTAAGAAGGCGGGCTCGACCTCGGCGGCGACGCCCGAGGGGAGCGACGAGAACAGGAGGTCGACGTCGTCGTCCGCGATCCCCGCGGGCGTCGTCTCCGCGACTTCCATCTCCGCGACGCCCTCGGGAATCGGCGTGTCCACGCGCCACTTGGCGGCCTCGCGGTACGATTTCCCGGCGCTCTCCGCGCTCGCGGTGACGGCGGCGAGGTCGAACGTCGGGTGGTCGTCGAGCAACTGGATGAACCGCTGACCCACGGCGCCGGTGGCGCCGAGGATGCCGACTCGTACAGACATTGCGCGTGGGTCGGTCGCAGGGACGTAAGTGCGTTCGGATACGCGCCGATACCGCCGGTCGCGGGCGGGAACCGTCGGCCGACACCCCAATTCGGCAAATCTCGAATCCGGATCCGGAAACGGAAATCGAGCGACGAACGATCACCGCAGCCGTCATCGACACGCGATCAGTTCGCGATCGGGACATATTCTCGTCGATTTATCAGTCTATGATCACGAGGTGGTATTAAATACTCTCGCGCGAGTGGTGGCGGTTATGACCGACTTCGGAGCGCTGTCAGTCGCCCCGCCGCTGCTCGCGATCGTGTTGGCGGTGATCACCCGCAAGGCGGTGCTGTCGCTGTTCCTCGGCATCTGGTCGGGGGCCGTCATCGTCACCGGCGGGCTCGGGATCGTCCAGACGTTCGAGTGGATCGTCGCGGCCGTCTCCGACGAGTTCCAGGCGACCATCCTCGTGTTCACCCTGCTGCTCGGCTCCGGCGTCGCCATGGTGTGGAACCTCGGCGGCACCGCCGCGGTCCGCGACTGGGCGCTCGAACGCCTCGACTCCCAGCGACAGGCCGGGCTGGTCGCCTGGGGGCTCGGAATCGTCCTCTTCTTCGACGACTACGCCAACACCGCGATCGTCGGCTCGGCGATGAAGGACGTCTCCGACCGCCTCCGGATCTCCCGCGAGAAGCTCTCGTATATCGTCGACTCCACCGCCGCGCCGGTGGCGACGCTGGGGATCTCCTCGTGGGTCGCGTTCCAGCTCTCGCTCATCACCGAGGGGTACGAGTCCGCCGGGGTCGCGGAGGCGAACCGTCCCGGCACGTTCGAGGTGTTCGTCTCGTCGATCCCGTTCAACATGTACGCGATCCTCGCGATCGTGATGGTCCTCCTGATCGTCGGCTCCGGGCGGGACTACGGCGAGATGCTAACCGCGGAGCATCGCTCGTGGACCTCCGGGAAGGTGACCCGCGACGAGGCCGTGCCGATGCAGGACGTCGCCGGCGAGCTCGGCGAACCGCCGGCGTCGACGCCGCGGCTCGCCAACTTCTTCGTCCCCGTGGGGGTGCTCGTCGCCGTCACGGTCGGGACCGCGCTGTGGTCCGGCGAGTTCTCTCCGGTCGGCTTCGGCGGCGACCTCCTCGCCGGCGAGTTCGGCGCGGCCGGCGGGCGGCTGTGGGACGCCGCGCTCAACGCCTCCTACGAGGTGGCGCTCATGATCGGCTCGTTCGCGATGGTCGCCAGCGGCTTCGTCCTCGGGCGGGTCTACGACATCTTCGGGTTCGGCGACGCGACCGAGTACACCATCGACGGCTTCGGGATCATGCTCACCGCGGCCTCCATTCTCGTGCTCGCCTGGGGGATCGGCGGGGCGATCGACGCCCTCGGAACCGGGGAGTACGTCGCGAACGTCGCCGTGGGCTCCGTCTCGCCGGCGCTCCTGCCGGCTCTCGTGTTCGTCGTCGCCGGCGTCATCGCCTTCTCGACCGGCACCTCGTGGGGGACGATGGGGATCGTCACCCCGATCGCGATCCCGATCGCGTGGGAGATCAGCGGCGGCGGAGCGGCGGGCCACACGCTCGTCGCGGCGATGGTCGGCGTCATCTTCTCGGGCGCCATCTTCGGCGACCACAGCTCCCCGATCTCCGACACGACCGTCCTCTCGGCGACGTTCACCGGCGCCGACCTGATCGACCACGTCCGGACGCAGATCTACTACGCGGTCACCGTCGCCGCCGTGGTCGCCCTCCTGCTCGTCGTCTGGGGAATCACCCGCGTGACGCCGCTCGTCCTGCTCCCGGTCGGCGCCCTGCTGCTCGCTGGGCTCGTGTACGGCCTCTCGGAGTTCGACGCCTCCCGCCGCGGGATCGACCCGGTCTCGGTCTCGGAGCGGCAGGAAGACGACGGCGATCGCGTGGTCGTCGCCGGCGCCGAGCAGGACGACTGAGCGCGGGGCGGACCGTTTAAATCGGTCCGTCGGCTACGTCCGACTGCGCGCCCTCAGTCCCCGCCCGAGTACTCCCCGATGGGAGCGATGACAGCGCGGAGAACCCAGGCGCGTCACATCCGGTCGCTGACGCGACCCGCCCGTCGCCGCGCAGGCGACCGCCCGCCACGAGGGTTTCCCGGTCGACGCGGCACGCCGCCGGAGATGAGACCGGTCGTTAGTGTTGCGGGCGACATCTCAGATTTGCAGTAGTGCTATCTATAACTGATATATCGGATCTCGAACAGCCGACCATCGGTGAGACCAATTATCGAAGAATCATTGGTCGAGTTCGACTAATTCGGCGACCGACGACGTACCGCTCTCAAAAAATGCTTGACGAACGGTTAGTCGGCGGCGGCGTGAGTAGCGACTACCAGTGTCGTACCGCTAGAGGCTCACGTCGGCTACGTCGTTGACTGCGCCGTCGGCAGGAAGGTCGGTCCGGAGCCGACTCCCCTCCGAAAACGGAACGTCGACTGACGAATCGAACTTCTCACTGTGGTCCATGTCCCTGTGGGGAACCGCGATCAACGTCTGGCTCTCCGTGAGTCGCTCCTGCTCCGCGACCTCCGGCAACACGCCGGTGTCAGCATCGAACAGTTCGACGGTCTCGTCCAGATGCTCTTTCCCTTCGCCGTTCTCCCCCGCTTCGAGCAGCCGTGACGCCCCGATCAGCGATCCGGCCCCGTCCTGCTGGGTAACCAAATCCCACGTGTGGATCGTGATGAACCCGTCCTGTTCGACGTAGGTCCGGTCCACCGTCACGGAGGTTCCGTCCGACCGCTGGTCGCTGAAAGCGATTTCTGCGAAGTTTTTCTCTCCGGACCCTTCCTCGTGGGAAGCGAAGTCGGTACCACTCACCAGTCCCGCCACCGTCAGGCCGCCGATTCCTCCCAGTACGTCCCGTCGCGAAAACGCATTGAATTTTGTCATTTTCTCTCGTCTCCCTCGGCAATGCAAATTCTATATGCAAGACGGATTAGTGTTGGTATCTTTGTATTATTTTCCTAATTTGCCAAAAACGTTCAAATATATTCGGATATTTTTGCCATTATTTCAGGAATAATCGGATACCACAGTCGAGCAGTCAGCGTGTGGAGTAGGGGTTGGGCGACGCTCGTCGACGACCTTGGATCGGCGATTCAGTTGCCGACACGGAGTAGTCGGAACGACGCGGTCGAATCAGTCGCCCCGTTCAGCCGTTATCAGGATTCCCGTGTGACGGAGCTCTCGAGTTCAAACGCTTCCTCCGGTGAACGGTGCCCGTCCGGCCGCGACGTGACGGCCGCGTACTCCCTCACCGGGTGTGTTAGTGGATTCCCGCCCGGTAGTTTCGCGGGCGACATTCTCACGCCCGGAGGGCGGCGCTCGCCTACTCCGAGTCCCGCAGCACCAGCGGCCCGATGGCGAGCGTCCGCTTCGCGAGGGTGAGGACGCGGAGCACGTAGGAGACGAAAAGGGAGAACGGGAGCAGCGTGACGGCGAACGCGCCCGCGACGACCAGCGTGAGGTGGTCGACCCCGAGCGTGCTTCCCGTGAACGTCCCGGTGTCGACGACCGCGACCATGGCGCCCGCGACGACCAGCGCCGGCACCGCGGCGTACAGTATCAGCCGAGAGAGGTCGATCAGCGCCCACTGGAAGTACAGCGTCTTCACGTGCTCGCGGGCGGGGCCGAATAGCGACAGCGACTCCTTCAGCTCCCCGAGCAGGTCGTGCTCGTCGGCGGTGAGCGCCTCGCCGTGGTCGTCGTCGAGCCGTTCGACCCGCCCGATCTCCCGGCCGTACGCGAAGTCCAGGGCGGCGAACACCACGTCGAAGGAGCCGAACCGAGCGCCGTCGAGCCGCTCGCGAACGGCCTCGGTTTCCCCGACGACGGTCGACGCCAGTTCGTCGACGTCCTCCCCGAGGGCGGACTCGTCGGGGCGGTCGGCCTCACCGGACCCGTCCGCGCCGCGGTCGCGAACCGACTCGCGGAGGGCGTCGGCGCGCTCCGACGCGGCGCCGAGGAGCGCGTCGAGGAACGCGGCCGGGTCGGTCGGGGCCGGCGAACCGGTCAGGTCCGCGACGGAGTCCCGGACCGCGAGCGTGCCGTCCATTCGCTCCCGCTGATCGCCGAGCGGCCCGTTCTCCTGCGTGAGCACGAGCTGGCCGATCGTGACGACCAGCGTCGCCCCGGTGACGATCGCCGTGATCATCGCCGAGAACAGCGTCTCGATCGGGTCCTTCGCCCCGACCTTCTCCGCGAGCGAGGGCGAGACCCCCGCGGCGACCGCGACCGACGCGACGAAGACGAGGGCCGTCAGGACCCCCGCGACGACGAGCCGGTCCGCCCGAAGCAGCAGCCAGAGCTTCACCCGGCTCTCGCCGGCCCGCCCGCGCATCGTGTCGGCGGTGTCGTCGCCGGTGCTATCGTCCGGCGCGTCGTCCGCGCCATCGGTCCCGCGGGTCATCGGGCCTCGACGCGCACCGAGAGGTCGTCGACGTAGTGAGTCGCGTCCGCCTCCCAGATCACGGCCGTGCCGACGGCGAGGTGGAGCGTGTCCGTCGACAGCTCCGGCGTCGTCCACTCGAATGAGTAGTCGCGCCAGCCGTCGGCGAGCCACAGCGCGTCGCGGAGCCCGCCGTACGGAGTCTCGCCGAGGTCCGTGGTGTTGAGCCCGGGCTGCGGGAAGTCCTCCTCCCTCTCCGGCGGCTCCGGGGCCAGCCGCATCAGCGCGTGTCGGATCGTGTTGAACGACTCCGACTCGCTCCAGAACCGCCCGCTCACCTCGATCCGATACGACTCGCTGGAGTCGATCGGGACCGGGTGGACGGCCCACGTGACGCCGTCGTCGTAGTCGCCCTGGTTCCAGATCCGGAGCGAGCGCTCGCCGGCGGCCGCCGCCTCCTCGGAGACGCCGACCTCCCACGCGAAGTCCTCGAGGTCCACTTCGGGGCCGATCGCGGCGCCGGCCTCCCAGTCGCCGATGCCGTCCTCGAACCCCTCGGTAAACGCCGGTTCGTCGCCGTCCCTCGCACACCCCGCGAGACCGGCCGCGCCGGCCGCGACTCCCGCTCGGACCAGGTCTCGGCGCCTCACGGAGTCTCACGTCCGTACATGCGATGACGTGACGACCGGCCGACGGATAAGTACAGGGTGGGAAACGGGGCCGGTCCGAGAGCGCGCGGCTCCGTGGACGGATTTTATTACCGCCTCGCGAGACGTGTCGCTCATATGGCCCTGGGATCGGCGATCGGTCAGTTGGCGATCGGCGGAGTCACCGTCGTCGGCCTCTGGATCGGCGCCCGCGCGCTCGTCGACTCGGCGGTGCGGATCGCGCGGCGCTTCGGCGTGAGCGAGCTCACGACCGGGCTGACGATCGTCGCGATGGGCACGTCGACGCCGGAGCTGGTCGTGACGGTCGACGCCGCGCTGGCGGGGCTCGGCGAGATCGGCGTCGGCAACGTCGTCGGCTCGAACGCCTACAACCTCGCCTTTATCCTCGGCGCGGTGTCGCTGCTGCGGGTGATCCCGGTCGAGCGGTCGCTCGTCCACCGCGACGGGGTCGCGCTGGTGTGCTCGACGCTGGCCGGGGTCGCCGTCCTGTTCGACCGGACCGTCACCGCGGTCGAGGGCGCCCTCCTCGTCGGGGCGTTCGCCGCGTACACGCTGTACCTGATCCGGGACGAGAGCACGGCGCACTCGATCGAGACCGAGTACACGGACTCCCGGCTCACCGGCGCGGTCCCGACGCGGCTCTCGCACCGCGCCCGAGACGCGCTGCTGCTCCTCGGCGGGCTGGCCCTCGTGCTCGTCAGCGGGCACTTCATGGTCGAGGCCGCGTCGTCGCTGGCGCGGGGCGTCGGCGTCTCGGACTGGGCCATCGGCGGGACGATCGTCGCGGCGGGCACGTCGACGCCGGAGCTCGCCGTCTCGCTCGTCGCCATGCGACAGGGCCACGTGGGGATGTCGGTGGGCAACGTCGTCGGCAGCAACGTGTTCAACGTGCTCGGCATCCTGGGGATCGCGGCGCTGATCCGCCCGCTCGCGGTCGGGGGTGCGGCGATCGAGACGCTGCTCTGGCTGACGGTCCTCACGGTGCTGATGGTCGCGGCGCTGTGGTCCGGGCGGCGGCTCTCCCGGTCCGAGGGCGTCCTCTTCGTCTGCTCCGAACTGGCGCGGTGGACGCTCGGACTCCTGCGGATCTTCGGATAGGTAAGCGGCGACATCCGAACCGTTATCGGACGCCGCGCCGAGGTACGCCACGTTCGACACATGGACCCGGTCTTGCTCGCTCACGTCTCCGTCTTCTCGGCCTCGGCGCTCGCGTGCGTCGCGGCGGTTCCCCGTGCGCTGCAGATTCGCCACCCCGAGACGCGCGAGGGGTTCGTCGCTCTGCTGCTCGCCGTGACGCTCTGGGCGGGCGGCTACGTCGGGTACCTCGTCGCCCCCGGCGAGGCGGCGAAGGTCGGGTTCTACATCGTCGGGTTCGTGTTCGCGCTGTTCGCGGTCGCCGCGTGGCTCTACTTCTGTGCCGCCTACACCGGCCGGTCGCCGCGACACGCCCCCTACCGGCGGGCGGCGGCCGCCGTGTTCGCCGCGACGGCCCTCCTGAAGTTCACGAACCCGGTCCACGGGCTCTACTTCTCGACGGCGTGGACGACCGAACCGTTTCCGCACCTGGCCATCCGGCACGAGCTCCTCTACTGGGCGGTGCTCGGGCTCTCGTACGCCGTCATCGCCGTCGGCTTCTTCATGCTACTCGAACAGTTCTTCTACACGGGCACCGACAGCCGGCCGCTGATCGCGCTCGTCGCGGCCACCGCAATCCCGACGGTCGGCACCGTCTTCGGGGCCTCGTCCCCGCGGCTCCTCCCGCTGATGTACGAGCCGCCGGGCGTGGCGCTGTTCGCGCTCGGCACGCTGTTCGTCTACTTCCGACGGTTCCAGACGATCCAGTTCGCCGCCGAGAGCGACGCCGCCGCGGTCTTCCTGGATCAGACCGGTCGCGTCCGCGACTTCAACCGCGCCGCTCGGCTCCTGTTCCCGGAGCTTCGCGACGCGGTCGGCGAGCCGTTCGACGCGGTCCTGCCGCATCTGGCGGTCGACCGAGGCGAGGACGACGTGATCCGCGTCGGCTCCGGCGAGAGGCAGCGCTTCTACCAGGTCTCCCGGAACGCGTTCACGTCCGGCGGGGCGACGAGCGGCGAGCTGCTCACGGTGGACGACGTGACCGGTCGCGAGACGTATCGGCTCCGCCTCGAGGAGCGAACCGAACAGCTCGAGGCGCTGAACCGCGTGGTGCGCCACGACATCCGCAACGACATGGCGGTGGTCCACGGGTGGGCCGAGACGCTTCGGGACCACGTCGACGACGACGGGCGCGACGCGCTCGAACGCGTGCTGCGGAAGTCGGAGCACGTCATCGAGCTCACGGAGCTCGCCCGCGACTTCGTCGACTCGCTCGCGGACGACGTCGCTCCCGAGACGAAGCCGATCGATCCCGCAGAGCTGCTCGAAGGCGAGCTCCGGGCGGCGCGCGACTCGTACCCCGAGGCGACGTTCCGGGTCGTCGGCGAGCTCCCGTCCGTCACCGTCCGCGCCAACGGGATGCTGGCCTCGGTGTTCCGGAACCTCCTGAACAACGCCGTCCAGCACAACGACACCGAGACGCCGACGGTGACCGTCGAGAGCGAGGTCACGCCGGACCGCGTTCGGTTCCGAATCGCCGACGACGGCCCCGGCGTCCCGGCCGAGCTTCGCCCGGAGCTCTTCGGTAAAGGCAGGAAGGGCATCGACAGCACCGGGTCGGGAATCGGGCTCTACCTCGTGTCCGTCCTGACCGAGCAGTTCGGCGGCGACGTCTGGGTCGAGGACAACGAGCCGCGCGGCGCCGCCTTCGTCGTCGAGCTTCCGAGAGCCGACGGCGAGGGCGAGGGCGAGGGCGACGGCCGACCGGCGGAATCCGCGGAGTCGGTGCGTCCGCCGCCGTCACCCGAGTGAGCACACCGACCGGGGCGCCGATCGGTCGACGGCGCCGGCCCCGGCGCAAGCCACAACCGCGCGCCCGCCGAAGGGACGTCCATGGCAACGAACCCCGACGTCAGCGTCACCCTCGCTCGCAACGCCACGGTCCTCGCGACCGTCGGCGGGACGACCTTTCTCGTCGATCCGCTGTTCGCGTCGCAAGGCGCGCTCCCCCCGATCGACGACACACCCAACGACCGGAACAACCCGCTCGTGCCGATGCCCGACGTCGATCTCTCGCACGACGCGGTGATCGTCACCCACCGCCACCCCGACCACTTCGACGACGCGGCGAAAGAGGCGCTCGACCCGGGCGTCCCCCTGTTCTGCCAGCCGGAGGAGGCCGACGCGTTCGTCGAGGAGGGGTTCACCGACGTGCGCCCCGTCGAGGACGCGGCGTCGTTCGCTGGCGTCGACCTCTACCGGACGCCCGGTCGACACGGTCACGGGGAGCTGGCCGAGAAGATGGGCCCGGTCTCCGGGTTCGTCCTCGCGGGCGACGAGACGCTGTACGTCGCCGGCGACACGGTGTGGTACGAGCCGGTCGCGGAGACCCTCGCGCGGTTCGACCCCGACGCGGTCGTCCTCAACGGCGGCGCGGCGCGGTTCAACCACGGGGAGCCGATCACGATGGGTGTCGAGGACGTCGCCGCCGTCCGCGAGGCGACCGACGCCGCGGTCGCCGTGGTCCACATGGAGTCGATCAACCACTGCCTGCTCTCGCGCGAGGAGCTCCGCTCGGAGACAGATGGCGTGCTGGTGCCGGAGGACGGGGCGGAGATCGAGTTCTAGCCGCGCGGCTGCTCAGATAGCGGCGTTTCGAAGAAGGTCCGGGTGCGAGAATTGAACCCGCGTCTCAGCCTCCACAAGGCTGAAGGATAGTCCACTACCCTAACCCGGACACGCGTCGATATCTATCCCGCTTTGATAAATAACCGTTACGACTCCCGGACGGGCGTGTGACCCGGTGCCGTTCGGCGATCGACCGCACTCGCCCCGGGGCGGTGGTCGGGCGCGCTCGGTCTCGGACGGACGTCCCGCGGACGGCGACAGCGACCACGCCGCTTTTACTGCCAGCCGGCGTATCTCGCGGTACCCGTGGCGTTCACCGACAAGATCTACGTGAAGAACCACCGGCAGCTCGCCTCCCAGCTGGAGACGAACGTCCCGAAAGGCGCGTTCGCCGGCGCGACCCTCGACATGCTGTTCACCGGTGACGGCCTCTCGAAGCTCGACTCCACGACCCGCGACCGGATCCTCGACTTCGCCGAGGACTTCCTCGACTGCGACTGTCAGGCGAACCCTTACTGCGGCTGTCCCGAGGAGAAGTTCATGCGGTACGTGTTGGAGCTCCGCGCCGAGGGGCTCGGCCCGCAGGCGATCGTGGACGTGATGACGGACGACTACATGGTGTACGCCTACACCGGCGACGTGCTCTCGTTCCTCGACGACGCGGTGCGGAACCTGGAGGCCGTCGAGACCCTCGCGGACGTCGAGGGCAACGAGGAGATGTCCGAGCGGGCGCGGCGAGCGAAGCGCGAATTATCGGGATAGGACGTTTATCGGGACCGCGGTTCTGTCGGTGTCGTCGGTTGCTTATAAGCTGTCGCTGGCGACGGCTCGACGGACGGCCGCCGAGTCCAGCCACTTCCTTATAACCACTCGTTGACAGCGTGGTGACCGCCTCCAAAGCCCCAGTCGCGACGACTCGGGGGCCTCGGTGCGCTCCTCGCTCGTTCGCTCCGCTCACTCGCTGCGGTGCTTACTTCGGCCGCCTTCGTCGTCGCGACTGCCCCTTTGAGTCCCACCCCACACCGCTCCGCACAGCACCTCACACCACCCCAGCCTCGCGGTTCGCGCTCTTCGAGCGCTCACCGCGTCCCTCGCACGGTCGTTCGCGGGCCTTCGGCCCGCTCACGGCGTGCGCCACCGCACGGCACCGCGCCGTTCGTTTATAAGAAGTCGGCGCAGTCGGGCGGTCGTGACACCCGTCCTCTTCGTTCGGTCTCGTTCCCGCTCGTGTGGAGCGTCCGAACGGTCTAAGTGCGCTCGCGCCCGAACTCGGCTAATGAGTCTTCGGCCCGCGTGGCTGACCTTCAGGCGATACGCGGCGGCGACGACGGGGATGACGCTGACGCTGTTCGCGCTCGGCGTCTACACCGCGGCGACCGGCTCCGGGCTGGCCTGCGAGGCCCAGTGGCCGCTTTGCTCCGACCAGCTGATCCCCGCGCTGACGATCAACCCGGACTTCATCGAGTGGTTCCACCGCGCGTGGGCGATGGTGACCGGGTTCCTCATCATCGGGACCGCGGGCTGGACGTGGCTCGGGAGCTTCGACCGCCGGACGCGGCTCGCGGCCACCCTCGCGGTCGCGATCCTCCCGCTGCAGATCACCGTCGGCGCGATCACCGTCACGGTCGGCGGGCTCGTCCCCGGCGGCTACACCGTCTCGACGCACGCGGCCCACCTGATCGTCGCGCTGACGATCTTCACGCTGCTCGGGCTGGCGACCATCTGGGGCGGCGGCCGGGGGTCGGCGCGGCTCCTCCGGATCGCGGCGACCGTCGGCCTCGCCGGAATCGTCGCCAGCGCGGTCTTCTCGCGGGCGGTCCCGTTCGTCACCTACTCGCCGGGCGCGCAGGCCGGCTTCTACGTCACCGGGCTCGCGGGCCACCTCGGGCTCGTCGCGACGGTCGCGTTCGCCACCGAGGCGGTCCGGTCGGGCTACGCGGACGTGAGCGCCTCCGCGGCCGGGAGGGTCCGCCTGCTCGCCGCCGGCGCGATGGCCGCGCTCGTCGTGACGCTGCTGTTAGGTCGCGATCTCGTGTTGTACACCGCGGGCTGGGCACGCATTAACCTCGTCGCGCTCGGCGTCGCGGCCGCGCTCGCCGCGGGCGCGGCGTGGGTCGCCCGCGACGCCGACGGCGCCGGACCCGCCACCGAGCCGATCGGCGGCGACTGACACGACCGACGGCGGGCCCCTCTTCGATTCGCCGGATCGATCGGGTGAGATTCGGACGACGACCGGCGAGACGCCCGTCCGCGGAGGAAAGGTTGAAATCAGTCCCCGTTCTCCCACCCGTATGCCATATCGCACGGAAACCGACGTGAGTCGTCGGACGTACCTGAAGCTGACCGGCGGCGCCAGCGCCGTCGGGCTGTCCGGCGTCGCCGGGTGCCTCGGCGACGGCGGGAGCGGCACCACGATCACGCCCGGTACCGCGCCGGGGTTCCCGCCGTTCGAGATGCAGCAGGACGGCGAGCTCGTCGGGTTCGACATCGACCTGCTCGAGGCGGTCGTCGAAGAGACCGAGTACGAGATCGGCGAGTGGGCCACCTTCGAGTTCAGCTCGCTCATCCCGGCGCTCACGCAGAACGAGGAGATCGACGTCATCGCGGCGGCGATGACGATCAACGACGAACGCCGGGAGACGATCGCCTTCTCCGACCCCTACTGGGAGTCGGACCAGGCGATCCTCGTGCGCGAGGGCGGCGACTTCCAGCCGTCGGGCTGGGAGGACTTCGAGGGCGTCAGCGTGGGCGCGCAGTCGGGGACGACCGGCGCCGACCAGGTGCAGTCGAACCTCGTCGAGCCGGGGATCATCGGCGAGGACGACGCCAGCACGTACGGGAGCTACGTCCTCGCGGTCGAGGACCTCGAAAACGGCAACATCGACGCCGTCGTCGTCGACAACCCGGTCGCCGAGACGTTCGCGGCCAACCGCGACGTGACGATCGCGTTCGTCGAGGAGACCGGCGAGCGGTTCGGCTTCGGCCTCCGCCAGGGCGAGTCCGAGTTCCAGTCGGCGCTGAACGACGGTCTCGCGACGGTCCGCGAGGACGGCACGTACGAGGAGATAACCAGCACCTGGTTCGGGCAGGAGTAGGATGTCGGTCGCGGGGACGCTCGCGCTCGCGTCGGTCGAGAGCCTCGGCGTCGCGCCCGCCCAGCCGGTCGTCAGGGCCGGTCCCGCCTTCGTCGGCGAGGCCGCCGACTGGGAGTTCGTCCTCAGGAACGCGGACTACCTCGGCGTCGGCGCCCTGCTGACGATCGGGCTCACCGTCGCGTCGATCCTCCTCGGCTTCCTCGTCGGCTTCCCGGCGGGCGCGGTCGAGGTGTACGGCGACGGCTACCTCAAACGGGTCGTCAGCGTCGTGGGGATCGTCCTCCGGGGAACGCCGATCGTCGTGATCCTCATCGTGATGTACTTCGTCGTCGGGGTTCCGCAGATCAACCTCGGAGTCGCCTCGATCTCCTCGGCGGTCACCGCCGGGATACTCGGGCTCGGCCTCCGCAGCGCCGCCTACCAGTCGCAGATCTTCCGGGCGGCGCTGTCGAGCGTCGACGCCGGCCAGCTGGAGGCCGGTCGCTCGATCGGGCTCTCGCGGTTCGAGGCGGTCCGGTACGTCGTCGTCCCGCAGGCCCTGCGTCGGTCGATCCCGGGGTTCCAAAACGAGTTCACCATCGTGTTGAAAGACACCAGCATCGTCTTCGCGATCGGGCTCGCGGAGCTCCTGACTCGGGGGTACGACCTGTTCTCTGAGCAGACGACCGCGGTGCTCGAAGTCATCCTCTTCATCAGTGCAATCTACTTCGTCCTCACGTTCACGACGAACCGCGCGCTCGATTACCTCGGCGGCCGCTACGCCATCCCGGAGGGTGAGTCGGCGTGAGTGACGGCGACTTCCTCCGGGTGACCGACGTCTCGAAGTGGTACGGCGACGAGCAAGTGCTCCACGACGTCTCCTTCGAGATGGACCGGGGCGACGTCACCGTCCTCATCGGCCCGTCCGGCTCGGGCAAGTCGACGATGCTGCGCTGCGTCAACCGGCTCGCGGAGGCGCAGGAGGGGTCGATCCGGCTCGACGGACAGGAGGTGCTCTCGCCCGACCTCGACATCGACGAGCTCCGCCGAGAGGTCGGGATGGTGTTCCAGGGGTTCAACCTGTTCGCGCACCTGACCGCGCGCGGCAACGTCGCGCTCGGCCCGCGTCGGGTGCTCGGCCTCCCGGAGGCCGACGCCCTCGAGCGGGCGGAAGAGCAGCTCGAGCGCGTCGGGCTTGCCGACCAGCTCGACTCCTACCCCGCGGAGCTGTCCGGGGGGCAACAGCAGCGCGTCGGCATCGCCCGCGCGCTGGCGATGGAGCCGAAGCTCATGCTGTTCGACGAGCCGACGAGCGCGCTGGACCCGGAGCTCATCGGCGAGGTGTTGGAGGTGATGCACGGGCTCGTCGACGAGGGGATGACGATGCTCGTCGTCACCCACGAGATGAGCTTCGCCCGGGCCGTCGCCGACGAGATCGTGTTCCTCGACGAGGGCCACGTGATCGAGCGCGGGCCGCCCGAACAGCTGTTCGAACGACCCGAGAAGGAGCGGACCGGCCGCTTCCTCGAACGCATCGCGAGTCACGACTGATGGCGAGCGCGACGAGACCCGCGACGGTCCGGGAACGCGTCGCGGAGTCCGACCGCTCGGTCGGCCGGCTCCTCCTCCTCGCCGCCGGCGCGCTGTTCTGGGGCTGGCTCGTCGTCAGCTGGGTCAACCGGTGGCTCGGCGGCGTCCTCGTCCCGGTCGGCGACCCGCTCGTGCCGGCGGGGACCGTGGAGGCGGCGGTCGCCGCCCTCCCCGGGCTCGCGGCGTACGCGGCGGACGCCGCGTTCGTGGTCGAGCTCACCCCGGAGCTCGCGCGGGGGACGTGGCTCACGGTCGTGATCACCGGCGTGAGCCTCGTCTTGGGCTTCTTCATCGCCGTCCCGCTGGCGGTGGCCCGCGTGTACGGTCGGTTCTCCTCGTGGCTCTCGCTCGGGTACACGGAGCTCTTGCGCGGCACGCCGCTGTTGGCCCAGCTGTTCGTGCTCTACTACGGGCTCAACCTCGCGAGCTACGTCCCCGGGGCGCTCTCAGGCGTCTTCCCGCGGAACGTGGTGTGGGTGGCGATCCTCGGGTTCACGCTCAACGGCGCCGCCTACCAGGCGGAGTACATCCGCGGCGCCTTAGAGAGCGTCGAGGAGGGCCAGATCACCGCCGGCCGCGCGATCGGGCTCTCGAAGCTGGAGACGATCTACTACGTGGTGCTGCCGCAGGGGCTCCGCTACGCGATCCCGTCGTGGACCAACGAGTTCGTCTACCTGATCAAGTACTCGTCGCTGGCGGCGTTCATCACCGTCCCGGAGCTGTACTACCGAGCCGACCGGATCGCCTCCGAGACGTTCCGGTACACGCTCATCTTTATCGTGACCGGCGTGACGTACCTCGCCCTCGTGCTCACCGCGTCGAAGCTGATGGCTCGCGTCGAGGAAGGCGTCGCGATCCCCGGGCTCGGCGCCGAGCGGGAGGAGTGAAGAGCAATTCGTCGATTGTCATTCCCAATTGAGACGTGTCATGGGGTCAGGCCCTCATCGCGGCTGGGAAGCGCCTCAATTGGAGGGAAGGGTACAGCCGGGGGTTCTCGGCGTGATAATCTCGGGTTCGAAGCGATTCTGTCGGACACTCATCCAATTTTCGGAAAGGAAGTATTCGACTTACCTGCCCTGTGATGCGATGACGAGTAGGAGTGATACAAGTAGAATCATCAACCCAAGTGGACCCACGAGATCAGCTATTGTATCTCCAAGAGATAGTGTGAGTTTGTTACATGCATCGGTGAAAACACCTGAATCATCACAACGTGTTGCAAATGGTGAGAGGAGCCTGAGGCCGATCATCCCCACTACCGCTGCAGTTACGAGAGTGATTATTGCACCGTAAATTGCTCCCGGAGATATGTCACCTCGATTGTCCATAATTAACACTAAATTGATATGATAATGAATCTTCGGAAATAGCAGTAGCCTCAAAGAAGTTTTATTTTCTCCCAGTTCCCGGACAGAGTACGTAACCGGTCACCCCTCGAACTCGGTGACGACCTCGACGCCGTGCACGTCGTACTCGCCCAGCGCGGCGAGTCGGTCAGAGACCGCCGAGAGGGCAATCTCGTCGCTCACGAGCGCGCCGGGGTCGACGTCGGTCGCCTCGATCAGCGCGAACAGGTCCTCGTAGCTCGTCGGCGGCATGCCCCGAGAGCCGACGAACGACACCTCCCAGCGGGTCATCCAGTCGGTCGGCAGCGACACCTCGCCGCGCTCGGCCTCGGTGGTCAGGCCCACCTGCACGTGGGTCCCGCGAGGTCGCACGGACCGGACCGAGTTGCGGCAGGTCTCGGCGATCCCGAGCGCGTCCATCGAGACGTCGGCGCCGCCGTCGGTGAAGTCTCTGACTCGGTCCGGGACGGACTCGCCGTCCGGGACGTTACTCGGGTTCACGACATCGTCGGCGCCGAGGTCGCTCGCGAGGTCGAGCGCGTCGTCGTCGACGTCGACGGCGACGACCCGGGCGCCGAGGGCGTCGCCGAGCTGGACCGCGGAGAGGCCGACGCCCCCGCAGCCGTGGACCGCGAGGGCGTCGCCGCCTCCGAGGCCGGCCCGTTCCGCGAGCGCGTGGTAAGCGGTCATGTACCGACAGCCGAGCGCGGCCGCGGCGGGCGCGTCGAGCCACGGCGGGCGCTCGACGAGGTTGTAGTCGGCGGCGGGGACGGCGACCCGCTCCGCGAACGCCCCCGGCGCGGCGGCCTCGAAGCCGAGCGCGCGCCCGTCGGCGCAGACGTTGCCGGCGCCTCGGCGACAGTACGGGCAGGTGCCGTCGCCGAGCGAGAAGGGGACGACGACCCGGTCGCCGGGCGCGAAGCGCTCGACCGACCGTCCGACTGCGACCACCTCGCCCGCGGGCTCGTGGCCGAGCACCTGTCCGCGCGGGACGCGGTCGTCGGCCCACTCTCCGTGGCCCATCCAGGCGTGCCAGTCGCTCCGACAGACGCCGCAGGCCGCCACGCGGACCACGGCCTGGTCCGGTCCGGGGTCCGGGGCGGGGACGTCGCGGACCGCCAGCGGTTCGCCGTACTCGCGAAGGATCGCCGCACGCATGGCCGAGCCGAGGAGACGGAGCGAGGTAAAACCCCCCCGACCTCGGATCGCCTCGGAGTTCGCGCGCCGTCTCGGGTGGGCCCGGATCACCCCGGTACACGCCGTCAGACACGTATTCGGTTCGTGATACGAATATATCGGTACCGATCGCAAAAGTCGGTCTCTCGACTCGAACTACTCTTTTCGCTCTCTTGAGCCTTGATTTCACGTCGAATCTAGTTGATACTGAACGTCAGACAACTGATAGATAGATAAGGTTTAATATACTACAGGATAGCGATCGGTACGTGTTACCGCAGATGGAGCGTCGACCGGGCGTCGCCTACCGACGGCCGGACGGCGATCCGGATCGGTTCGTCGTCGAAGCCGCCGGCGAGCCGCGGCTGGACGTCGACGCTCTCCCCCGGAACGACTGGATGGAGGCCACGGTCGAGGAGGACCGCGAGCGCCTCCGATCGGCGCTCGACGACGACGATGTCGACGTCACCTACCGCCTCGCGGTCGACGACGGTCCCACGTGGGTCCGGGAGCGCGGGCGTCGCGACGAGAGCGGCGACGTGGTCGGTTACCTCCTCCCCGCAGGCGAGGAGGACGAGCGCCGCCGCAGACTGGAGCGGCAGCGCGAGCGCTTGGAGGAGTTCGCCGGCGTCGTCTCCCACGACCTCCGGAATCCGCTCTCGGTCGCCGTCGGCAACGTCGAACTGGCGAGGGAGTTCGACGGCGAGGCGGCCGACGAGCGGCTCGACCGCGCTCGCGACGCCCTGGACTGGATGGACGACCTCACCGCCGACCTCCTGGCGCTCGCCCGCGAGGGGCGCATCGTCGAGGGGACCGAGACGGTCGATCTCCGGTCGGTCGTCGACGCCGCGTGGCGCACGGTCGGAGC
Organism: Halorubrum depositum; assembly: GCF_007671725.1. Taxonomy (NCBI): domain Archaea; kingdom Methanobacteriati; phylum Methanobacteriota; class Halobacteria; order Halobacteriales; family Haloferacaceae; genus Halorubrum; species Halorubrum depositum. Next base: position 180,066 of record NZ_VCNM01000001.1, on the reverse strand, counting down.
CGGCCCCGAGACCGCGCTCGTCGTCGAGGGGGCGCTCCCGACGGTCGAGTGCGATCGAAGTCGACTCCGGCAGGCCCTGGAGAACCTCTTCCGCAACGCGATCGAACACGGGGCGTCAGACGGCTGCTCTCCCGGCGAGGTGTCGGGCGGGGACGACACGGACGCCGGTGACGCGTCGAGTCGACGCGGCGGGCCGGCGGACGCGTCACTCCGGGTCTTCGTCGGCGCGCTGCCGAACGGGTTCTACGTCGCGGACGACGGCCCGGGGATCGACCCCGCGGAGCGGGAGTCGGTGTTCGAGCCCGGGCGGACGACCGCGGCGGACGGCACCGGCTTCGGGCTCGCGATAGTCGAGCGGATCGCCGAGGCACACGGCTGGTCGGTGTCCGCGACCGAGGGCCGGGCGGGCGGCGCGCGCTTCGAGTTCGCGGGCGTCGAGAGCGTCGACGAGGTCGACTCGACGGGGCCGGGTCGCGGGAGCCTCGCCACCGAGTCCGGCGGCTCGCCGACGACGTAGCACCGCGGGCGACGGCGGGGACCTCAGAAGAAGTCGCTCAGCCCGGCCTGTCCGTCGTCCTCTCCGTTCCCGTCTGCGGCGTCCGGATCGCCTGCGTCCGGGTCGGCGGCGTCGCTTCCGGCCGCGTCCGCGGTCCCGCCGCTCGCGTCCGAATCCGACTCGTCGCCGCCGTCGGCACCACCCGTCCCGTCCGCGTCGAGCCCCTCCGCCGACCGCGTGCCGCCGGCGAACGCGCCCTCGGCGTGGTCCTCCATCCGCTCCTCCCGGAGCGCCTGCGCGTCCTCCACGATCGACGCGACCTTGTTGGTGGACTCGCCGGAGCCGGTGACGAAGGCGACGCCCGCCTCGTCGAGGTCGTAGGCGGCCGCCATCGCCACCGTCAGCTCGCGCGGCTTGCAGTGGTGCGTGACCGTCTCCAGGAAGGGGAGCACCTCGCGTCGGGCGGTCGCGACGCTGCAGCCGCTCCTGGCCGCGATCTGCCCGACCACCTCGTCGGCGGTCGCGTCCGAGGAGCTCCAGAACTGCGGGCGGCCGTACCGCGTCCACCCGCCTTTCTCCCCGTCGCGGGCGGCGGCGACCCCGGCGGCCGCGTTGTCGGTCGCGTAGCGCCAGTAGGTGTAGTTCTGCGTGGCGCGCACGCGGCCGAGCCACACGTCGGCGTTCGCGAGGAAGTCGTACGCCCGGACCGCCTCGGCCGGCTCGTACACGTCGAGGACGTTGTTCTCGATCCACTTCGTGAGGTCGTCGGGCGTCTCGTCGACGGCGTACGCCGACTGCAGCGCCTCCTCCGCCGACTCCTCTTTGAGGACCGCGTCGAGGAACGGGAACAGCCCGAGCGCCTTGTCGCGGTCGCCCGTGACAACGTCCTCGACCGCGATCGAATCTCGCCCCTCCGTCGCCGCCTGCAGGTCGTTGATCGCGCCGCGGAGGTCGCCGCGGTTGCGCTCGGCGATCCGCTCTAAGGCGTCCGACTCGAACTCGATCCCCTCCTTCCGGCAGACGTCCCGGAGGACGGGGACGATGGAGCGCGCGGAGACGTCGCGGAACTCGATCTCTTGGGTGGCGTCGCGAAGCCCGCGCGCCATGTCGTAGTAGTCGTTGGCGATCAGGACGATCGGCTGGCCCGACTCCTTGACGAGCTTCGTGATCGCCGAGGCGCCGCCGCGGTCGTAGTTGCCGTGGATGTTGTCGGCCTCGTCGAGGACGACGAGCTGGCGGGAGGCCGTGTCGCCGCCGGTCGCGCCGCCGCCGGCCGCGCTCCCGCCGAGGGTGGCGTTGCGGGCGGCCCGCCCCGCGAAGCGCTCGATGACGTCGGCGGTGCGCTGGTCGGACGCGTTCAGTTCGACCGTCTCCCAGCCCATGTCGCTCGCCAGCGCGTGGGCCGCGCTCGTCTTCCCGACGCCCGGGCTCCCGTGGAGCACGACGGCCTCGCGGTGGTCGTCCCACGAGCGCGCCCACTCAGCGAACGCGTCGCGGGCCTTGTCGTTGCCGCGGACCTCCGAAAGGGTGCTCGGGCGGTACTTCTCCGTCCAGTCGGCCATTACCGGCGGTAGGTCGGTGCGGCGTTTAGTGGTTCCGGAGGCGCGTTCGATCCCTTATCAGGCGGGCGACCGTACCGACTCGCCATGGAGGAACGCGACGAGCGGATCGCGGTCTACTCGGACTACGTCTGCCCGTTCTGTTACCTCGGTCGCCGGTCGCTGGCGGCGTACCAGGAGACGCGAGAGCGCGAGCTCGATATCGACTGGCACCCGTACGACCTCCGCGGCCACAAGCGCGGGCCCGACGGCGAGATCATCCACTCGATCGACGACGGGAGACACGAGGAGTACTTCGAGCGGGTCCGACGCGACGTGGACCGCCTGCGCGATCGGTTCGGCGCCGACGAGATGCTCGACCTCGACGACCTCCCCGAGCGCGTGGACTCGTTCGACGCGCAGGTCGCCTCGCTGTACGTGAGCGAGGAGCGCCCCGACCGCTGGCTCGACTTCGACGAGGCGATATTCGAAGCGCTCTGGGTCGACGGGCGGGACGTCGGCGACGTCGACGTGCTGGCCGACCTCGCCGAGGCCGTCGGGATGGACGGCGACGAGATACGGAGCGCGGTCGCCGACGAGGCGCGGCGCGACCGGCTTCGGACGGCGTTCACCGAGGCGCGAGACGCCACGATCGGCGGCGTCCCGACGTTCAGGTACGACGGGCGCACGGCCAGGGGCGCGGTGCCGCCCGAACAGCTGGAGCGGCTCGTCGAAGGGGTCTGAGGACGACCTTCGTCGACTGCGGCGGCGCTAACTGTTTGAGAAGTCGAAGTGGGACCGCTGAGAGTCGAACTCAGGTCATACGGACCCCATCCGCATAGGATACCACTACCCCACGGTCCCCGTCTGCATCCGAAAAAACGAGAGTCCGGTAATTAAGGACTTCGTTTCACACCTCGCCGCCCGGCCGCGACCCCCTCAGACGAGGACCCGTTCCAGCGAGACGACGACGCCCGACTCGGCGTCCGGGTCGCCGACGAGCCGGCCGAGACAGACCGCAACGCCGTCGGGGGTGTGGCAGGCGACGAGCGGCGGGTCGTCGCTTTCCGGCGTCGCATCGAAGGTCGCCCCCGCGTCCGCGTCGATGACGCCGGGAGCGTAGACGGGCGCCCCGGTGGCCACGTTGCGCGCGGCCGAGGGGGCGACCGTGACCGACGGGAGGTGCACCAGCGCCTCCTCCGCCGGCCGGACGACCTCGCGGAGCAGCGACTCGTCGCCCTCTCGCGCCCACGCGAGCCCGTCGACGAGGTCCTGCAGCGCGTGGAGGTCGCCGTCGTCGAACGGGTCGGTGGCGGTCCGGCGAAGATGCCCCATGTGAGCGCCCACGCCGGTCGCCAGGCCGACGTCGTGACACAGCTTTCGGACGTACGTCCCCGACTCACACCGGATCCGGAGCAAGGCCTGCCGCTCCCGGACTTCGAGCACGTCGAGGTCGTGGATCGTCCGGGTCCGGAGCCGGCGGGTAACGGCGCTCTTCCGCGGCGGCTTCTGGTAGATCTCCGCCTCGAACTCGCCGACCACCTCGCGGAAGTCGCCCGGAGGCGACCCGTGGAGCTCGAGGACCGAGACGTACTCCTTGCTCCCCTCCAGGAAGACCTGGGCCGCCCGGGTCGCGTCCCCGGTGAGCGTCGGCAGACAGCCGGTGACCTTCGGGTCGAGGGTGCCGGCGTGAGCGACGCCGTCGATCGGCTCGCCCTCGGGATCGAGCGCGTCGAGGGCGTCGTTGATCGCGTCGCGCACCCACGCGGAGAGCTGGTGGGAAGACGGGCCGGCGGGCTTGTCGACGTTGACGACGCCGAACCGGAGCAGCTCGGGGATCGAGCGCTCGTCGGGCGGGGCTCGGAGCGGGTCGTCAGCGGGCGCGGGAGCGTCGTCGTCTGTGTCGGTCATTGAGAGATAGCGTGCGGTCGCGGCTCAGAAGTCGTAGGTGACGCCCTCGATGGGCGCCTTTCCCTCGTCGGCCGCGGGGTCGTACGCGTCGACGGTGGCGACGAGCGCATCGAGGAAGCGGTCGGGGCCCCAGCGAGCGGTGTTGTACGCGGCGTCGTAGATGGAGAGGTCGTCGATGTCGACGCCGTAGAGCTCGCGGTACCGCTTGCGCTCGGACTCCTCGCGCCGCTCCGTCTCGGCCCGCGCCCGGTCGACGGGCTTCTCCTCCCGGTCGGCGATCCGCTCGGCGCGGACCGAGAGCGGGGCGTCGAACCAGAAGCGGAAGTCGGCGTGCTCGGCGGCGAGCCACCCGGCGAGCCGTGACTCCAGGACGAGCTCGTCGCGGGTCGTGGCGATCTCGCGGAGGCGCCGGTCGAGCTTGCGGTCGAACTGCGGGTCCTCCTCCGCGAACTCGTTGAACTCGACCGGCGTCATGTCGCGTTCGGCCGCCATCTCGCGGAAGATGTCGCCGCCGGAGACGTGTTCCATCCCGAGCCGATCGGCGAGCCCCGCGGCGTTCGTGCTCTTCCCGCTGCCAGGCGGGCCGGAGACGGTGATCAACATATCGCTACTGCGCGGGTGTCGTTCAAAACGGTTGTCGTTCGGCGCTCGCGGGCGTCGCAGTCCGCGGGTGACTCGGCGGCGGCGGATGGCTTGTCGGCGGCTCCCCGTTACCGGTCCCGCGTCGCCGCGGTCATCGACCAGACGGCGACCAGCCCGAGGAGGACGGCCGGGACGAGTGGGAGCGCGAGGTACGTCGCGAAGAACGGCAGCCCAAACCAGCCGGCGGCGTACGGGTAGAGGTAGATGACCCCGGGGATGACGATGGCGCAGAGGAACAGCACGGCCGTCAGCGCCCATCCCCTTCGGCCGAAGCCGTCGGCGGTCGGCCCGTCGGTCCCCGGTTTGCCCGATCCCGGGTCCGACGCGGCGGGGTCGGCGGTGCCGGCGGCGCCGTCGCTCTCGGCGCCGGTATCGGAGTCAGGGACGTGAACGTAGCCGCCCGTGCCCCCGTCAGCGTCGGTCTCAGAGCTCACTATCCGGTTTAACTACTACCTTGCCAAAGCCCTCACGGTTCTCGATCATCTCGTGGGCGCGCGCGGCCTCGCTCATCGGGAGCGTCTCCCGGACGTACGGTTCGAAGGTGCCGTCCCAGACGAGTTCGAGGACGTCGTCGACCTCGCCGGGCGTCGCCATCGTGGATCCGATGACGGAGAGCTGGTTCCAGAAGATGCGGTTGAGCCCCGCGTCGGGGTTCGGGCCGGTGGTCGCGCCGCAGGTGACGAGGCGGCCGCCCTTCGCCATCGACTTCAGCGAGTCCGGGTACGTCGCCGCGCCGACGTGGTCGACGACGACGTCGACGCCGCGGCGGCCGGTGATCTCGGCGACCTCCTCGGCGAAGTCGTTCGCCTCGTAGTCGATGACGTGGTCGGCGCCGCACGACTCGGCGTGCGCGAGCTTCTCCTCGCTGGAGGCTGTCGCGAACACCTCACAGCCCGCGTGGTCGGCGATCTGGACGGCGGCGTGGCCGACGCCGCCGGAGGCGCCGAGCACGAGGACCTTCTCGCCCGCCTCGACGTCCGCGCGGGTCTGGAGCATCCGCCACGCGGTCTGGAAGACGAGCGAGGCGGAGCCGGCGACCTCCCAGTCGACGCCCGCGGGGACGGGGACGAGGTTCTCGGCGGGGACGGCGGCCTTCTCGGCGTGGACGCCTCGGACGTGCTCCCCGATGATGTGGAACGAGGGGCACAGCGACTCCTCGCCGTGGCGGCAGAACTCGCACTCGCCGCAGGAGACGCCCGCGCTCACGGCGACGCGGTCGCCGGGCTCGAACCGCGTCACGCCCTCTCCGACCGACTCGACGACGCCGGCCGCGTCGCTGCCGGGGATGTGGGGCATCTCCAGGTCGATACCGGGCATCCCGCGACGCGTCCAGATATCGAGGTGATTCAGCGCGCCCGCCTTAACGTCGACGACGACCTCGCCGCGGTCGGGCTCCGGGTCCGGGAAGTCGCCGTACTCGATCACGTCGCGGTCGCCGTGGGAACCGAACTGGACGGCCTTCATGGATCGGTCCACCCGCGGCACCCACTAAACAGTACGCCAAACGGAACCCCTCGCGGAAGCGAGATCCGCGGACCGTCGGGTTCGACGGATTCCGGTTCACCCGCGACGCGGATCCCCGTCCTCCCGTGACAACCCCTCACACCCGTGCGAACCGGGCGCATTCGCTCCGCCCTTCCGTGATGTTTAAGTAGCGAAAGCGGGACCGTACGGATGCACGAACTGCAGGGGCGCCGGGTCCCGAGTCCACGAGGGCGACGATACGACGCGAGTTGCGGTAGCCAAGCCTGGCCCAAGGCGCAGGGTTGCTAACTCTGTGGCGTCACTGCCTCCGGGGTTCGAATCCCCGCCGCAACGCTCGAACGGACCGAGCACCGCCGGATTCGCGCCGGTAGGGCTCACCACAACCAACACATGAGCACGGAAGAATCACAGGACGACTCACCGGAGGAGGAGGAAGACCTCCAGTACTTCGTCCGGATCGGGGGCGCGGACCTCGACGGGACGAAGACGGTCGAGCGAAGCCTGTCCGAACTCGACGGCATCGGCACGCGCACGGCGCGGCTGGTCGCCGAGAAGGCCGACGTGGACCGCAACGCCACGTTCGGTCTCCTCGACGAGGGCGACATCGACGCGGTGGTCGACATCGCCGAGAACCTCGAAGACCACGTCCCGTCGTGGATGACGAACAGACAGAACGACTTCTACTCCGGAGAGACGACGCACCTCGTCGGCACCGACGTCAGCGAGAAGCGTCGCCACGACATCAACCGGATGAAGGTCATCGAATCGTACAAGGGCGTTCGCCACAAGCGCGGCCAGAAGGTACGCGGCCAGCGCACGAAGTCCACGGGGCGGTCCGAGGGCACCATCGGCGTCAACGTCGAGGAGATCCGCGAGGAGATGGCGGAGGAAGAAGCGGCGGGTGACGACGAATGAGCACCGGCAAGAACACGAAGGGCTACGAGACGCCGAACCACCCGTACCAGGGCGAGCGCATCGCCGAGGAGTCCGATCTCCTCTCGCGGTACGGCCTGAAGAACAAAGAGGAGTTCTGGCGCGCCCAGTCCGAGCTGCGCAGCATGCGACGCGAGGCGCGTCGCCTGCTCGGCGAGGCCCAGGGCGACGTCGACGCCGCCCAGGAGGCCGGCGCGGAGTTCGTCTCGCGACTTCGCCGCATCGGCATCCTCGGCGACAACGACGACATCTCCGCGGTCCTCTCGCTGGACGTGACCGACCTGCTCGAGCGCCGTCTCCAGACGGTCGCCTACCGGCAGGGGTTCGCGTCCTCGACCCAGCAGGCCCGCCAGTTCATCGTCCACGGCCACATCACCGTCAACGGCGCGCGCGTCACGCGCCCCTCGGTGAAGGTCGACGTGGACGACGAGGGCGCCATCGCCTTCGACGAGACGAGCCCGCTCGCGGACGATCTCCACCCCGAGCGCGCGGAGTCACAGGAGTAACCAACCATGAGTGAATCCGAGGACGGAAAGTGGGGCATCGCCCACGTGTACGCGTCGTTCAACAACACGCTCATCACGGTCACCGACGAGACGGGCGCCGAGACGATCGCCAAGTCGTCCGGCGGCACCGTGGTGAAGCAGAACCGCGACGAGGCGTCGCCGTACGCCGCCATGCAGATGGCGGAGGTCGTCGCCGAGCGCGTCAAGGACGCCGGCTTAGAGGGCGTGCACGTTCGCGTGCGCGGCCCCGGCGGCAACCTCAACAAGTCCACCGGACCCGGTGCGCAGGCGACGATCCGCGCGCTCTCGCGTGCGGGCGTCGAGATCGGCCGGATCGAGGACGTCACGCCCATCCCGCACGACGGGACGAAGGCGCCAAAGAACAAGCGAGTCTGACATGACGGAAGACGAATTCGACGTCCAGTACGTCGAACGGGACGAACGCAGCGCGCGGGTGCTGATCCGCGGGCTCACGCCGGCGTTCGCGAACGGCATCCGCCGCGCGATGATCGCCGACGTCCCGACGTTCTCGATCGACACCGTCCGGTTCGTCGAGAACTCCTCCGTCATGTTCGACGAGATGATCGGCCTCCGGCTGGGGCTGGTGCCCCTGACGACGCCGCTCGACGACTTCGAGGTCGGCGACGAGGTCACCCTCGCGCTCGACGTCGAGGGACCGGCGACGGCGTACTCCGGCGACATCGAGAGCGCCGACCCGCTCGTCGGCGTCGCCGACGAGAACGTGCCGATCATCGAGCTGAAGGAGGGACAGCGGCTGGAGTTCGAAGCGGACGCGGTGCTGAACACCGGCAAGGAGCACGCCAAACACCAGGGCGGCGTCTCCGTCGGCTACCGCCACCTCCAGCGCGTCTCGGTCGAGGGCGACCTCGGCGAGTTCGACGACGACGAGCCGCGGATCCTCCGCGGCGTCATCGAGACGCCCGACGGTTCGATAGAGCTCACCGACGAGTTCGACAACGACCTCTCGGAGCGGTTCCCCGGGAAGGAGGTCGCGATCGAGGACGTCCCCGGCGCGTTCGTCTTCCACATCGAGACGGACGGGTCGTTCAGCGTCGAGGAACTGCTGCTCCGCGCGATCGACTCCATCGAGGAGCGCGCGGACGAACTACAGACGAAAGTCGCGGTCTAACGTAATGACGGACCTTCAGACCACGCGGCCGGCGCTCGCCCCTGCACGGAGCCGCGGCGCCGCGTCCCGATCCGACGCCGCGTCGGATCGCGCCGGACCCGAGTCGGGCCGTTCCGACGGCGGGACCGAAAGTGGTTTGAAGGGAGCCGGGTTACGCAGGAGTGCACGCAGGGATAGCCAAGTCAGGCCAACGGCGCAGCGTTCAGGGCGCTGTCCTGTAGAGGTCCGCAGGTTCAAATCCTGCTCCCTGCACTCCGTTTTCACTAACTCTCCGCTTCAGGAGGGACAGCTATGAGTAGCAAGACGAATCCGAAACTACAGAACCTCATCGCCGATCTGAAGTCGGTCTCGCGCGACTCCGGTGCCAACGTGTGGCAGGACGTCGCCGACCGACTGGAGAAGCCACGGCGCACGCACGCTGAGGTCAACCTGGGCCGTATCGAACGATACGCGCAGGAAGACGAGACGGTCGTCGTCCCCGGCAAGGTGCTGGGCAGCGGTGTGCTCGAAAAGAACGTCACCGTCGCCGCCGTCGACTTCTCGGGAACCGCCCGCACGAAGATCGACCAGGCCGGCGAAGCGGTGTCGCTTGAACAGTTCGTTGAACAGAACCCCGAAGGGAGCAACGTCAGGGTGATCCGATGAGTCTCGCGAAGATCGACGCGGACGTCGTCGTCGACGCCCGCGACTGCATCCTCGGTCGCGTCTCGTCGAAGGTCGCCCAGCGCGTCCTCGACGGCGAGACGGTCGCCGTCGTCAACGCCGAGCGCGCGGTCATCACCGGCAACGAGGAGGCGACGATGGAGACGTACCACACCCGCGCGGAGCTCGGCTCCGACAGCGGGCCGTACTACCCCAAGCGCCCCGACCGCATCTTCAAGCGCGCCATCCGCGGCATGCTGCCGTACAAGACCGAGGACGGCCGCGAGGCGTTCTCGAACGTCCGCGTCTACGTGGGTAACCCCTACGAGCGCGACGAGGACGCCGAGACCGTCGTCCTCGACGGCACCTCGCTCGACCGCCTCTCGAACATCAAGTTCACGACGCTCGGGGAGATCTCCGAGTCTCTGGGAGCCAACGTCACATGGTAACTAACACCTCAGGCAAGAAGAAGACGGCCGTCGCCCGCGCCACCGTGCGCGACGGCGAGGGTCGCGTTCGCATCAACTCCCAGCCAGTCGAGCTGGTCGAACCGGAACAGGCGCGGCTCAAGATGCTCGAGCCGTTCCGCATCGCGGGCGAGGAGCTCCGCGACGGCGTCGACATCGACATCAACGTCGAGGGCGGCGGCTTCAGCGGCCAGGCCGACGCGACGCGGACCGCCATCGCGCGCGGTCTCGTCCAGCACCTCGGCGACGCCGAGCTGCGCGACGCGTACATGAACTTCGATCGCACGCTGCTGGTCAACGACGTGCGCCAGTCCGAACCCAAGAAGTGGGGCGGACCCGGCGCGCGTGCCCGCTACCAGAAGTCCTACCGCTGAGGTGATCCAGTCATGATGATCCCCGTCCGGTGTTTCACGTGCGGCAACGTCATCGGTGAACACTGGGAGGAGTTCAAGCAGCGCGCCCGCGACGGCGACGAGGACCCGGGCGACGTGCTCGACGAGCTCGGGGTCGACCGGCACTGCTGCCGCCGGATGATGGTCAGCCATCGCGACCTCGTCGACGTCGTCTCGCCGTACCAGTAACAATGTCAACACAGCGATACAATCGATACGAGAAGGCACGCATCCTCGGCGCGCGAGCGCTGCAGGTGTCGTACGGGGCGCCCGTGCTGATCGACACGGACCAGACGGAGCCCATCCTCGTCGCCGCGGAGGAGTACGACGCGGGCGCGCTCCCGTTCACGGTCCGGAGGGAGTCCAACTGATGACCCGCATCACCGGCGTCTCGCTGCGTCGCGTGCTCGACTCGCGGGGGAACCCGACCGTCGAGGCCGACGTCCTCACCGAGTCCGGCGGCTTCGGCCGCGGGGCGGCGCCCAGCGGGGCGTCCACCGGCGAGTACGAGGCGATCGAACTCCCCGCAAGCGAGTCGATCGCGAAGGCTCGGGAACACGCCGTTCCCCGGCTGGAGGGCCTGTACGCCGGCGACCAGCGCGCCGTCGACGGCGCGCTCCGCGCGGCCGACGGCACGGACGACTTCTCGGCCATCGGCGCCAACAGCGCCGTCGCCATCTCGATGGCGGCCGCGAAGGCCGCCGCCGACGTGCTCGGCGCGCCGCTGTATCAACACCTCGGGGGCGCGTTCCGCGGCGACAACTTCCCGATCCCGCTCGGCAACGTCGTCGGCGGCGGGGAGCACGCCAAGGAGGCGACCCACATCCAGGAGTTCCTCGCCGCGCCAGTCGGCGCGCCTAGCGTCTCGGAGGCCGTCTTCGCGAACGCCGCGGTCCACGCGGCGGTCGCGGACGTGCTCGACGAGCGCGGCGTGCCGGCCGCGAAGGGCGACGAGGGCGCGTGGGCGCCCCCGATCTCGGACGCGGAGGCGTTCGAGGTCGTCGAGGAGGCGGTCGAGCTGGTCGAGGACGAAGTGGGCTTCGAGATCCGCTTCGGCCTCGACATGGCCGCCGCCGAGCTGTACGACGACGACAGCGAGTCGTACGTCTACGGCGACGAGACCAAGACGACCGACGAGCAGGTCGAGTACGTCGCCGGCCTCGTCGACGAGTACGACCTCGCGTACGTCGAGGACCCCCTCGACGAGAACGACTACGAGGCGTTCGCGGAGCTGACCGACCGGGTCGGCGACCGGACGCTGATCTGCGGCGACGACCTGTTCGTCACCAACGTCGAGCGGCTCCGCGAGGGGATCGACGTCGGCGCGGCCAACAGCATCCTGATCAAGCCGAACCAGATCGGGACGCTGTCGGACGCGTTCGACGCGGTCGAGCTCGCCGCCCGCAACGGGTACGAGACGGTCATCTCGCACCGCTCGGGCGAGACGGAGGACACCACCATCGCACACCTCGCCGTGGCGACCGACGCCGGGTTCATCAAGACCGGCACGGTCGGCGGCGAGCGCACCGCCAAGCTGAACGAACTGGTCCGCATCGCGGACGACGCGGTATGACGGGCCCACACCACGCATGAGCGAAGACAACGACGCGGTCGAACTCGACGACGACGCGGAGACCGAGGCGGTCGACGCGGCGGTCGAGGAGGAGACCGACACGACCGAGGAACCGACCGCCGACGCGGCCGCCGAGGAGGCGTCCGCTGACGCCGAGATCGAAGACGACGAGGCCGACGACGCCGCGGACGAGGAGGAGGCCTCCCCGTTCGACGACGACGTCATGCCCGACGACGACGTCGACCTGCTGATCCCCGTCGAGGACTACCTCTCCGCCGGTGTCCACATCGGGACCCAGCAGAAGACGGCGGACATGGAGCGGTTCATCCACCGCGTCCGCGACGACGGCCTGTACGTGCTCGACGTGAGCACGACGGACCAGCGCATCCGGACTGCCGCGGACTTCCTCTCCAACTACGACCCCGAGCAGATCCTCGTCACGTCCTCGCGGCAGTACGGCCGGTTCCCGGCCGAGAAGTTCGCGGACGCCATCGGCGCCCGCGCCCGCACGGGGCGTTTCATCCCCGGCACGCTGACGAACCCCGACTACGCCGGCTACATCGAGCCGGACGTCGTCGTGGTGACCGACCCGATCGGCGACGCGCAGGCCGTCAAGGAGGCCATCACCGTCGGCATCCCGGTCATCGCGATGTGCGACTCCAACAACCAGCTGTCGAACGTCGACCTGGTCATCCCGACGAACAACAAGGGTCGACGCGCGCTGTCGGTCGTCTACTGGCTGCTCGCCAACGAGACGCTCGACCGCCGCGGCGCCGACACGGTCTTCGCCCTCGACGACTTCGAGGACGAGCTGTAACCGGTCTTCGACGTCGAGTTCGACTTTTCCGACGCTTCGACACCGCGGAGCCGCCGCCGTCGCCGCCGTGTGAAAATAGCCCCTCCGCGGCCCTCAGAGGATGTCCGGCGTGTACGGGTACGAGTAGACCTGCCCCTCGTTGGCCTTCAGCGTGGCCATCAGAACCAACACGAGGTCGATCAGTCCGATCAGCGGGAGGAGCAGGAAGCCGACGAGCACGACCGTCAGCAGCCCGGAGACGATCATCGCGACGAGGACGACGATCTGGAAGTTGAGCGAGTTCTTCGCGTTCCGCTTGACGAGTTCGTCGTCGTCGTCCGCGAGCACTAAGAACAGCAGCGGTCCCAGGAACGAAGCGACCAGCGCCGACGCGTGCGAGAGGGCGGCGAGGGTCGTGTCTCCGTCGACCGTCTCTCCGGCGCTCACGTCCTCTTGAGATGACATGGCGCGGATTTCTCAGACTGAATTGATAAGTATTTGGCCCGTTACATACTAACATACAGGTTCGACTACTGACTGAGCTGCACCAAGGTTCGCGTTACAGACGGTTTCGGATAGCCCTAATCCGAGTGCAAAGACACCTACAGTCGTCGCCAAAAGGACGGTGATCCCGACGAGCAGTACGATCCCGATTACAGATGACGTGGCACGATTATCGTTATTTCTGAGTGACTGATCCATGAAAAGGACATGCAAGACTGGCTACATAATTCTGATCCCTAGAGTGACAATCGATCAGTCGGATACGCTCGACGACGATTTCGAAAAATCACTAGAGTTGCAGATAGTTCGTAAGCCTGATCCACCCAGCTGTATACGGCGTACAGAGTACGGGGCTATCTGAACAGCATCTACGCGCTCGGGCCGCGAGATCAGGACTCTTGGTCCGGCACGTCGTGAGTCCAGCGCGACTCTATCTCCCGGTTCGCCATCACGATCCGGTCGCCGGCGTCCGTGTCGATCCGGGTCTTCCGGAGCTCGATCGCGGCGACCGTTCCGGTCACGCCCTTCGCCTCAACGCGGTATCCCGGGTTGAAGTCGGGGTCGCGGAGGAGGTAGACGCCCGCGACCGTGTCCTCGATCATCTCGGAGAGCGCGTAGGAGACGCCCAGCGCGATGAAGCCGACGGCGGTGCCGAGGCTCGCCGCGATGTCGCCCATCCCGACGACTTTCAGGAACGTCAACGCGACGCCGAACCACAGGAAGATCGCCACGAGCGTGACGATGAGATCGCCCACGAGCTCGCGATCGCCGATGTAGATCCGCTCGATCGAAGAGCGGACGAGCGAGAGGACGATCCGCACCGTCACGTACGCCAGTGCGAGGAAGATCAGCCCCGAGAGCAGCCGCGGGATCGCGACCGCCACCCCTTCGACGAAGTTCGCGAACGACCGGGTCAAAAGTGACGGGAGCGTCGTCATGGCGCGCACGACGGCGGCCGACGGTGAAAAGGTGGCGGGAGCGGAGACCCTCGCCGTCCCGCGTTCGCGGGGCGTCGACGGCGACCCGACAAGCGCAACGCCTGTATGCCCCCGGAGAGAGGGGGTTCGTATGACCGTCTGTGAAGCGCCGGGGAAGGTGTACCTCTTCGGCGAACACGCCGTCGTCTACGGCGAGCCGGCCGTGCCGGCCGCGATCGAGCGACGCGCAACGGTGACCGCCGAGCCGCGGGCCGACGACCACGTCCGCGTCGCGGCCGAGGACCTCTCGCTGGACGGGTTCACGGTGGAGTACTCCGGCGGCACCGGGGATCACCCCGACGTGGACGTGCCGACGCCGCTGGTCGAGGCCGCGATGGGCTACGTCGACGCCGCCGTGCGGCAGGCCCGGGACGCGGCCGACGCGCCGGACGCCGGCTTCGACATCACCGTCGAGAGCGACATCCCGCTCGGGGCGGGGCTCGGCTCCTCCGCGGCCGTCGTCGTCGCCGGCATCGACGCCGCGACGCGGGCGCTCGGGGAGCCGCTCGACCGGCGCGAGCTGGCCGACCGCGCGTACCGCGCCGAGCACGAGGTGCAGGACGGGCAGGCCTCCCGCGCCGACACCTTCTGCTCGACGATGGGCGGGGCGGTCCGCGTCGAGGGCGACGACTGCGAGCCGATCGAGACGCCGAACCTGCCGTTCGTCGTCGGCTTCGACGGCGGCGCCGGCGACACCGGCGAGCTCGTGGCCGGCGTCGGCGAGCTCCGCGAGGAGTACGGCTTCGCGGCGGACGCCGTCGAGTCGATCGGCGACCTCGTCCGGACCGGGGAGGGGATGCTCGCGGAGGCCGAGTCCGACGCGGAGCCGTCGTCGGAGCTGCTCGCGGAACTCGGCGAGCTGATGGACTTCAACCACGGGCTGCTCTCGGCGCTCGGCGTCTCGGCGCGCTCGCTCGACGCGATGGTGTGGGCCGCCCGAGACGCGGGCGCGCACGGCGCGAAGCTCACCGGCGCGGGCGGCGGCGGCTGCATCGTCGCCCTCGACGAGAGCGACGCGACGGAGACCGCGCTCTCGTTCACGCAGGGCTGTGAGGAAGCGTTCCGCGCCGAGCTGGCGACGGAGGGCGTCCGGGTGGTGGAACCGTGACGGGCGGCCGTGACGGCGTCTCCGACTCCGGCGCCGCGGCCGACGTCGATCGCGACGCACCTTCCCCGGCGCCCCCCGTCGTGCTCAAGCTCGGCGGGAGCCTGATCACGGAGAAGGACCGGCCCGAGACGCTCGACGACGACGCGCTCGCGGCCGCCTGCGACGCGGTCGCCGACGCCCTCGCCGACGGGCCGGTCGGGCGGCTCGTCGTCGTCCACGGCGGCGGGAGCTTCGGCCACCACCACGCCAGCGAGCACGGCGTGTCGACGACCGCGGGGACTCACGACCCGGCGGCGGTGATGGACGTTCACGGCGCGATGACGTCGCTGAACCGCGCGGTGCTCGACCGACTTCACGAGCGCGGCGTCCCCGCGGTGCCCGTCCATCCCCTGTCGCTGTCGGCCCGTCCCGAGGGGCCCGACGGCGACCTCGACCTCCCGCTCTCGTCGACGGCGACGCTGCTCGACGAGGGGTTCGTGCCGGTGCTCCACGGCGACGGCGTCGCGACCGCGGGTGCGGGCGTCACGGTCGTCTCCGGCGACGAGCTGGTCGTCGAGCTCGCGACCGGCCTCGGCGCGCAGCGGGTCGGCGTCTGTTCGACCGTGCCGGGCGTCCTCGACGCCGACGGCGACGTGATCCCCGCGATCGATGACTTCGAGTCGGTCGCCGACGCGCTCGGCGCGAGCGACGCGACCGACGTCTCCGGCGGGATGGCCGCGAAGGTCCGGGAGCTCCTGGCGCTCGACGCCCCGGCTCACGTGTTCGGCGCCGAGGGATTGGCGCCGTTTCTCCGGGGGGAGGACGCGGGGACTCGCATCGACTGAGGGGCGGCCGCCATCGCGTCGGAGACGGGTACCGAACCCTTATTCGCCCCACCGCCCTCCCTCCGGGCATGAACGAAGCGGACGTGCGGGAGCGGCTCGCGGACGTGCAGGACCCCGACCTCGGGGGCGACATCGTCTCGCTCGGGCTGGTGAACGACGTCACCGTCGAGGAGGGGGACGGCGACGGGGGGACGGTCCGCGTGTCGCTCGCGCTCGGCGCGCCCTTCTCGCCGCACGAGTCGGCGATCGCCGAGGACGTGCGGGCGACGCTCGCCGACACCGAGTTCGACGTGGAGCTCTCGGCGTCGGTCCCGGACGAGCTGGACGCTGACGAGCAGGTGCTCCCGGGCGTGAAGAACGTGATCGCAGTCGCCTCCGGGAAGGGCGGCGTCGGGAAGTCGACGATGGCCGTCAACGTCGCCGCGGGGCTCTCGGAGCTCGGCGCGCGCGTCGGGCTCTTCGACGCCGACGTGTACGGGCCGAACGTCCCGCGGATGGTGTCGGCCGAGGAGCGCCCGCAGACCGACGGGGAGACCATCGTTCCGCCCGAGCGGTTCGGCGTGAAGCTGATGAGCATGGATTTCCTCACCGGCGAGGACGACCCGGTCATCTGGCGCGGGCCGATGGTCCACAAGATCATCACGCAGCTCGTCGAGGACGTCGAGTGGGGCGAGCTCGACTACCTGATCATGGACCTGCCGCCGGGGACCGGCGACACCCAGCTCACCATCCTCCAGACGCTCCCGCTGACGGGCGCCGTGATCGTCACGACCCCGCAGGAGGTCGCGCTCGACGACGCGGTGAAGGGGCTTCGGATGTTCGGCAAACACGACACGAACGTGCTCGGGATCGCCGAGAACATGGCCGGCTTCCGCTGTCCGGACTGCGGCGGCTTCCACGAGATCTTCGGCTCCGGCGGCGGGAAGGCGCTGGCACAGGAGCACGAGCTCCCCTTCCTCGGCGGCGTCCCGCTCGACCCCGCGGTCCGGACAGGCGGCGACGAGGGCGAGCCGGTGGTACTCGGTGAGGGCGAGACCGCCGACGCGTTCCGCGTGATCGTGGAGAACGTCGCGAACAACGCCGGCGTCGTGCGCCGCCGCGGGGTGAGCGAGGGGCGATGAGCGGGGAGCGTGGAGGCGACGGAGATGGCGACCAGCCGACCGAGAGCCGCGACCCCGCCGACCCCCTCGACGCGGCCGGCGTCGATCCGGTCGTCCCGGAGTCGGCCGCGGCCGCGGCCGCCGGGGAGTTCCCGGACGACGACGAGGTCCGGGAATTCCTCCGCGAGGTCGCCGCCGACGTGCGCGGCGACAGCTCCGAGAGCAAGCAGCTCTCGGCGATCCTCTACCGAGTGTCGGACCTGTACGATTCAGAGGAGCAGACATCGCCCGAGGAGATCTACCTGAACGTCCGGCACATCATGAAAATCAAAGAGCAGGGCGGGATCGAGCGCTGACCCGCGTCCGGAACCGCCCGCGGATTACACCTCCTCGTCGAGCACCGTCTCGTCGCCGTGGCGGACCTCGACACGCTCGGGAACCGACGCCTCGATGAACGCGACGGCGACCTCGTAGGGATGCGTTTGGCCGATATCGGAGCACGGATCACCGTCCCAGTCCGGGTCGTCCTCCGTGGTCAGTCGGAGCAGCAGGCGGTCGTCGTCGAGTGTCGCCTCGATCAGGTCGACCTGATAGCACTCTCGCGACCCGTCGAGCAGCCGTCCCCTGACGGTGAGGCGTGGCGGATCGGCGTCGACCGCGCGGATCAAGACGGCGTCGTCGTGCGGACTCGGCTCCTCGAATTCGAACTCCCCGGTGTGCTCGCGCCGGAGCGTCACCTCGGCGCCGTCGACGGTCTCGGGGATCTCGCCCCACGGCGATACGGGACAGCCCGCGAGCGGGGCAGTCGAGACGGCGGCCGCGGTCGAGAGGAGGGCTCTGCGGCGCATGCGCGGAAACGGTCCGGCCGTCGGGGAATGCTTTGTGGGACTCGGGGCCCTCGTTCGCCCGGTCGACGGCGCCGTCGGCGTCGGTGACGCTCCCACCGATCGATCGTTTCATACTGGTAGCACGTCTCGTGGTAACACACATGATCGACGACGACCGGATCCCCGTCACCGTCCTCAGCGGGTACCTCGGCGCCGGGAAGACGACCATGGTGAACCACCTGCTCGCGAACCCGGGCGACAGGCGGATCGCCGTCATCTTAAACGACATGGGCGAGGTGAACGTCGACGCCGAGCTCGTCGCGCGCGAGAACGACGAGGAGGGGATCGTCGACCTCTCGAACGGCTGTATCTGCTGTCGGCTCCAGGACGATCTGCTGAGCGAGGCCGCGGCGCTCGCGGAGTCGCGGGAGTTCGACTACCTCCTCGTGGAGTCGTCGGGGATCTCCGAGCCGATCCCGGTCGCGCGGGCGTTCACGGAGGGGACCGACGACTCCGATATCGACCCCACCGAGCGCTTCCGGCTCGACACGATGGTGACGGTCCTCGACACGTACGGCTTCTGGAAGGAGTTCGACGCGGGCGAGTCGCTCCCGGGCGACGGCGAGCCGGCGGCCGACCGCCCGCTCGCGGACGTGCTCGTCGAGGGGATCGAGTTCTGCGACGTGCTCGTGTTGAACAAGACGGACATGGTCCCCGACGACGTGCTCGACGAGATCGAGTCGGTCGCCGATCGCCTCGGCCCGCGGGCGAAGCGGATCCGGACGAGCTACTCCGAGGTCGATCCCGGCGACGTGCTCGACACGGGGCTGTTCGACTTCGAGACGGCCACGCGGTCGCCCGGGTGGAAGCGCGCGATCGCGGAGAGCGAGGCCGACGGCCACGGCGAGGTGGGCGGGGCGGGCGAGGGACACGGCCACGACCACGCGGAGGGCGCCGCCGCGGCCCACGGCGTCGACTCGTTCGTCTACCGCTCCGCGGAGGCCCTCGACCCCGAGCCGTTCGCGGCGTGGCTCGACGACTGGGACGGCGCCGTCGTGCGGGCGAAGGGAGTCGCGAACGTCGCGGGGACCGACGAGGTCATCGGGGTGAGTCAGGCCGGCCCCTCGGTGCAGGCCGGGCCGATCGGCGAGTGGGGGCCGGACGACGACCGGCGCACGCGGCTCGTGTTCATCGGCAGCGAGATGGACGAGGCGCGGATCCGGCGAGAGCTCGACGAGCTGGCCGCGCCTGCCGGCGACGCGGCGTCGGCCGTCGACGCCTTCCCGCTCTGACTCAGATCCCCAGCTCGGCCTGCAGGTCGTCCCAGTCCTCGTGGAACCCGTGGGTGGACTCGGTCTCGGCGCCGACCGCCGACTGGTAGACGTCGTCGTACTTCAGCAGCTCGCCCCACCCGTCGTGGAACGCCCAGTTGCAGTACTTACACATACGGGTCGCAACGCGCGGGACTGACATACGGGTTTCGGCGGTGCGGGCGGTGGGGTCCCTCTCCACGCCGACGGGGAACACGAGTCGCGAGCGCCGACAGAGTGAAGCCCGCTCGTGGCGTACGGTACCTATCGACGCGGTATCGACCGCGACGAGACACTCATGGTCACGTACAGGCGCGGCGGACACGTACAGGGCGGGGACGAGGCGGTCGAACGCACCTGCGAGCACTGCGGCTGGCACTGCGTCGCCGACGGCTACCCGGAGCTGATCGGGCGGTACCAATCGCACCTCCGAGACGAGCATCCAAAGGCGTGGCTCCGGGCCTGACGGTCGGAGACGTTCGAAAAAGTCGGAACGACGGCGGCGAGGCCGCGCCTCGGCGACTCAGGGTTCGAGTAGGACCTTCGTGACGCCCTCCTCGCGGGCGTCGAACGCCTCGTACATCTCGGGCGCCTCGTCGAGGTTGACGCGGTGGGAGACGACCCAGCTCGGGTCCGCGCGCCCCTCGATGATCATGTCACGGAGGTACCGGTTGTACTCCTTCACGTTACACTGGCCCGTGCCGCACTTGAGTCCCTTCTCGAAGAACTTCCCGAAGTCGATGCCGAGACGGCCCTGCGCGGCCATGTCGTCGGGCGCGCCCGGGTCCTCCGGCACGTAGAGGCCGGGGATGCCGAGCTGGCCCGTCGGTCGGACCACGCGAATGAGGCTGTTGATCACGACCGCCGGATTCTCTTTGGCCGGCTGGTAGGAGTAGTCCTCGGATTCGGTGTCGACGTCGTCCGGGTCGGTCGCCTGATAGCCGACCGCGTCGACGCCCTTGTCGACCATTCCGCCGTGCTCTTCGATGATCTGGTCCACCGGGTCGCCCTCGGAGAAGTCGATCGGGGTGGCGTCGCAGTGGTCCTCGGCCAGCTCTAACCGGCTCGGGACCTGGTCGACGACGTAGATCTCTGCGGCCCCCTTGATCTTCGCGCTGTAGGCGGCCATCAGGCCGACCGGGCCCGCCCCGAAGATGGCGACGGACTCGCCGGGCTGGAGGTTCGCCAGCTCCGTGCCGTGCCACCCAGTCGGGAAGATGTCCGCGAGCAGCGAGAACGCGTCCTCGTGTTCGCGTCCCTCGGGCAGTTTCAGCGCGTTGTGGTCGGCGTACGGGACGCGCAGCTTCTCCGCCTGTCCGCCCGGATACGGCCCCATGGCGACGTAGCCGTACGCGCCGCCCGCGAAGCCGGGATTGACGTTGGTACAGAAGCCGGTGTACCCCTCCTCGCAGTTCTGACAGAAGCCGCAGGAGACGTTGAAGGGCATCACCACGCGGTCGCCCTCCTCTAGGGTCGAAACGGCCTCGCCGACTTCGGAGACGATCCCCATGTTCTCGTGGCCGAACACGATCCCCTCTTCGGCCGCGGTCCGACCCTCGTACATGTGCAGGTCGGAGCCGCAGATGCACGACGTCGTGATGTCGACGACGACGTCGTTCGGGTGTTCTATCTCCGGGTCATCTACTTCTTCTACGGCCACGTCGTACGGGCCTTGATAAACGACAGCCTTCATGATGTGATCCAACGTAACACAACATCGCAGACATTCTAAATGTTTTTCCGTTATTGATATGGTTAATAAATTATAGTACAATTCAATTAATCTTCAGTTACTTGGTGATCGGAGGGCCCTGCACGCGTCGAAGACTCGGGGCCGGGCGCGGGGACCTCCGTGTCGGTGGTCTGAGGTGGGGCCGTCGGGGGATCGAACCGGCGCCCGGGGAGCGCAACGACTTTCCTGCGGCACGGTAAACGGGGGGTATGGACTGGCCACACGACCCCGACGGCGAGCAGGGCAGCGAGGGCAGGCGGCAGTACGGCCACGCCGTGCTCGCGAAGAAGATCGACGAGGCGGAGGACTTCCCGCTGACGGCCGCGGAGTACGTCGAGCAGTACGGCGACCACCCGATCCGGATCGACTTCGAGACGGTCGTCTCCGTCGCGGAGATCTTCGAGGGCGTCGAGAAGGAGGAGTTCGCCGACTTCGTCGAGTTCCACCAAGAGCTCGGCCGCGCGATGCGCGAGAACGGCTACTGGTTCTACGAGGGGGCCGACCAGTTCGTCGACGGCAGCGCCTGAATACGCGGTTTTGGATCTCGGTGTCGTTCTCTTATACGAAGCCCTCGTCGTTCGGCTATACGTAGTCGAGGAGAGATCGACGGAGAACTCGTTCAAAGCCCCAACCGCGAGGACGGCGCACGCTCGCTGTGCGCTTCGGTCGTTCACTTCGTTCACTCCCTGCAGTGCTTACGTCGTCATCAGAACGCGAAGCGTTCTGATTGGCTCACGAGAGCTCCGCTCTCGTGAACGCCTGCGCCGTCCTCGCGACTGCCCCTTTGGATCCCGCCCCGCACAGCGACCGCAGCCTCACACCTCCCCAGCCTCGTCGGTCGTCCTCCGCGTTGCTCCGGACGACCGAGCTCTCTCGCGCGTGCTGACTCGCGCCCAACCGGGCGCTCGCAGGCACGCGCCACCGCAGTTCGTTTATAATATGTCACGGCGTGCGTTCGACTCACGCTCGGTGAGAGTGTCGCGACCGAGCCGACCGGTCGTCGGGCGCCC
This sequence comes from Halorubrum depositum, assembly GCF_007671725.1. Classification (NCBI taxonomy): domain Archaea; kingdom Methanobacteriati; phylum Methanobacteriota; class Halobacteria; order Halobacteriales; family Haloferacaceae; genus Halorubrum; species Halorubrum depositum. The sequence goes on along the minus strand of NZ_VCNM01000001.1, from coordinate 158,143 downwards.
GACTCTTTTAAGCCCGCCCGGGGCGAGCGCTCGGACATGAGCGACGAACGGATCGTCATCCTCGCCCACGAGAAGTTCCCCGACCGCGCGAAGACCGCGCTCGGCGTGATGCGCTACGGCGACCAGGACGTGCGCGCCGTTCTCGACCGCGACCGCGCCGGCGACCGCGTCGCCGACCACGCGCCGGACCTCGCGGACGCGCCGATCGTCGAGTCGTTCGACGAGGCGTACGCGGCCGCCGACGGCGACGTCGACGCCCTCTACATCGGGATCGCGCCGATCGGCGGCGGCTTCGACGAGTCGTGGCGCGGCGACGTCGAGGCCGCGATCGAGGCCGGCTGCGACGTCGTGAGCGGGCTCCACTACTTCCTCAACGAGGACGAGGAGCTCGCCGCGCTGGCCGCCGAGCACGGCGTCGACCTCGTCGACGTGCGCGAGCCCGACGACGACCTGACGGTGGCGACGGGCGCCTCGGGCGACGTCGACGCCGACGTGGTGTGTACGGTCGGCACCGACTGCTCGGTCGGGAAGATGACCGCCTCGCTGGAGATCGTCGCCGCCGCCCGCGAGCGCGGGATCGACGCGGCGTTCGTCCCGACCGGGCAAACCGGGATCATGATCGCCGGCTGGGGGAACCCGATCGACCGCGTCGTCTCCGACTTCACGGCCGGCGCGGTCGAGGACATGCTCGTCGAGATCGGCGACGACCACGACCTCCTCGTCGTCGAGGGACAGGGGAGCATCATTCACCCCGCCTACTCGGCGGTCACCTGCGGTATCCTCCACGGCTCGATGGCGGACGGGCTCGTCCTCTGTCACGCGGCGGGTCGCGAGGCGATTCACGGCTACGAATCCTTCTCGCTCCCGCCGCTCGCCGACTACATCGGCCTCTACGAGGGGCTCGCGGCCCCCGTCCGCGAGGCGAGCGTCGTCGCCGGCGCGCTCAACACGAAGGACGTCGCCGACGACGGCGCGGCCGCCGACGCCGTCGCCGGATTCGCGGCGGAGGTCGGGGTGCCAGCCGCCGACCCCGTCAGGGACGGCGCCGACGCGATCGTCGACGGGATCGTCGCGGCCGGGCTCGGCGGAGAGATCGCGGCCGCCGACGGGGAGACCGGCGACGAATGAGCCTCGAGACCGAGTTCGAGCGGGTCTCGCTCCCCCTCGAGGACCCGTTCACGATCTCGCGCGGCACGCAGACCGAGGCCGAGAACGTGATCGTCCGGATCGCGGACGACGCCGGGATGACCGGCGTCGGCGGGGCCGCCCCCGCGGCCCACTACGGCGAGACGGCCGCCACCGTCGAAGCGGTGCTCCCGGACCTCCTCGCGGTCGTCGAGGCGGTCGATGATCCGCACGCGATCCGCGAGATCGAGTCGGAGATGGCGGCCGCGATCGGCGACAACCCGGCCGCCCGGGCCGCCGTCTCGATCGCCGTCCACGACCTCGCCGCGAAGCGGCTCGGCGTCCCGCTGTATCGGCTGTGGGGCCTCGACCCGTCGACCGCGCCGGCGACCTCCTACACGATCGGGCTCGACGAGACGGAGCGCGTGCGCGAGAAGGCCGCGGCGGCGGTCGACGCCGGCTACCCGATCCTCAAGATCAAGCTCGGGACCGACCGGGACCGCGAGCTGATCGACGCGGTGCGGGAGGCCGCTCCCGACGCCCGGCTCCGCGTCGACGCGAACGAGGCGTGGACCCCCCGCGAAGCGGTCGAGAAGAGCGAGTGGCTCGCCGGCCGCGACGTGGAGTTCGTCGAGCAGCCGGTGCCCGCCGAGGACCCCGAGGGCCTCCGGTTCGTCTACGAGCGCTCCGCGCTCCCGATCGCCGCCGACGAGTCGTGCGTGACGCTCGAAGACGTCCCCGCGGTCGCCGACCGCTGCGACATCGCGAACCTGAAGCTGATGAAGACCGGCGGCCTGCCGGAGGCGCGGCGGATGATCGCCGCGGCGCGCGCCCACGGGCTGGAAGTGATGTGCGGCTGCATGATCGAGTCGAACGCGTCGATCGCGGCGGCCGCGCAGCTCGCGCCGCTCCTCGATTACGCCGACCTCGACGGCTCGCTGCTGCTCGCGGAGGACCCGTACGACGGGACCGGAATGGAAGGCGGAGAGATCCGACTCGGAGGGCAGGAACGGGCGGGGACCGGAGCGCGGCTGCTGTCGGAGTAAGAGACGGAAGCGGAACGAAATCGGGGACTGGAACGCGGAGACGCGACGTCAGTTCCGCGGCTCGTCCGCGTCGACCTCGGACTCCTCTAGCTCTACGTCAACCTCCTCGTCGGCGTCACCATCGAGGTCGGCCTCGAGGTCCTCCTCGTCCATCTCGCTCTCGATGTCGGCGAGCTCCGCGTCGATCTCCTCGTCGGTGCTGGCGTCGGCGTCGTCGCTCGCGGGTTCGCCCTTCCCGAGCTCGCCCTTGAGCGTCTCCAGCTCGGCGTCGACCTCGCTGTCCGTCGAGAGGCTCTCCAGCTCGCGGTCGATGCTGTCCTTGTCGGAGAGCGCGTCCTCGAAGGCGCCGGACTCCTCCAGCTCGTCCATCGCCTCCGCGCGCGCCTCCATCTCCTCGGTGCGCTCCTCGGCGCGCTCGATCGACCGGCTCACGTCCTCCATCTCGTCGCCGACGCCGGTCATCGCCTCCGAGACGCGAGAGGACGCCTCCGCGGCCTCGTAGCGGGCCTTCATCGTCTCCTTCTTCGTGCGGAACTCCTCGATGCGGTTCTGGAGCTTGTTCTTCTTCTCGACGAGCTGATCTTGGGTGTCGTTCAGCTTCGCGATCTGCCCCTCCAGCTCCTCGATCTGGGTCATCTTCGACTTCTTCTTCTCGAGGGCCTTCCGCGCGAGGTCGTCGCGGTCCTGCTGGACCGCCTCGCGGGCCTGTCGGTTGTGCTTCTCGACGTTCTCCTCGAGCTTGCGCTTCTGGATCTCCAGGCGCTTCTTCTGGGTCGTCAGGTCGGCGATCCCCTGTTTGACGTCCTGGAGCTCGTCGCGCATCTGTTCGTACGAGTAGTCGAGCGACTCCGTCGGATCCTCCGCCCGGTTCAGGAGGGCGTTCACCTTCGAGCGGATGACGTAGGAGGCGCGCGAGAGGATTCCCATAGTCCGTCATACGCGTTCCACCCGTTAAAACCTCATGTGGTTCGCGGCCTTGCGTCGGGCCGAAACGGGGCCGAAACCGCCCGGAACGGGAGCGGGACTCGGTCACAGACCCGTCTCTACCGTCACTACCTGAAGATTTATTCGAGGTGTTGTACTATTTTCGCGCATGGACATCGGCGTACTGACCGTTCCGTTGGGCGGTGAATCGATCGAGGACGCGGCCGCGTATCTCGACTCCATCGGGGTCAACGCGGTCGAACTGGGCGTCGGGGGGTGGCCGGGCGAGGACCACGTCGACCGCGAGGCCCACCTCGCAGACGAGGGCGCGCGCGAGGAGCTGCTCGGGCTCCTCGACGAGCACGGCCTCCGGGTCTCGGCGCTGGCGACCCACAACAACCCGCTCCATCCCGACGAGGAGCGGGCGGCCGAGGCCGACCGCGAGCTCCGGGAGGCGATCGAGCTGGCCGACCTGCTGGGCGTCGGCACCGTCACCTGCTTCTCCGGACTCCCCGCGGGCGCGCCCGGCGACTCGACGCCGAACTGGGTCACGGCGCCGTGGCCGAGCGAGCACGCCGACGCCCACGAGTACCAGTGGGACGAGGTCGCGATCCCGTACTGGGAGGACCTCGCGCAGCACGCCGAGCATCACGGGGTCGACGTCGCCATCGAGATGCACCCGAACATGCTCGTCTACGAGCCGACCGGGATGCTCGCGCTGCGCGAGGCGACGAACGAGCGGATCGGCGCCAACTTCGACCCGTCGCACCTCTACTGGCAGGGGATCGACGTGACGGAGGCGATCCGCTTTCTGGGCGATCACGACGCGATCCACCACTTCCACGCGAAGGACACGAAGGTGTACGACTCCATGGCTCGCGTGAAGGGCGTGCTCGACACGACGAGCTACACCGAGGAACCCGACCGCTCGTGGCTGTTCCGCTCGATCGGCTACGGCCACGACGAGGGCCACTGGAAGGACGTCGTCTCGACGCTCCGGATGGTCGGCTACGAGGGCGCGCTCTCGATCGAACACGAGGACTCGCTCACCTCCTCGCGCGAGGGGTTAGAGAAGGCGGTCGACGTGCTCGACCGCGCCGTCTTCGAGACGCGACCGGGCGACGCCTACTGGGCGGAGTAAGACGGAGGGCGAGATCACGATGACACGAGAGCCACTCAAGATCGGCGTGCTGGGGTATCGGTTCATGGGCAAGGCGCACGCGAACGCGCTGGCGAGACTCCCGATGTTCTTCCCGGACGCGCCCGCGGTCGAGCGACATACGCTCGTCGGGCGCGACGAGGAGGCGCTCGCCGAGGCCGCGGAGCGGTTCGGCTTCGCGCACACCGCGACCGACTGGGAGGACGCCCTCGACGAGGTGGACGTCTTCTACAACCTCGGGCCGAACCACGTCCACGCGGAGCCGTCGATCGCGGCCCTCGAGGCGGGCGTCCCGGTCCTCTGCGAGAAGCCGCTCGCGCCGACGCTGGACGAGGCGGCGGCCATGCGCGACGCCGCCGCCGACGCCGACGTCCCCGCGGGGACCGCGTTCAACTATCGATTCGTCCCGGCGATCCGCTACGCGAAGGGCCTGATCGAGGACGGCGAACTCGGCGAGATCCGACAGATCCGCGGGCGATACCTCCAGGACTGGCTCGCGGACCCCGACGCGCCGTGGGCGTGGCGGATGGACTCCGAGATGGCGGGCTCCGGCGCGCTCGGTGACCTCGGCGCGCACACGATCGACCTCGCCGACTTCCTCGTCGGCGACGAGGTCGGCGGGATCGACCGGCTCTCCGGCCACCTGAAGACGTTCGTCGACGAGCGGCCCGTCTACGAGGACGGCGAGGGCGGGAACGACGGCGGTGAGCGCGACGTGGCGGAGTACCGCGACGTGACCGTCGACGACGCCTACTCCGCGCAGGTCGCCTACGAGTCGGGGGCGATCGGGACGTTCGAGGCGAGCCGGTTCGCGACCGGCCATAAGAACGACCACGCGGTCGAGGTCCACGGCTCGAAGGGGAGCCTGAAGTTCTCCTTGGAGCGGCTCAACGAGCTGGAGGTGCTCCGCGAGGGCGACCGCGGCTACCAGACGGTGCTCGTCACCGACGAGACGGACCCGTACGTCGACCGGTGGTGGCCCCCCGGACACGTCATCGGGTGGGAGCACACCTTCGTCCACGAGAACTACGAGTTCCTCTCGGCGGTCGCCGAGGGCGGCGAGTTCTCCCCGTCGTTCGCGGAGGGGTACGAGGTCCAGAAGACGCTCGACGCGATCGAGCGCTCCGACGAGCGCGGCGAGTGGGTGTCGGTGGAGTAGCGAGCGCGGCTCGGCTCGATTCGTCTCCGTGTCCGTCAGAACCCGCCGCCACCGCCGCCGAGCGGGTCCGCGCCGGCCCCGCCCTCCTCGGCCCACTCGCTTATCGCCGAATCCTCGCCGTCGTAGCTGCCGAGCGTCTCGCGGGTGTCGAACGCCACCGGCTCCCACACCACGTCGAACTGCTCGTTCCCGGTCGCGTTCGGGACGACCACGCGGTCGCCGGGCTCGACGACCCCGTCGCCGGGCCACGCGCCGAACTCGACCTCGCCGTCGGGGTCCTCGCCGCGGACGTACAGCTCCTCGGCCGGGACGGGCTCGGGGCCGGCGGCGACGACGACGAGGTCGCCGCCATCCCGCTCGACCTGGAACTCCGCGTCCGGCGGCGCGACCCCGTCGATCAGGCCGAACATCGCGGCACCCACGATCGCCAGCAGGAGGACGACGACGCCGACGAGCAGCCCCGTGCCGGCTATCGGGGTGAACCCCCGTTCGTCGCTCCGGAAGGCGCGCATTCGGCTACCGCTCCGCGCGCCCCGGTATAAGGGTTTACCCGCCGCTTATCAGACGGGAGAACGGGCGGATGCCGACGCCGACCTCGCCCGAGCGGCGGCGCCTCGGCCGCGATCCCCTCCTCGATGACCGCCCGCGGGCGCCGGGAGCCGCGCGGACCGCTCCCGAACCGGAACCCCGTTATCCCACCCGGACGAAGGGCGGGCGTGACACACTGGACCGAGGACCCGGTCGGCGGGCGAGCGCGGGGACCGCGCGGGCTCGCTCGCGCCTGGGTCGAGGCCCTCGTCCGGCCGCGTCGCCTCTTCGCGAACGGCGTGGCGCCCGGCGACCAGGCGCCCGCGCTGACGTTCGCCGTCGCCGTCGCCGGCGCGTTCGCGCTCGGCTGGATGGTCGCGGACCCCGCCGCAGTCCCCGGAGTGGTCGCCTCGGTGCCGGTCTCCGCGTTCGTCGCCTTCCTCGTCGTGATCGCGCTCGCGGCCCCGGTCGGGCTCCACCTGACCGCGGCTGTCGCGACGGTGAGCGTCATCCTCGCCAGCGTCGAGATCGACGGCGGGCTCTCGCTACGGGACCGCGGCGGGGTCAGCGAGACCGTGCAGGTCGTCGCGTACGCCAGTTCGCCGATGGCGCTCGCCGGGCCGCCGGTCCCGGCGCTGCGGATCGCCTGCGGCGCGTACGCGGCGGCCCTGCTGCTGATCGGCTTCCGGGTCGTCCACGGGACCTCGTGGCCGCGCACGCTCGTCGCCGCGATCCCGCCCGCGCTGCTCGGCTACGGCGTCGGCTACCGCGTGATCGCGTCGGCTCGAACGCTGTTCGCGTAATCCGTCCGGCGGTCGCCGCGGCGGGCGTTTCCGTCGAGAGGCTCCCGCGAGGCTTTCGACAACCGTTTTAGGCCCGAGGCTCTCGGTGTACTCAAATGGGATCCTGTATCATCTGTGGCGTCGACGTCGACGGCGGCGGGCGCATCTGCGACCCGCACCAGGAGGACGTTGTGTTCGACTTCCGCGGGAACTCCCCCGACCAGCTCGTGTCCGACCGGTTCTACCGCGGCGTCGTCGACGGCTACGCCGAGTTCGGCGTGTTCGTCGACCTCTCCCCGGGCGTGACCGGGCTGCTCCACCGGTCCGAGCTCGACCGCCGGCTCGACAGCCTCGACTGGGAGCCGGGCGACGAGGTGTTCGTCCAGGTGAAGGGCGTCCGCGACAACGGGAACATCGACCTCGCGTGGTCGATCCGACAGGCCGACCGCGAGTTCCGCGGCGTGCTCGTCCAGGACGGCGACACCGAGTACCTGCCGGACGAGGACGCGGAAGACGAGGAGACGGACGACGGGGACGCGGCCGACGAGACGGAGTCCGACGAGGCGGCCGAGGAGGAAGCGGCCGACGAGGGCGAAGTAGCCGAGGACGAGGAGAGTGAGGCGACTGCCGAGACGGTCGAGGACGACGAAAGCGAAGCGGACGAGACGGAAGCGGTCGACGCGGCGAAGGGATTCGAGGCCGACGAGCCCGAGCCCGACGCGGTCGACGCGGAGTCCGAGACCGACGATGACGCCGGAACCGACGAGCCGGACGAGCTCGACGACGACCGCGAGCGCGTCGAGATCGGCGGACTCTCCGAGGCCGTCGGTGACGCGGTCCGGATCGACGGCGAGGTCGTCGGCGTCCGGCAGACGGGCGGCCCCACCGTCTTCGAGGTGCGCGACGAGACCGGCGTCGTCGACGTGGCGGCGTTCGTCGAGCCGGGCGTCCGCGCGTACCCGAACGTCGAGGTCGGCGACGCGGTCCGGATCGACGGCGAGGTCGAGAGCCATCGGGGCGACGTGCAGGTCGAGTCCGAGGCGCTCGTCCTCCTCGAGAGCGAGGAGGCCGAGGCGGTCCGCCGCCGGCTCGCGGAGGCGCTCACGGACGAGGCGCGCCCCGAGGGGCTCCAGCCGCTCGCGGGCGACGAGACGGTCGCGCAGCTCGCCGACGGGCTGCTCGATGCCGCGGAGGCGGTCCGCCGCGCGGTCCTCGAATCGCGCCCGATCGTCGTGCGCCACCCCGCCACCGCCGACGGCTACGTCGCCGGCGCGGCGGTCGAGCGCGCCGTGCTCCCGCTGATCCGCGACGAGCACGCCAAGAGCGACGCCGAGTACCACTACTTCACCCGCCGCCCGCTCGACGACCCGGTGTACGGGATGGACGCGGCGACGAACGACGCGACCCGCATGCTGCAGGACCGCGACCGCCACGACGAGAAGCTCCCGCTGTTCCTCCTCGTCGGCACCGGTTCGACGGTCGAGTCCGCGGACGGCATCGACCTGCTCTCCGTCTACGGCGTGGACGCGGTCGTCGTCGACGCCGAGGTCGCCGACCCCGAGACACGCGAGGCCGTCGACACACTCGTCTCGCCGGAGATCGAGTCGATCGAGGGCGACCTCTCGACGGGCGCGCTGGTCGCCTCGCTGGCGTCCGCGATCAACGACGAGGTCCGCGCGGACCTGCGGCACCTCCCGGCCGTGAGCTACTGGGCCGAGACCCCCGACCGCTACGTCGACCTCGCCCGCGACGCGGGCTACGACGTCGAGCGCGTCGCGGAGCTCCGCGAGGCCGTCGCGCTGGAGGCGTACTACCAGTCGTACCAGGACAAGCGCGAGCTCGTCGCCGACCTCCTCTTCGAGGACGGCGGCAACCTCGCCGCGCACGTCTCCGAGCAGTTCCGCGAGAAGCTGGAGACCGAAGTCGAGACCGCGACCGCCAACGTCGTCACCGAGGCGGTCGACGGCGTCGAGTTCGACGTGCTCGACACCGACGGCTACACCCACCGCTACGACTTCCCGCCGACGCCGCTCCTGCTCGACGACCTCCACCGTCGGCGTGCGAACGGCGAGGCGCACGCGACCGTCGGCATCGGCACCGACGAGCTGTACGTCCGGACGAGCGAGGCGGTCTCCGTCCGCGACGTGGCCGAGCGCGCGGCCGAGCTCGCGCCCGGCGCCGACGTCACCACGGCCGGGCTCCGCGAGGGCAAGATCGAGTTCCTCTCGGGCGAGCGCGACGCCGTGGAGGACGCCGTCGTCGCCGCCGTCGCAGAGGAGTTCTAAGAGACCCCGACGGGGACGCGGTCGGCGCGCTTTCGCGGAGTGACGAGGTGGCTCCCGAGGGATCGAATTCTGCGGACGGCTCTGGTTTTCAAGTCGACTCGGCCGAAGGCGGCGGTCAGCCGAGGAGGTAGCGCGTCCAGGGGTACCGCTCGACGAGCGGCTGCCCGCCGACCTCGTACTGTTCGACGTACGAGTCGAGGCCGAGGACGCGCCCGGCACCGAAGGCGGCGACCGAGAGGAACACGAGCATGTACGCGAAGTCGCCGTTGATGTAGCCGTGCGAGATGTCCCAGTTCCCGAGATAGAAGAGGAGCATCATGAACGCGCCCCAGAACGCGGCGAGCCGCGTGAGCAGGCCGACGATCACGCCGAGCCCGATGAGGAGCTCTCCCCACGGCACCGCGACGTTCACGAACTCGACGAACCACGCGGTCTCGCCCATCGCGGCGAACAGCCCGGCGGCCGGACTCCCGTTCCCGGCCGGGGCGTTCAGGAGGTAGCCGGACGCGCTGAACTCCCCGCTCAGGACCTTATCGAGGCCGCTCTGGAAGAACGCCAAGCCGATCATCAGACGCAACGCGAGGATGAACCAGACGCTGAGCGTGTGGAGCTGTCCCTCCACCGAGATCCCGCCGACCGTGCTCCGAAGTGTCACCTCACTCGAACTCATATCAGACGACAAATCAACAATCACATATATAACTATCTTTGGGGATGATTGGTCGGCACCGAAATTCACTGTCTTCAGGCTCCGAACGGCTCGTTCCCGGGGCGAAGCGGCTTTCGCGTTCGATCACCGCCGCGTAAACGGTCCCGGCGGCAGGATGAGGTCGTCGAGCTCGGCGAGGTGTTTCACGTTGAACACGACCTTCAGCTCGTCGCTCAGCGGGTAGCCGTTACACGAGAGGCGGAACCCCTCCTCGGCGAGCTCGTCGGGCATGATGTGGTTGGCCGGCTGCGAGAGCTCGCCCTCGACGAGGTACACCGCGCAGTTCGCGCAGGCGCCGCCGCGACAGGAGAACGGCCAGCCGAATCCGCGATTTTCGGCCGCTTCGAGCAGGCTCTCGTCCGGCCGGACGAGCAGGCGACCGTGCTCGGCCGCGCCGAGGTCGGCGTGCGACGCCTTCCGGAAGAGGGCGTCGTCGTCGAGCGACCAGCCGTAGTCGGCGAGCGCGTCGTAATCGAGGAACTCGACGCGCGCCGGCTCCACCTCGGCGGCCTCGCCCTCGTCGTCCGTCAGGTCGACGTCGGCGGCGGCAACCGCGCCGTCGCTCCCGTTCCCGTTTCGGCTCCGCTCGTCGAGCTCGCGGTAGGCGCGCCTGACGAGCTGGAACTCCTCGAGCGTCCCCCCCTGGTCCGGATGCGCCTCCTTCACCCGATCGCGGTAGGCGCGCTCGACGGCGGCCTCGTCGGCGTCTTCGTCGATCCGCAACACCTCGAACGGCGAGACCATTCGCTACCGAATCCTAGTCGACTGACGCACATAAACGCCCCACAAGCCGGCAGCGCGGGACGGCGGCTCGGCGCACGGAGACCGGCGCGCGCCGGCCCCGAAATAGGGCCACCGCCGCGCGAGTCGATGGTTTAAGAGCCGCGGCGCCCAGCAAATGCGTAATGGGAAACGCGGACTTGCGCGCTCTCGCGGCGATCCGGGACGTCGCCTTCGAGGAGATAGAGGGGAGCGTCGTCGCCGTCGACGCGCACAACTGGCTGTATCGGTACCTCACGACGACGGTGAAGTGGACGTCCGAGGAGAAGTACACCACCGCCGACGGCGTCGAGGTCGCGAACCTGATCGGCGTCGTCCAGGGGCTCCCCAAGTTCTTCGAGCACGACCTGATCCCGGTGATGGTGTTCGACGGGGCGGTCACCGACCTGAAGGCCGACGAGGTCGCGGACCGGCGCGAGAAGCGCGAGCGCGCCGAGGAGCGGCGGGCCGCGGCCGAGGAGCGCGGGGATACGGTGGAGGCCGCCCGGCTGGAGGCCCGCACCCAGCGGCTCACCGACACGATTCAGGAGACGACCCGCGAGCTGCTCCGCCTGCTCGACGTGCCGATCGTCGAGGCCCCGGCCGAGGGGGAGGCGCAGTGCGCCCACATGGCCGCGACGGGGACCGTGGACCACGCCGGCAGCGAGGACTACGACACGCTGCTGTTCGGTGCCCCGACGACGCTCCGCCAGCTCACGAGCAAAGGCGACCCGGAGCTGATGGAGCTCGCGGCGACGCTCGACGAGCTCGAACTGGACCGGCAGGGGCTGATCGACGTCGCGATGCTCTGCGGCACCGACTTCAACGAGGGCGTTCACGGCGTCGGGCCGAAGACCGCGGTGAAGGCGGTGAAAGAGCACGGCGACCTCTGGGGCGTCCTCGACGCGCGCGGTGCCGAGATCCCGAACGCCGCCGAGATCCGCGAGCTGTTCATGGACCCGCCGGCGGCCGACGTCGACGTCGACGCCGACGTGAACCCCGACGTGGCGGCCGCCCGCTCGTACGTCGTCGACGAGTGGGGCGTCGCGGCCGACGAGGTCGAGCGCGGGTTCGAACGCATCAGGGAGTCGCAGGTCCAGACCGGGCTCGACCGGTGGTCCTAGCCGGTCCGAGGAGATCGCGCCCCGCCGCGCCTCGCCGCGCTGCGGACGAGCGGACCGGCGAGACGACGGCGCGGTGGCCGCGAACATACCTTTTATTTCCCCTCGCGGGAAGGGAGGATCACACGTGTCGTGGACCATCTCTCGGCCGAGGGTTCCGCCGGTCGACGCCTCGCGGGGACCGGCCCGTCGGCGCCGCGCGGCCCGGCGGTGCGCGTCGACCGGATCCCGCCGGTCCGGCCGAGCGTCCCACGACGACCCCTTTCACCTATGAGCTTCGAAATTCCCGACGAGTTGCGGTACCTGGAATCGCACGAGTGGACCACGACCGGCGGCGACACCGTCCGGGTCGGCGTCTCCGACTTCGCGCAGGACGAGCTCGGCGACGTCGTCTTCGTCGAGCTCCCCGAGGTCGGCGACGAGGTGACCGCCGGCGAAGCCTTCGGCGTCGTCGAGTCGATCAAGGCCGTCTCGGACCTGTACGCTCCCGTCTCGGGCGAGGTCGTCGCCGTCAACGAGGACCTGTTCGACCGGCCGGAGCTCGTCAACGAGGACCCGTACGGCGACGGGTGGCTGCTCGAGGTCGACCCGGCCGAGGGCGGGGAGGCCGAGGGGCTCCTCGACGCCGACGAGTACGACGCGCAGATCGCGTAGCGAACGCGCACGACGTACCGAACCGATCCCCGGACGCGGGACCAACCAGCGGACACACGACCATGACCACCTCACCACTCGACGGACGACCCGGAACCGGACGACAGAGCGACGGCGGACGCGCGGGAGCGGGCCGACGCGCGGGATCAAATCGGCGTGCGGGAGCGGACCGATGAGCGGGGCGGACGGCACCCCGTACGCGCCCCACACGGACGCCGAGACCGCCGAGATGCTCTCGGCGATCGGCGTCGACGACGAGGAGGCGCTGTTCGACATCCCCGACGAAGTCGCCTTCGACGGCGAGTTCGGGATCGAGCCGCGGACGGAGCGGGAGATCCGCGCGGAGTGTTCGCGGATCTTCGGGCGGAACGACGACCTGACCGAGTTCCTCGGCCGGGGCCACTACGGCCACTACGTGCCGAGCGTCGTCGACCACCTCTCGGACCGCGCGGAGTTCCTCACGAGCTACACCCAGTACCAGCCGGAGATCTCGCAGGGGTTCCTCCAGGCGCTGTTCGAGTACCAGTCGATGCTGGTGGAGCTCACCGGGCTCCCGGTCGCGAACTGCTCGATGTACGACGCCGCGACCGCGCTCGGCGAGGCGGCGACGCTCGCGGACCGCGTCCGGTCGACCTCGGGCGACACCGTCCTCGTCCCCGAGCAGCTCCGCGAGGGGAAACGCGAGGTGCTCGCGAACTACTGCGCCGGCGCCGGTCTCACCGTCGAGCGGTACCCGATGGCCGACGGCAACGCCGACGTCGACGCCATCGCCGACCGCGTCGGCGACGACGTCGTCATGGTGTACGCCGAGAACCCGACGGTCCGCGGCTGTATCGAGGAGCGCCTCGGGGCGGTCGGCGACCTCGCGGCCGAGAGCGACGCGCTGTTCGTCCTCGGGTCGGACGTGGTGTCGCTGGCGGTTCTCGAGGAGCCGGCGAGCGTCGGCGCCGACGTCGTCGTCGGCGAGGCGAGCGTCCTCGGGCTCCCGACCGCCTACGGGATGGGGCTCGGGATCTTCGCCTGTAGCGACGAGTTCCTCCGGCAGGTTCCGGGGCGGCTCGTCGGCGCGAGCGAGGACGCCGGCGGCGACCGCGCGTACACCCTCACGCTCCAGACCCGCGAACAGCACATCCGGAAGGAGCGGGCGACCTCCAACATCTGCACGAATCAGGCGTGGGTGGCGCTCCGCGCGGCGATCCACGCCGCGTCGCTCGGGCCGGACGGGCTCGTCGACCTCGCGAACGACTGCGTCCGCGAGGCGGCCGCCCTCGCCGACCGGATAGACGGGTTGAAGGGCGCCGTCGCGCCGGTCCACGACCGACACCACGTCCGGGAGTTCGCCGTGCGCGTCGACCAGCCGGCCGCGGCGATCGCCGAGGACCTGGAGGCCGAGGGGTTCGCGGTCCACGTCGTCGGCGAGCACCTCCTGCAGGTGTGCGTGACCGACCTGAACGCCGGGCGAGCCGACGACCTCGTCGCGGCGTTCGAGGAGGTGATCTGAGTGATCCACGACCAGGCCAACTACGAGCGCGAGACCGAGGACGTCCGTGAGCCGCTGCTCTCGGAGAAGGGGGAGGCGACCGTCGACGTGACGGACGACTCGCCGCTGCCGGACGACCTGACTCGGGACGAGCTCACCTTACCGTCGCCCTCTGAGCCGGAGATCGCCCGCCACTACACCCGGCTCTCGCAGATGAACTGGGCGATCGACTCCGGGCCGTACCCGCTCGGGAGCTGCACCATGAAGTACAACCCGAAGTTCACGGAGGACGTCGCCGCCGACCCGAACGCGGCGGTCCACCCGGACCGCTCCGAGCGGTCGACGCAGGGGAACTTAGAGCTCCAGTACCGGCTCCAGGAGTTCCTCGCGGAGATCGGCGGGATGGACGCCGTGACGCTCCAGCCGCCGGCGGGCGCGGCCGGCGAGCTCACGGGGATCCTCGTCGCGAAGGCGTACCACGAGCACCACGGCAACGACCGCTCCGAGGTCGTGATCCCGGCCTCGGCGCACGGGACGAACTTCGCGACCGCCGCGACCGCCGGCTACGACGTGGTCGAGCTCCCCTCCGGCGACGACGGGCGCGTCGACGTCGAGGCGCTGGAGGCGGCCGTCGGCGACGACACGGCCGCCCTGATGTTGACCAACCCGAACACGGTCGGGCTCTTCGAGCGCGACATCGCGGAGATCGCCGACATCGTCCACGACGCGGGCGGGCTGCTCTACTACGACGGCGCGAACCTCAACGCCCTGCTCGGCCGCGGCCGCCCCGGCGACATGGGGTTCGACGTGATGCATTACAACGTCCACAAGACGTTCGCGACGCCCCACGGCGGCGGCGGGCCCGGTGCCGGCCCGGTCGGCGTCGTCGACGAGCTGGCCGAGTTCCTCCCGGCGCCGCAGGTCCGCGAGAACGAGAACGCCAGCGGGTACGAGGGATTCGAGCCGGAGCGCACGATCGGGAAGGTGCACGGATTCACCGGCAACTGGCTCGTCCTGATCAAGGCGTACGCGTACATCGCCCGCCTCGGCGACGAGGGGCTCGCGGACGCGGCCGCGAAGGCCGTGTTGAACGCGAACTACCTCGCCGAGCGGATCGACCTCGACGTGCCGCACGGCCCCTTCCACCACGAGTTCGCGGCGACGGCGGGCGAGCGCGACGCCGCCGACGTCGCCAAGCGCATGCTCGATTTCGGCGTCCACCCGCCGACGACGAAGTGGCCCGAGATGGTCCCGGAGGCGATGCTGACGGAGCCGACCGAGATCGAAGGGCAGTCCTCGCTCGACGACCTCGCGGAGGCGTTCGACCTCGCGTACGCCGACACCGACGAGGCGCTCGACGCGGCGCCGAACCGGACCGCCGCGGGCCGCATCGACCAGGTCTCGGCCGCGCGGAACCCGCGGCTCTCGTGGCAGGCGCTCGACGGGGAGTAAGGGGAGCCGAGCGTTCCCCCCTCGCCGGCTACGGTTCCGTCGCCGTCACGCCCGACGCCTCGGAGCCGCGGGGCGCGTCGTCCTCTCCCCCGTCGGCGATCTCGTCGATCGACGAGACCGACCTCTCGGTCCCGGCGTCGGCGGGAGCGACCGCACCGAATCCGTCCTCGACGAACCGCCGCATCACCTGTCCCTCGGCGCGGTGGAGCGTCTCGCTGCAGGTGGACTTGGCGATGTCGCGGTCGGCGGCGAGCTCGGTGAGCGTGCACTCCCGCGGCGTGTCGTAGTAGCCCGCCTCGACGGCGGCGCGGACGAGGTCGCGCTGGGCCTCGGTGAGGAGCGGGTCGGGCTCGTCGTCGCCGGTCGACTCGACGGTGGCGCCCGCGACCGCGAGCCGGCGGCCGAACGCGGAGAGCCGCTCGCGGTCGTCGGCCACCACGAGGGTCGCGCACCCGTCCGCGACCTCGACGGGCGACTCGACCGGGACGCCGGCACGGCGCGCGGCCGCGACGTACGACGGCGGCGGCCCGGCCACGCGAACGACCGTCTCCGCTCCCTCGTCTTCGACCACCTCGACCCGATCGACGCGGTCGCGACCGCGGAGGGATTCGACGATCCCGGCGCGGTCGCCCCCCGCCGCCAGCGCGGTGACGTCGCCCCCGTCAGCGGCCACGGTCCCCGTCACGCGGAGCGCCGCGTCCGGACGGGAGCGCGAGGCCTCGCGAGCCAGGAGTCGGTCGGGAGGTCGAGCCGCAGTCGCGTCCGGCTCATCGGTCCCACTCCGCGGTCGTCGTTCTGCCGTCGTGTCGGGACATACGTCTAGAGGCTCCGGCGCCCCGCTCCCTCCCGCTATCTCTTCATGCGTTTCGACGTTAAGTAGCCGATCAACGGTTCGAGGTCGTCGGAATCGGTGCATCCGACCGGTGCATCGAAGTCGAGGGCGACCCTCACATCTCCCAGTAGTCGACGTCGCCGTCGATCTCGTAGTACCCCTCCAGCGAGCGCTCCTCGCGGCCGCCCGGCGGGGACCCGACGTAGACGCCGAAGGTGTCCGAGTCGGGGTAGACGGTCACGTCCGGTTCGGTCATCGTCGACATCGCGAGGTACCGGACCGGCTCGTCGCCCTCGTTGACGACGCGGTGGGCGCCGGACGCGTCCGCCGCGAACGCGACGTAGTCGCCCGCCTCGACGGTCTCGGTCTCGCCGTCGTGCCGCAGGGTCGCCTCGCCCGCGAGGACGTAGATCGCCTCCTCGTTGGCGGCGTGGTAGTGGTACGGCCACGACTTCGCGCCGGCCGGGAGCTCGTAGAGGCTGCAGCCGATCCCCTCGCCGCCGGCCGCCTCGGAGAGCTGCTTCCGGCGGAACCGGGTCTCGCCGCGGTCCGTCTCCGTCCAGTCGAGCTTGCTCTCGTTAACTCGTGGCATGGACGTGGCACTCGGGGGAGGGGCAAAACGGTTGGGGGGTCGCGCGAACGCAGTGACGGGCGCGCGGAGACGGCCGTCGAACCGGAACCACTACGGCGGGCGGTCGCCACCCCTCGCGCATGGAACTCGGCGTCATCGGACTCGGGCGGATGGGGCAGATCGTCGTGAACCGGTCGCTGGAGGCGGGCCACGACGTGGTCGCGTTCGACCTCTCGGCCGAGGCGACGGCGACCGCGGCGGAGGCGGGCGCGGAGCCCGCGGACTCGGTCGAAGACCTCTACGATCGGTTGGACGGGTCCGACGGAGGCGAGAGCGCCGAGGGCGGCAAGCGCATCTGGCTCATGGTGCCCGCCGGCGACGCGGTCGACGCCACCCTCGCGGACCTGGAGCCGCACCTCGACGGCGACGACGTGGTCGTCGACGGCGGCAACTCGCGGTTCCGCGAGTCGGTCCGGCGCGCCGAGGAGACGGACGCCGCCTACCTCGACTGCGGCACGTCGGGCGGGCCGGCCAGCGCCGAGGCGGGGTTCTCGCTCATGGTCGGCGGGCCGGCGTGGGCGTACGAGGCGATGACCCCGGTCTTCGACGCGGTCGCGACCGGGCCGAACGGCCACGACCGGATGGGCGAGTCGGGCTCGGGCCACTACGTGAAGATGGTCCACAACGGCGTGGAGTACGCGCTGATGCAGGCGTACGGCGAGGGGTTCGAGCTGCTCGCCGAGGGCCGGTACGACCTCGACATGGAGTCGGTGGCGCGCACGTGGAACAACGGCGCCGTCATCCGGTCGTGGCTGCTGGAGCTCTGCGAGGAGGCGTTCCGCGAGGAGGGGTCGGACCTCGGCGACGTCGCCGATCACGTCGCCGGCGGCTCTACCGGGACGTGGACCGTCGAGGAGGCGCTCGAACAGGAGGTCCCCGTGCCGATCATCTATCAGGCGCTCGCGGAGCGGTTCGACTCGCGGAACGAGGGTCGCTTCTCGCGGCGGCTCGCGAACAGACTGCGGTACGGGTTCGGTCGTCACGAGGTCGCGCGGCGGTCGGGCGGGGAGTAGGCGTCGATTTATTTTCGGTCGACCGTCGCTGCGTGTCGATTATCAATTTCGACCGTGCTCCGGGTAACGCTTATATACAACCGTGGCAGAGGATGTCACGCATAGCATGTTCGAGCGATTTTCCAGCGGCTACTATCTGGGGGAACTGTACGTCGAGCCCCACGACGGCGACCGCGCCGTCATCCGGCGGGCCGACCACGAGCAGGTCAACGAGCAGCTCTACGCGGACGGCGAGGGGATCGAGCGGCTCGACGCGCCCCTCGTGATGAAGGTCGGCTCGGGTCACATCCCGGTCGCCGGCGACGACGACGTGCCGAGCGGGACGCTCGCGCTCCCCCACGAGCTCGCGGACGAGACCCTCCCGGACCGGAGGAAGGTGTTGCTGGCGGACGCCGATCGGGCGGAGGCGCTGCTGCGGTGGGAAGGGTGGGAGCCGTTCGTGAACGCGTAGTACGACGTGATGGATCTGGTGTTGCGTATCGGTGTCGTCTATGCCTTATAAGTAGTCAGCCGGTGAGCGACGCTGAACACCTCCAAAGCCCCAGCCACGAGGACGGCGCACGCTCGCTGTCGTTCGAGACGCCAAAGGCGTCTCGTGATGACGAAACGGCGGAGCCGTTTCGAACCACGCGCTTCGGTCGTTCGCTTCGCTCACTCCCTGTAGTGCTTCCGTCGCCTGCGCCGTCCTCGCGGCTGCCCCTTTGAGTCCCACCCCGCAACCGCACAGCCCCGCGCCTCACGCCTCCCCAGCCTCGTCGCTGGCGCCGTCGGCGCCAGCGACCTCCCTCGCGCGCGCTGACTCGCGCCCGATGGGCGCTCGCAGGCGCGCGCCACTGCGATTATTTGTAAACAAATATTTATAAACAGAGCCTCATTCGCCTCGCCGCAGACGCACCTTTTAGGTCGCCGGCGGTCGCGGGTTGGGTATGATCGACAGGCTGCTCGGGCGCGCCGAGCTGAAAGAGCGGATCGCGGAGTTGGAGGAGGAGAAGCGCCACCTCGAACGCCGCGCCGAGGCCGAGGAGGAGCGGCGGTCCGATGCGGTCGCCGACCGCCAGCGCGCCGAGGAGCGCGTCAACGATCTCGAACACCGGATCGAGTCGCTGGAGGAGCGGCTGAGCCGGGCGGAGGGCGGGGAGGAATCAGTCGAGTTCCGCCGCGTGAGCGACGCCCGCGGCGCGCGCCTGAGCGACGTCCTCGACCGGTTCCGGGCCGTCGAGAGCGCCGACCCGGAGGGGCTGCTCACGGCGTTCGTCCCGAGCGACGACGCGGTGCCGACGAGCGTGTCGGAGTGGTTCGGCGACCGGACTCGGCTGGTCCGGCGGGCCGCGCCCGCGGTCGTCCTCGCCGACGACTCGGGCGCGGTGAGCGCGGCGATCGCGCCGCCGATCGAGCCCGAGCCCTTCGACCGGTGGGACGACGCCTTCCGGCTGGAGGAGCCGTGGTTCCGTCCGACCGGCCGGTTCGCCTTCGCCGTGGTCCGGTCGGACACGTTCGCGATGGGCACGTACGAGGGGACCGAGCGCGTCGCCTTCGAGGGGTTCGCCTCCGACGTGAAGGGAGCCCACTCGAAGGGCGGCTTCTCGCAGGGGCGCTTCGAGCGCCGCCGCGAGGGCCAGATCGACGACCACCTGAAGAAGGCGAACCGGGAACTGGCCGCCGTCGCCGACGCGGGCGACGTCGATCGCGTGATCGTCGTCGGCGAGCGGAGCGTCCTCGGCGAGGTCCGCGAGCACGCCGACGTCACCGACGTCTCGGACGCGACCGGGAAGCCGAAGGCGGCGCTCGAGAACGCCTTCAGCGACTTCTGGACCGCCCGGATCCACGCGATCTGACCCGAGTCGTCGACACGGGCGCGGGGTCGACCGGACCCGGTGATAGGGAGTGTATAACTATGAAGATCAGTGACAAACTACCTCACGGAGGGACGTCACACGCTCCCTCTCCCCCCTCTCGGCGTTCGTTTTTTCGATCCGTTCCGGAGTTCCGAGCGACGCGTGCTCTCGTCGACCGCCGCCGAGAGGAACAGGCATATGTCGGCGTCGCACGGTGATGGATCCATGACACGGTCGGGTTCGGATCCCGCGGTTCGGTCTCTCCTCGCCGTCTCGCTCGTCGCGGTCCTGCTCGTCGCCGCGCTGGGGGTCGCCGGAGGCGCGGCGGGCGGCGACCGCGGTGCGGCGGGCGAGACCACCTTTCACGGATCGGTCGGCCCCGCCTCGTTCGACGGGGACGAGACCGCCGGGACCGCCGGAGCCGCCGACGGGGAGCGAGGCACCGGGACGAGCCAGGTCGGCGACTCTGACGCGATCCGCCTGCGGAACGAGCTGTTCGCGACCGAGGAAGCCGGGACGGTCGGCGTCACGACGCGGGCGGAGCTGCCCGACCGCGTCACGGAGTTCCGGGTGACCCTGCTCAGCGCGAACGGGGACGCGGTCGAGGCCGACGGCTTCGAGCGGGCCGACGACGCCGGCACCGATGGATCGACGTGGGCGTGGGACGGGGAGACGCGGAACCCCTCGCTCACCTACGCGACGGACGCCAACGACACCGTCGAGGAGGCGGGGCCGCTCGGCGCCCGCGGCTCCTACCGGTTCGTCGACACGGGCGAGTGGGCGTTGGTCCGGACGCCGCGGACGAGCGCGAGCTGGTCGTACACCGGGCAGTACGACGGACAGGTCCGGCTGACGCGGGAGAACGCCGTCGACGGCGAGGGAGTCGCTTCCCAGGCGATGGCGTTCATCGGCCCGTACGAAGAGCACGTCCGCGAGGCGGACGGCCAGCGTTATCGGCTGATCGTCCCCGCGGCGGCCGACCTCGAGGCGACTCCCGAGGAGGTGTTCGGCGTCTTCGAGTCGGCGTCGACCGCGCTGCAGGTGGGCGCGCGCGACGAGACGGTGTTCGCGGTGGCGGCGCCCACCGACGGCGCCGAGTGGGGAGTCCGCGGGCTCCAGATCGGCGACGCCGACGTGTGGGTCCGGGACACCGAGCCGGCGGGCACCGCCGACGACGTGTGGACCCACGAGTACGTCCACACGCGGCAGGCCTACCGTGCCGACGCGAGCGGCCGGTGGATCACCGAGGCGAGCGCGACCTACTACGCCGCGCTGTTCGCGCTGGACCGCGGAGACGCCGACTTCGAGGCGTTCGAGCGGACCCTGGCGCGCGGCGAGCGCGATCCCGACGCCTCGGCGGTGCTCGCCGACCCCGGCACGTGGGAGCGGAACCCGGACTACACGAAGGGCGCGCTCGTCGCGGGCGAGATCGACCGCCGCCTCCGCGTCGCCACCGGCGGGAGCGCCTCCCTCGCGACGGTCCTCCGCGACCTGAACGCCGCGGACGGGCCGATCACCAACGAGGACGTCCTCGACGCGGTCGAGGCGGCCGCGGCCGAGGGGGCCGACGCCGAGACCGCGGCCGAGATCCGCGCCGAGGCCGAGCGCCTGACGACCACGCGGGAGACGGCGGAGACGTGGGACCGCGCGGCCCACGCCGAGGCGTTCGGCGAGACGCCGGCGCAGGTCGGCTACGCGCTCGCGGACGACGGTGTCCGCGCGACCGGCGAGTACCGCGATCGCCCCGTCGCCCGCGACCCGGTGGAACTCGTCGCGGGCGAGACGCTCGCGGTCGCGGTCGACGTCGCCAACACGGGCGGCGTCGCGGGCGAGTACGACCTCGCGCTGACCGTCGACGGCGAGGCCGTCGAGTCCCGGTCCGGAACGGTCGACGCGGGCGCGGAGACGACCGAGCGCTTCGAGCACTCGTTCGCGGAGCCGGGCGAACACGCGGTCCGGATCGCCGGCGAGCGCATGACCGTCGTCGTCTCCGAGCCCGCGCCGCCGTCGGTCCGCGGCGTCTCGACCGGCGCGGACCGCGTGACCGCGGGCGAGTCGGTTCGCGTCGTCGCGACCGTCGAGAACGACGCGAAACTCCCCGCCGGCGGCGACGTCGAGTTCCGCGTCGACGGCCAGACGGTCGGAACGGCGCCGGTCCGGCTCGACGCCGACGACAAGGGGACGGTCGCCCGGAACGTCACGCTCGGGGGGTCGTCCGGCGGGATCGGCGGCGACCGGACGGTAACCGTGAGCGTCGTCGGACCGGCAGACGAGGCGTCGACGACCGTCACCGTCGAGGGCGACGGACCCCTCGGCGGAGCCACCGACGACGGCGTCCCCGGGTTCGGTCCCGTCGCCGCCGTGGTCGCGCTCGGCGCTGCCGCCGGGCTGTTCGGTCGGCGCGACCCCTGATCAGAAGGGGGCCTCGGGGCCCTCGTCGGCCGCGCCGTCGCTCGCGTCGGGGTCGTCGTCCCCTCTCGCTGTCGTCGCCAGATCGCCGACCTCGCGCTCCCACCCCTCGATACCGCCGCGGAGGCTCTCGACGCGCGCGTCCTCGACGCCGGCGTAGCTCCCGATCAGCTGGGCGGCCTGCCGGCTGGCGATCCCGTGCGGGCAGACGGTGACGATCCGCGAGGCGCCCGCCAGCTCCTCGACGCGGGTCGTCAGCTCCGGGAACGGGACGCACTCGCTTCCCGGAAGGTGGCCGCGGTCGAACGCCCGCCGGTCGCGGATGTCGACGATCCGGAGGTCGGTCGGGGGGTATTCACCCTCGCCGTCGAGGAGCGCCGCCAGCTCTTCGGGGTCGATCTCGCCGTCCATCAGGGGAGCGGGCAGAGGCTCGCCGTGAGCACGGCTCGCTCGTCCGTGTCGTTCCGGGCGCCGTGGACCGCGCCGCGCTCGTTGAGGACCACCGCGGGCGCCGCGAGCGCCTCCGCGGTCCCGTCTCTGACGACCGTCGGCTCTCCCTCGATGACGTGGAAGACGTTGGTCGCGTCGACGTGTTCGTGCGGGTCGACGGCGGCGTCCGGACCGAGGACGAACGCCTTGACGAGCACGTCGTCGGTGACGACGAGCTCGGCGGTCTCCACCTCGCCCGCCGCGGGGTCGAGGTCGGCGACGGCGTCCGCGTATCTGTCGAGCGTCATGGCCGACGGTCGTCGCCGTCGATATAAAAGGTACGTGGCGGAAAAGACCCGCGGCGAGGCTACTCGCGCGCGCCGGGCGGGAGCGGGTCGGCGTGGTCGGCGATCGCCTGCGCGACCCGGTGCGGCTCCTCGTGGACGGCCCAGTGCGTCGCGGCGTCGAGGGTCAACAGCCGGCCGTCCGCGCAGTACTCCACGCTCCGGCCCGCCATCCGCTTGGTGAGGAACCGGTCCTTCGCGCCCCAGATCACCAGCGTCGGAACCTCGACGCGTGTGCGCTCGGGCTCGGGTCGGTCCCGGACGATCGCCCGGTACCAGTTCACCATCGCCTCGAAGGCGCCCTCGCGGTTCCACGCGCGGCGATAGCGTCGAATGTCCTCGTCTCCGAACGTGCCGGGGGTACTGGAGTCGCGGAGCCCGCGGACGGCCAGCCGCCAGTTCCCCGCGCTGGCGACCGCCTCGGGGAGCTTCGGGAGCTGGAACGCGAGCATATACCAGCTCTTGAGCCGCTGGTCCCACGAGCTCCGGAGCGTCTCCCTGAAGACGGTCGGGTGCGGGACGTTGACGGCGACGAACTCGGAGACGCGGTCGGCGTGGTGGAGCGCGAGCCACCACCCGACCGCCGCGCCCCAGTCGTGGCCGGCGACGGCGGCGGTCTCTCGGCCGTACGCGTCGACGATGCCGACGACGTCGCGGGCGAGCTCGCCGATCCGGTAGTCGCTCACGGCCGGCGGCTTCTCAGAGAGGTTGTACCCGCGCTGGTCGGGGACCACCACGCGGTACCCGGCGTTGGCGAGCGTCGCGATCGCCTCGTGCCACCCGTACCAGAACTCGGGGAAGCCGTGGAGCAGGACGAGCAGCTTCCCGTCCTCCGGCCCCGCCTCGACGACGTGGAGCCGGACGCCGTTCGTCTCGACCGCTCGCGACTCGGCCGGCACCGACTCGGGGATCTCGTCAGTCGGGACGTGGGCGTCGAGGGCGTCGACGCCGCGGACCGCCTCGGTCGTCGCATCGGTCATGCGTTCCACTTCGCCCGCCCGCGGCAAATAGCTACGCTCGCCGCCGTCTCCGAGATGCTCGCCGCCGTCTCCGAGATCGAAATCCTCAAGCCGCTGGCATGCGCTCTCTGGGGTATACTCGTGTTGCTGACGCGCGGCTCGAAGAGGCGGGGGTCGGTCGCCGGCCCGTCTCCTCGTCAGAGAACCGTGTCCCGCTCCAATCGCCGAGGGGACGGGACACGACCGGTCGGGCCGTCTCGCGGCGTCGCGGCGTCTGAGGTACCCATAGCATAACATGGCACCGGACACGTCACACTCGGACGAGACGGAATCGGAGTCGTCCACTGCGGCGGGGTCGCCGACGACGGAATCGGAGCGCGAGGTCTCTAACGTCGTCCTCGTCACGATCGATTCGCTGCGGGCCGACGCGATCGCGCCGTACGACGCCGATCGGATCTCGCCGGTGCTCACCGATCTCGCCGCCGACGGAACGACGTTCGACCGGGCGTTCGCGACCGGGAACTGGACGCCGTTCTCGTTCCCGTCGATCCTCGCGTCGGAGCCCGTCTTCGCCCGGAACGGCGACATCGGGGTAAAAGACGCGCGGACGCTCGCCTCGGTGCTCTCGGAGGCCGGGATCGCGACCGGCGGCTTCAACGCCGCGAACGGCTTCCTCACGTCTCACTGGGGGTACCCCGAGGGGTTCGACGAGTTCGAGCCGTTCGTCACCAGCGTCGGGTCGAGCCGGTACAGCCGGTACCTCGCCGCGCACCCGACGGTCGAGGCGTGGATCCAGCTGCTGGCCTCGCCATTCCGGCGCCTCAAATCCAAGGTCAGCGGTCAGAGCGACGACCGACCCTTCCTCGACGCCTCGCGGATGTTCGACGTCGAGGACGCCGCCACCGAGTTCATCGACGAGACGGACGGCCCCTTCTTCCTGTGGACCCACTACATGGACACCCACACGCCGTACGTTCCGGCGCCGCGGTACATCCGCGAGGTGTCCGACGGGCTCGTCGGGACCCACCGGATGCTCCACGCGCACACCCGCACGAGCCTCGGGCTCGAAGTGGGCGAGCGGACCCTCCGCGACCTCCGGACGCTGTACCAGGCGACCGTGCGGCAGGTGGACGCGAGCGTGGGCCGGCTGCTCGACGCCCTCGAGGCGGCCGGTGTCGCCGACGAGACCGCGATCGTCGTCGCGGGCGACCACGGCGAGGAGTTCCAGGAGCACGGCCACCTCGCGCACTACCCGAAGCTGTACGACGAGCTCATTTCCGTTCCGCTCATCGTGAACGTCCCCGGCGAGGACGGCGGGCGCGTCTCCAGGCACGTCGGGCTCGACGCGATCCCGCCGACCGTGGCCGACCTGCTCGGCGTCGAGTCGCCGCCGGAGTGGCGCGGGGAGTCAGTCGCGCCGGCGGTCCGAGGCGACGGCGAAGCCGATCCCGACCGAGACCCCGTCGTCTCCGTGACCGTCCGGGGCGAGGAGGTGACCGAGCAGCCGATCCCGCGGTCGATGGCCGACGGCGACCTCCTCGTGAGCGTCCGCGACGCGGAGTGGACGTACATCGAGAACGCGGACACGGGGGAGACGGAGCTGTACCACCGCCCCTCGGACCCCACCCAGCAGGAGGACCTGTCCGCGGACCCGACCGACGAGGAGCTGGCCGTCGTCGAGCGGTTCGCGCCGATCGCCGCGGACCACGTCGCCGAGCTCCGCGACCGGGAGGGGGAGGCCGCCGGGGACGACGAGGTCGACGAGGACCTCGAGGCCCGGCTCGAGGCGCTCGGCTATCGGTGATGGTCCGGGCGATCCTCCGCAACCTCGTCAGCGGACCGATCGCCGTTCAGATGCGCCGGTTCGTCGTCGTCGGCGCGTTCACCGCGGGGATCCAGATGGGGCTGCTCTGGCTGTTCGTCGACGCCGCCGGGATCAACTACCTGATCGGCGCGACGGTCGCCATCGAGATCACCATCATTCTGTCGTACGTGTTCAACAACGCGTGGACGTTCGAGGCGAGCCAGAACACGGGCACGGCGGAGTACCTCTCCGGGCTCGCGAAGACGAACCTCGTCCGCGGCACCGCGATCCCGATCCAGCTCGGCGTCCTCTACGCGCTCGTGGAGTGGGGCGAGGTCATGTACCTCGTCGCGAACGCGGTCGCCATCTTCCTCAGCGGGCTCTACCGGTTCGCGCTCGATTCGCAGTGGACGTGGGGATGACTCCGGTCCGCGGTCAGAAGGGAAGCCGGGGTTCGACGCGAGCGATGACGTCGCGGATCGCCTCCTGCTTGTAGTAGCCGACCACAGACGCGATGACGACGACGAGGATGAGCGCGATCCCGGAGAGGAACCGCCCGCTCGCGAGCTCGCCGCCGGCGTACACCGTGAGCACGTACGCGGGGAGTCGACCGACGGCGATGACGCCCATGAACGCCGGGAGCTTCCACTTCGTGAGCCCGCTCAGGAAACAGATGGCGTCGTCCGGGAGCCCGGGGATGATCACGAACGCGAACAGCCCCGGGAGCCCGACCGTGTCGACGAACCCGTCGAACCGATCGATCACGTCCGCGTGGATCACGTCCTCGACGAACGACCGGCCGTAGCGCTTCGACAGCGAGAACGCGATCGCGCTTCCGATGAGCACGCCCGTGACGCTGTAGACCGTGCCGGCGAGTGGGCCGAAGAGGTACCCCGCGACGAGGGCGACGACCTGTCCCGGGATCGGCGCGACGATCACCTGAAGCGCCTGGATCGCGATGAACACGAGCGGCGCGAGCACGCCGAACTGCCGGAGCCACAGCCGCAGGGCCTCGGCGTCGGTGAGGAACGCGGCGTACTCCCGAACGAAGAGGTAGAGCCCGGCGAAGGCGACCGCGACGGCGACGATCGCGAGGATCCCCCGCCGCCGGTCCGACGCCGAGGCGAAGAGCTTCATTCGTGTTACACCCGGCCAGCGGTGGACTTGAAGGTTGTCAAAAGCGCGATTCGGAGTTGCGGATCCTCCCCGGTTGGCTCCGTGGCCGGGGGAGCGCTCTCATCGTCGTCTCACGCCTGCCGGTGAGCCGCCGTCTCACGCGGTACGGGCCGCTACGCGGTTCAAAACGGATGCGGGAAGTGGGCCGGCACGAATTTGAATCGTGGTTACGGCCACCCGAAGGCCGAAGGATACCAAGCTACCCCACCGGCCCGCACTCGACAGAAGGCCGTTCGTTCTTTTAACCTTTCCGAATGCCGGAAACGGTGGCCGCTCGGCCCCGGCTCGATCCGCCGCCGAGCGACCGGCTCACGCCTCGAAGTACCGATCGCGGTGCTCGCGACAGCCGGGGTTGAACTCGACGCCGCAGCGCGGGCAGGCGTCGTCACCGGGCGAAGCCCGGTTGCCCGAGGGACCGTGTCCCTCGCTGTCGTCGGGCTTCGCCCGACTGTCAGAGGCGCGTTGCGCCTCTCCGTCGCCGTCGAGGTACTCGCGGGCCGAGAGGGTCGCGCGGCAGACCCCGCAGAGCACCGCCGGCTCGTCGAAGCGGTCCCGAGGCCACGGCTCGGCCGGGTGATCCGCCGCGGCGTCGTGACAGGCGTCGCAGGGGTAGTAGGCCTCACAGCAACCGAACCGGAGCGCGATCACGTCGACGGGGTCGTCCCAGTGAGCGCAGCGCGTCTCGGGGTCGACGGCGACCCCGCGCAGGGGGACCGCGAACCGGTCGTCGGTCGCGGGCGCGGTCGTGGTCCGCCGGTCAGTAGGACTCGTAGCCATCGGTGTCGAGCCAGTTGTGGACGACCGAAACGGCGTGGTCGGCGTGGAGCAGTTCGGGGCCGACGCGGACGCGGCGCTCCGCGCGCTCGGCGAGCAGCGACTCCTCCCCGTCGGTGAAGTCGCGGTGGTCCGAGAGGACGAACACCGGGTCGTCGGGCGGCGCGGCGTCGACGAGGGGGTCGCCGTCTTCGTGGAGCTGGACGAGGGTCGGGTCGGTGGCCCCGCCGCTGGCGCCGCCCGTCCCGTTCGAGTCCAGCAGCCGGTCCAGCGTCGCTTCGAGCCCCATCCGGCGGAGCTCGACCCCCGGTGAGACGTCGGCGGGCATGTGCCCGATCGCGTCGGGCTTCGCGGCGAGTGCGTCTCGAACCCGGGCGGCGACGTTGCGCTCGTCGGGGTGGAGGTGGCGGAGGCTGTCGGCGTCGAAGGTGACCGTGAGCGCGTCGTCGACGACGAGGTGGACCCGCACGGAGTCGCGGATCCCGTGCGAGAGGAAGACGCCGGTCGCGACGCACCGGCAGAGCAGGTCGAGCCGGCCCGCGCCGGGCAGGTCCGACAGCGAGACCGCGTCCGGATCGGTCGGCGCCTCGTGGGCGACGACGACGAACTGGCGCATACGGTCGGGTCGACCCGGACCCTGATAAGGCACGCGACCGGAGATCGGCGCATGAGCGTCGCCGGACTCTGTCAGGTGTGCGAGGCGGCACAGGCGCGCCACGGCTGCCCGCGGTGCGGCCGCGCCGTCTGCGACGACCACTGGAACGACGGCGCTGGCGCCTGCACGGCGTGTCTGCAGGGGCGCCAGCAGTAGCGGAGACGCCGACGGCGACCCGGCGCGAGCGCCCTATCGATACCGGTTCAGCCGCTTCTTGAGCCGCTTCGCCGCGTCGCCCGCGGCGCCGAAGTACGTCGCCTCGTCGCCCGGGCGGCTCGACTCCTCGCCGGCGAAGATGATCCCGCGTGAGGAGTTGACCAGGCCGACGTCGACGTCGGCGTCCGGCCGGGCGGCCAGCCCGTGTTCGACCGCGGCTTCCGCGTCGCCGCCCTGCGCGCCCACGCCGGGGACGAGGAAGGGAATCTCCGGGACGATCTCGCGGACCTCGGCCAGCTCCTCGGGCGCGGTCGCGCCGACCACGAGCCCGACGTTGCCGTTTCCGTTCCACACGTCCGCGAGCGCCGCGACGCGCTCGTAGAGCGGTTCGCCGGAGGCGAGTTCGAGGTCCTGGAGGTCGCTCCCGCCCGGGTTCGAGGTTCGGCAGAGGACGAACACGCCCTTCTCCGCTCGGTCGAGGAACGGCTGGAGGGAGTCGCGGCCGAGGTACGGGTTCACCGTGATCGCGTCGGCATCGTCGAGCGCCGCGGCGTACCGCCGGGTGGTGTTCCCGATGTCGGCGCGCTTGGCGTCGAGGAGGACGGGGACGTCCTTCCCGTGGGCGTAGGCGATCGTCTCCCGGAGCGCGCGCCAGCCGTCGGCGTCCTCGTAGAACGCCGCGTTCGGCTTGTAGCAGGCGGCGTGCTCGTGGGTGGCGTCGATGATCCGGCGGTTGAACGCCCACCGCGGCAGGTCGGCGTCGGCGACGGAGTCGGGGAGCCTGCTCGGGTCCGGGTCGAGGCCGACCGAGACGACGCTGTCCGTCGACTCGATCCGGGCCGCCAGCGTCTCGAAGAAGCTCATGCTCGACCGTGCGTCCGGGGGCGCGCTAAACGTTGCGTTCCGCCACGCGGCTCGCGCCTCTCAATCGTCCACGGGCCCGTGTCCGGCGTACATCGCGATCGTCCCGAACAGGTACCGCGCCTCCGTCACCGTCTCCGCGTTGTCCGCGAGCGCCCGCCGCGCGGCCGCCGTCCGCGCGTCCAGCCGTTCGAGGGGGTCGTCTGCGTCCAGGTCGAACAGCCGACCGTTCATGCGTGCGAACGCCGAGAGCGCGGCGTTCGCGGGGCGGCTCCCGCGCGGCGCGAACGCCGCGACGACGACCGTGTCGGCCAGCCCGCACCAGTCGCTCACGACCGCGTACGGGTCGGAGAACAGCGACGTGACGAACGTCGCGAGCACCGCGTCGGCCGACCGGACCGGCGGATCGGTCGCGTCGCCCCGCACGAACGCGACGTTCTCCCACCCTCGGCGCTCCGCCAGCCCTCGCGCCCGGTCGAGCATCGCGCCGGTGACGTCGACGCCGACGACGCGTCCCGTCGGGCCCACGGCCTCTCGAAGGGCGGGGACGTTGACGCCGGGCCCGCAGCCGAACTCGACGACGGTGTCGCCGGGTTCGAGGTCGAGCGCCCGCACGCAGCCCGCCCGCACGCCGCCGACCGACGCGGTCGCCCGCGCGAACCAGTCGTAGGTCCGCGCCCACGCGGCGTAGCCGCGCTGGATTCTGTGCGCTGCGGACTCGTCGGCGGCCGCCGCGGAGGGGCCGCCGCCCGAGCGAGTCTCGCCGGTCCGCGCCGCCGACCGCGACCGCGGGCGCCGACGGTCCCGGGTCACGACCGGGCGCGCACCGCGGCGGGGGCGGTCTTCGGCCACCACAGCTCCGGCCCGTCGCGCGCGACCGTGGAGTAACACCGCTCGCTCCCGTCGCAGTCCCGCGGGCGCTGGTAGTCGATCCCCCGCTCCGCGAGGTACGTCACGTAGCCGTCGTCGACGCGGTCGAGCTTCTCGTGGCACACCCACTTCTCGCCGTAGATCCGCGCGCCCACGTCGCGGTACGGGCAGGTGAACTCCGTCCGCTCCGCGCCCGCCTCGCTCTCGGTCTCGTCGATGTCGACGCCCACCGACCGGTACGCCAGCCTGAGCCGCCGGACGACGCGCTTCGGCGACGACGCGCCGAGGAAGAGCCCGTGCGCGAGGGCGTAGCCGAAGCCGTGGAGCAGCCGCTCGACCCGCGTCAGGTCGTCCGGGTCGTCGTCGAGCATCGACCGCAGGGTCGCGTACCACCCCGCGACCTCGGTAACCTCGTCGGCCGCCTCGTCGGCCGCCGCGAGCGCCCGGCGCTTCTCCGGGAGTGGCGCGGCGCCGTCCGAGAGCCGGAACGACGGCACCGCCTCGACGTGTTCGAGCACGTCCTCGCGGAGGATCTCGCCCGCGGCGTACGTCTCGGTCAGCTTCCCGAGCTCGGGGTACCACTCGCGCGTCAGTCTGCCGTACGTCCCGTCGAGGAGGTCGTCGACGCGATCGGTCGCGTCGGAGTCGACCGATTCGGCGCCGTCCGCCGCGGGGAACGCGTCGACGACCCGCCGCAGTTCGGCGGGATCCGGTCCTGCCATGGTCTCACGTGGCGGGCGACCGACTTGAATCCGGAGGTCGCCCGGGAGACTCCCCCTCAGCCGTCGTCCGAGCTATCTCAGCCCGACCCGCTCTTTCAGCCGACGCGCGCCCCGGCTCGCTTTCCGGCCGAGCGCGGTCGCGGCGAATGCCCCGCGCACGAACCAGTCGGTCGGGATCCGGTCGGGGAAGCCGAGCGGGCCGACGCGGGAGACGCCGATCGTCCGCGACTCGGCGTACCGCCGGATTCCCTCCGGGCCGTGGCGGCGGCCGAGCCCCGAGTCGCCGAACCCGCCCATCGGAGCGTCGACCGCGCCCCACGTCGCGAGGAAGCCGTCGTTGACGTTGACGGTGCCGCAGTCGATCTCGCGGGCGACCGCCGCGCCGCGCTCGCGGTCCGCGGTCCACACGCTCGCGTTGAGCCCGTACGGCGAGTCGTTGGCGGCGGCGACCGCGGCGGCCGCGTCCGGGACCGGCGTCACGACGGCGACCGGGCCGAACGTCTCCTCGCAGGCGACCGTCGCGTCCGGCTCGACGTCGGTCAGGACGGTCGGCTCGTAGCAGTACGGCGCCACGTCCGGCCGGTGGGTCCCGCCCGTTTCGACGGTCGCACCCGCCTCCCGGGCCGACTCCACGTGGTCCCGGACGCGGTCGAGCTGGTCGGCGTCGATCAGCGAACCGAGGTCGGCGTCGTAGTCGTAGCCGGTGCCGAGCGAGAGCGCCTCCGTCTCCCGGACGAACGCGGCGAGGAACGGCTCGTAGGCGGACTCCTCGACGTAGAGCCGCTCGGCGGAGAGGCAGAGCTGGCCGGCGTTCGAGAAGCAGGCGTCGACCGCGCCGCGGGCCGCCTCGTCGACGTCGGCGTCGCCGAGGACGACGAGGGGGTTGTTGCCGCCGAGCTCCAGCGAGCAGCCGATCAGGTTCCGGCCCGCGCGCTCGGCGACGGTCCGGCCCGTCTCGGTGCTCCCGGTGAACGCCACGTGGTCGACCGCGTCGATAAGCGCGGGCCCGACCGTCGACCCCTCGCCCGTGACGACCTGGAAGAGGTCGTCGGGGAGGCCGGCGACCTCCAGCAGTTCGGAGAGCACGAGCGCCCCGTAGGGCGTCTTCTCGTCCGGCTTGCAGACGACCGCGTTGCCCGCGGCGAGCGCCGGGAGCGCGTCCGCCATCGACAGCGTCAGCGGGTAGTTCCACGGCGAGATGACGCCGACGACGCCGACCGGGTCGTAGGTGACCGTCGCGGTCGTGAGCCCCGGGACAACCCCGCGACGGCGCTCGTCGGCGAGGACGCCGGGCGCCTCGTCCGCGAGGTAGCCGCAGCCGGTCGGCACGTCGAACAGCTCCTCGACCGCGGTCCGACGGGACTTCCCGGTCTCCAGCTGGAGGAGATCGAGGAGCTCCTCGCGGTGGTCGAGCACGAGGTCGCCGAACCGGTCGATGACGGCGGCGCGCTCCGTCGCGGGCGTTTCCTCCCACGCGGCCTGCGCCGCACGCGCGCGCTCGACCGCGGCGGCGACGTCGGCGCCGTCGCAGGCCGGAACCGAGCCGATACGCTCGGTCGTCGCCGGGGCGAACACGTCGATGGTGGCGCCGTCGGCGGACGCGCCGCTCCCACCGGACGGGTCGCTCGCGCCGGGCGAATCCGTCGAGGCGGGCGAGGACGCTGGCGCCGAGCGACGCACGCGCTCCGCGAGGTCGTCGAGCCGTCGCGTCGAGAGGCGCGGCGCGTCCGCGAGCGCGGCGGGCGTGTCCGTCTGGGACGGCGGGTCCGTCGGGGACATCGGTTGTCCGAGGGAGGGTCGGGAGCGGGAAAGCCGTGCCGGTGAATCGGCCGCCGACCGGTCCGGTCGTCCCCGTCTCCGGTCACTCCGTCGAGTCGATCGCCGGCTCGGCAGGGATCGACGTCCCCTCGTGTTCGGAGAGCAGCTCGATGATCTCCAGCAGGAGCGACACGACGAGCGGCCCGACGATGATCCCGACCGCCCCGACGGTGAGGATGCCCCCGACGAAGCCGACGAGGTAGAGGCCGGGGGATATCTTCCCCGTCCAGTCGGCGAGCTGCGTCCGGATCACCGCGTCCGGGACGAAGGAGACGACGCCGAGGCCGAAGACGACCACGAGGACCGCCCGCGTCGTCTCGCCGAGCAGGAGGTCGCCCGCGCCGAGCGTGACGACGAGCACGCTGGGTCCGACGACGGGGACGAACTGGAGGACGCCCGCGATGACGGCCAACAGGGCCGGTGACTCGTATCCGAGGATCGAAAACAGGGCGAACGCGAGCACGAAGGTCGCGGCGGCCGTGGCCGCCTGGAGGATGTAGATGGAGTACAGGGTCGTGCGCGTTCGATCGTGCAGTCGCGTCGGGATGTCGCGGTACTCCGGGGGAACGACCTTGAAGACGGCGGTGCCGACCGCGTCCGGCCGGAGGAGGAGCCCGTACACGAGGATCGTGAACACGATGAGCTCGAGCGCGATCCGCGGCGCCGCGGCGGTGAGCGCGAGCGCGAGGTCCCGGAGGGCGATCCGGACGGCCGACACCACCGGCGCCACCTCGATCGGGAACCGGAGGCCGAGCGCTTCCACGACGAGGACGTCGGGGATCTGTCCGAGGAGGTCGATCAGCCGCGACCGCTGCCGGTAGAGGACGTACAACAGCGGAATCACGAGGAGCGCGGCGGCGAGGAAGGAGACGACGGTGGACGCGGCGCTGGCGACTCGCCGCGACAGTCCGCGGCCGACGAGCCGCTGCCGAAGCGGATAGAGGACGTACGCGAAGGTGACCGCGAAGACGACGGTTCGGAGCACCTCGGCCAACACGAACGCCGCTATCGCGGCCGTCGCGACGAGCAGCGCGCCGAGGACCCGGGAGCGAGAGAGTATCATGCCGTCACGTCTCGACGGCGGATGAAAGTCGTTCCGACGGCCGAACTGGCCGTCCGAGCTGTCCCCGCCTGAGCGGTCCGGGACCCGCGTCGCCGTCAGGGACCGTAGCACCTAACCTCGCGCCACTCCCACGTCCGGTATGCGCATCGACCCGTTCGGCCTCGAACGCTGGTTCGCGGAGTACGAGCACGAGGCCGACATCATGTTGGCCGAGAGCGGGATCCGCTCGCTCGACGCGAGCCGGTTCGATCTGGACCCCGGTCGGCTCGACTACGTCATCCCGACGAACGGTGACCCCGAGTTCCGCGCGTCGGTCGGCGACCGCTACGGCCGAAGCGCCGACGAGGTGCTGTTCACCTGCGGGACGCAGGAGGCGAACTTCCTCGCGTTCCTCTCGCTGCTCGGCGACGAGGCCGGCGTGGGCGGCGAGGGATCGAGCGACGACTGGGCGGACGACGCCGACGCGATCGGCTCCGGCACCCACGCGGTCGTTGTCACACCCACGTACCAGGCGCTCCACGCCGTTCCCGACGCGTTCGGCGACGTGACCCGCGTCGAGCTGGAGCCGCCGGAGTGGGAGCTCGACCCGGACGCGGTCGCCGACGCGGCCCGCGACGACACCGCCGCGATCGTCGTGAACAATCCGAACAACCCCACCGGCCGGTACCACGACGAGGCGGCGATGCGGGCGGTGTACGACGTCGCCGTCGAGCGCGACGCGTACCTGCTCTGCGACGAGGTGTACCGGCTGCTCGCGGACGAGCCGCACCCCCCGGTCGCGAGCTTCGGCTCGCACGGGATCTCGACGACGAGCCTCACGAAGGCGTACGGGCTCGCCGGGCTCCGGTTCGGCTGGATCGCCGGTCCTGAGGCGGTCGTCGAGCGCGCGTGGCGGTGGAAGGATTACACCACCATCTCGCCGTCGCTGTTCGGCCAGCACGTCGCGAGGCAGGCGCTCGGCCGGCGCGAGCCGCGGATCTTAGAGGAGAACCGCGAGCTGGCGGCGACGAACCGCGCGATCGTCGCCGATTGGCTGGACCGCCACGACCTCGACTGGTACGATCCCGTGGGCGTCAACGGGTTCGTCACCGTTCCCGACCGCTTCGACGACGCCGAGTCGTTCTGCCGGACCGTCGTCGAGACGGAGAGCGTCGTGCTCGCCCCCGGCGACCTGTTCGGCTTCCCGGACCGCTTCCGGATCGGGTTCGGCCTGCCGACCGAGGAACTGGAGGAGGGGCTAGAGCGCGTGAGCCGCGTGATCGAGGGCGCCGGAGAGGCCACGAGCGAAGGCGACGACGCGGAGGGGGGTGCCTGAGATGGGCTTTTTCAGCGAGCTCAAAGAGGACGTCGTCGGCTTCGTCCGCGACCCGACCGACGAGCAGAAGGCGCTGTTCGTCGCCTTCGTCGCCATGGCGATCGCCGACCGCGCGCTCTGGTGGATCGACTTCCCGTTCGTCGTGCGGACGACCGCGGCGGTCGGGGTCGGCTTCATCGGGCTGTTCGTCGCCAGCTACCTCATCACCGGGCGGTTCGTCCCGCCGGACGGGAACGCGGACGACGAGGACGAGCCCGAGGAGTACGTCGACGAGATGGATCCCTGACGCGGGCCGCCCCCGAGGCGCTCCGTCCCCCGAGCGTCGGCGGCGACCCGGCGCCGAACGCCGGCGTCGACGCCGTTCCAAACCGTTTATACCCGCGCCGGAAAAAGTAGCGCGCATGCCGCGAGAGCAGAAGCAGGTTCGCGAACTCCAGGAGGGCAGCTACGTGATGATGGACAGTTCGCCCTGCAAGATCAACCACTACAGCACAGCCAAGCCCGGCAAACACGGGAGCGCCAAGGCGCGCGTCGAGGGCAAGGGCGTCTTCGACGAGAAGAAGCGCTCGCTCTCCCAGCCGGTCGACGCGAAGGTCTGGGTCCCGATCATCCAGCGGAAGCAGGGCCAGGTCGTCTCCGTCTCCGGAAACGACGCGCAGGTCATGGACCTCGACACCTACGAGACGTTCACGATGCGCATCCCCGAGGGCGAGGACTTCTCCTCGGACGACAACATCGAGTACCTCGAGTACGAGGGCCAGCGCAAGGTCGTCGGGTAGTCGAGGCATGTTCCCCGGAGCGACGACCGACCGCGAGGCTGCTTCCTACGTGGTCGTCGGCGCTCCCCTCGACGCCACGACCACTTTTCAGCCGGGCACCCGGTTCGGACCGGACCGGATCCGGCGATTCGCCGAGACGTACGACGACTACGACCGCAGGACGGACAGCCGCTTCTCCGCGCTCGGCGTCCACGACGCCGGCGACGTCCGCCCGTGGGACGACGTCGAGGCGTACCTCGATCACCTCGCCGCCGAGCTCCGGAGCGTCGCCCTCGACGACGCCGTTCCCCTCCTCGTCGGCGGCGAGCACACCGTCACCTACGCCGGCGTCGAGGCGGTCGACCCCGACGTGCTCGTCGTCTGCGACGCGCACCTCGACCTCCGGGACGCGTACGACGGCAACCCGTGGAGCCACGCCTGCGTGACGCGCCGATGTCTCGATGACCTCGGCGTCGACCGGGCCGTGATCGTCGGCGCGCGCACCGGCTCCGAGGCGGAGTGGGACCGCGCCGCCGAGGCCGACGTCGAGGTCGTGCCGCCGGAGGAGGCGCGCGAGTGGCTGGACGGGCTCTCCGGAGACGCCGCCGACAGCGACGACCCCTTCGCCGGCGAGTCCGTCTACTGCTCGGTCGACGTCGACGGGCTCGACCCCGGCTTCGCGCCGGGGACGGGGACGATGGAGCCGTTCGGGCTCGCCCCGCGCGAGGCCCGCGACCTCGTGCGGGCGGTCGCGCCCCGCGCCGACGGCTTCGACGTCGTCGAGGTGAACGACCGCGACGACGGGCAGGCCGCGGCGGTCGCCGGCAAGCTCCTCCGGGAGTTCGTGCGGACTCACGCGGCGGTGCGCGACGACTGAGTCTCTCTTCGAGCGCGACCGCTTACGACAGCTCCGAGAGCCGCCGCCGCGCCGCGCTGACGGCCTCCATCGCGTCGATCCACTCGCGCGGGTCCGTACACCAGATGCGGTCGCCCTCGACGCTGACGCAGAACACGGAGTCGGCGGAGGGCGAGAGGGTTACCCCGTCGACGTCGGACCGGTCTCCGAGGTAGGCGTCGATCAGGCGTCGGGCCGTCTCCGCCTCCGGCTGGAGGCGACTCCCGGCCGCGTACTCGATGGCTATCTCTGCCATGTCCGGATATACGAACTACATGATTAATAACTACTGTTTTCTGGCAGCGCTTGCGGCGTCCCCGAGAGGGGGGTCGTCGCGCGCCGGCGGTGGCCGTCGCGTCGCAGTCGCGACGACGCGACCGACTCAGCGCCCGTCGTACACGACCTCGCCGTCGACGACCGTCATCGCGACGTCGACGTCGCGGATCGCGTCCGGGTTCTCCCACGGCGACGCGTCGAGCGCGACGAGGTCGGCGCGCTTGCCGACCGCGACCGTGCCGAGCCGGTCCTCGTCGAAGCCGGCGTACGCCCCCCCGCGGGTGTACGCGCGCAGCGCCTCGGTCACCGTCAGCCGCTGGGCCTCCGCGGGGGCGTTGACCGCGTGGTGGACGCCGAGGAGGGGGTCCATCGGCATCCCGTCGGAGCCGAACGCGAGGCGCACGCCCGCGTCGAGCATGTCGCGGTAACGGTTCGTTTCGGCGGTCCGCTCCGGTCCGAGTCGGGACTCGTAGAGCCCGCCCTCGCCCGCCCACTTGAGGAAGTTCGGCTGGACGCTGGCGACGACGCCCGAATCGGCGAGCCGCTCGATGGCGGCGTCGTCGGCGAGCTCGACGTGCTCGACCCGGTGTCGCGCCTCGCCCGGATCGGTCTCGGAGGCCCCCTCGTACGCGTCGAGGACGGCGTCGACCGCCTCGTCGCCGATGGCGTGGGCGGTGAACTGGTAGCCGGCCGCGGTCGCCTCCGCGACCGTCGCCGCCAGCTCCTCGGGGTCGACGACCCACTGGCCGGTCTCGTCGGGGGCGTCCGCGTACGGCTCGGAGAGCCGCGCGGTCCGGCCGCCGAAGCTCCCGTCCGTGTACGACTTGATCGCGCCCGTTTCGACCGTCCCGCTCCCGTCGTTCGTCCCGAGACCGACCTCGCGGAGCGCGTCGAGGTGGTCGCTCCAGTAGTTGATCCGGACCCGGGCGGTCAGCTCGCCGGCCGCGTCGAGCTCGCGGTAGGCCCGCGGCGCGTGGGAGTTGCGCACCATGTCGTGGAACCCGGTGATCCCCTTCGCGGCGCAGTCGTCGAGCGCGGCCGCGACGATCTCTCGGGTCTCGGCCGGGCCGGGCTCGACCGCCTCGTAGATCGGGTCGATCGCGCTCTCCAGGAGGACGCCGGTCGGCTCGCCG
Organism: Halorubrum depositum; assembly: GCF_007671725.1. Taxonomy (NCBI): domain Archaea; kingdom Methanobacteriati; phylum Methanobacteriota; class Halobacteria; order Halobacteriales; family Haloferacaceae; genus Halorubrum; species Halorubrum depositum. Next base: position 120,232 of record NZ_VCNM01000001.1, on the reverse strand, counting down.
TCCGCGTCGGTCGGCACCGTCTCGTCCGGGCCCGCGTCGATCGCGTCGGCGAACCGGTCGAGGGCGACCCCGTTGACCGCGGCGACGTGCATGTCCTCGCGGAAGGCGGCGACGGGCCGCTCCGTCGAGACGTGGTCGAGGTCCGCCCGCGTCAGGTAGCGGTCCTCCGCCCACGTCGACTCGTCGTAGCCGTAGCCGAGGACCCACTCGTCGCCGGCGCCGTCCTCATCGGCGACCTCGCCAGCGCGTTCCGCGTCTCCCGCCCCGGCCGCGCGTTCCGCGTGCGCCACCTCCTCCGCCCGCTCCGCCAGCAGGTCGACCGCCTCGTTCGGGGAGTCGGCCGCCGAGAGGTCCGCGTGCACGAGGTAGCGGCCGACCGTCGTCAGGTGGGTGTGCGCGTCGACGAAGCCGGGGAGGAGGACCCGCCCGCCGAGGTCGACGACGTCGGTGTCGACGCCTTCGAGGAACTCGACCTCCCGGGTGGAGCCGAGCCTGACGATCTTCCCGTCCCGGACCGCGACCGCCTCGCGTGTCTCGTCGGGCGCCGCGAGCGTGTGGACCTCCCCGTTCACGAACAGTCGATCCGCGGCGGCTGTCATGGCCGACTCCGGGGCTGGCAGCGTGTTAACCGTTCGGGAAACGGCGACCAATTTATTCGGTGACGCCGCGAATCGCCGGGTATGTACGACCGCATCCTGCTCCCCACCGACGGCAGCGAGGGCGTCGACCGCGCGATCGACCACGCCGTCGACGCCGCGGACCGATACGGCGCGACCCTCCACGTGCTGTACGTCGTCGACAGCGACGTGATCAACGCCTACTCCGGCGACGAGTTCGTCGACGGGGCGGAGGGAGCGGAGGAGACGCTGGAGGAGCGCGGACGCGAGGCGCTCGACGCGGTGGCGGCCCACGCTGCCGACGCCGGCGTCGACGTCGTCACCGACCTGGTGTACGGCGTCCCCCACGAGGAGATCCTCCGGTATGTCGACCGGGAGGACATCGACCTGACGGTGATGGGGTCGAAGACGCGCTCCGGCGACTACCGGCGGATGCTCGGATCCGTCACCGAGCGCGTCTCGCGCCGGTCGACCGCGCCGGTCAGCATCGTGAAGACGACCGTCGCGGAGTGAGGTCGACGGCCGCAGGAGCGGCCGCGTTCAGACCGCGCTCAGCGACCGAACGAAGGGGATCCCCACGGCGTCGGTGACGCCGGCGAACGGGAGCAGCGCGAGCACGAGCACGGCGGCGGCCCAGGCGACGAAGCCGATGACCCCCGCGTGGAGCCACGAGACGCCGTAGCGCCGCCGGATCAGCCACACCCACGCGACGAGCGGCATGAACTCCCCGATCAGCGGGAGCCACGAGAGGAACAGCGCCGCGAGCGCCCAGACGATCGCGCCGAACAGCGCCGTGAACACGGCGTGCTCGTAGTCGCGCGTCCCCGTGACGACCGCGGCGGCGACGAAGATCGCCAGTCCGCCGACGAGCAGTCCGACGACGAACGTGACGGCGGAGCCGATGAGCGACATGCCTCACCTCTCTCGGCGAGCCACTTGGGGTCGTCGCCGCGGTGTCCCAACGGGTCCGCCGTTCGGGACCGACGCCCTACAGCCGTTCGGGACCGACTCCCTACAGTCGCTCGCGCACGTCGCCCGCCACCGCCGACAGCGCCGCCTCCGCGACGGCGACGCGGTCGGCGAGGCTGCAGAACCCGTGGGCCATCGCCGGGTAGTGGCGGTGCTCGACGGGCGTCCCCTCCTCGCCGAACCGCTCCGCGAGCGCGACGCCGTCGTCCCGGAGCGGGTCGAAGCCGGCGGTGACGACCGTCGCGGGCGGGAGCCCGCCGAGGTCCGCCGCGCGGAGCGGCACCGCGAACGGATTGTGCGCATCGACCGGGCTCCGGAGGTACCGGTCGTAGAACCACCGCATGTCCGCGCGGGTGAGCAGGGGGCCGTCGGCGTTCTCGCGGTACGACTTCGTCTCGAAGTCGTCGCCCGCGATCGGGTAGAGGAGGAACTGTCCGGCGACCTCGACGGGGTCGCCCCTCATATCTCGGTCGTACAGACACGCCGCGAGCGCGAGCGTCGCCCCCGCGCTGGTGCCGGAGACGCCCAGTCGGTCCGGGTCGCCGCCGAACGCGGCCGCGTTGTCCGCGACCCACTCCACCGCCGCGGCCGCCTCGTCGACGGCGACGGGGAAGGGGTGTTCGGGCGCGAGCCGGTAGTCGACGGAGACGACGACGGCGTCGGTTCGTGTCGCCAACTCGCGGCAGGGGCCGTCGATGGAGTCGAGGCTGCCGAGCGTCCAGCCCCCGCCGTGGAAGTGGACGAGAGTGCGAGCGCCCGCGGCGTCGCCATCGTCGCCGTCATCGCCGAGGCCGCCGCGGGAGCCCGCCGCGTCGATCGCCGCCTCGGGCCGGTACATCCGCACCGGCACCTCGCCGTGGGGGCCGTCGAACGCGAGGTCCCGGACCTCGGCGACGGCGGGCTCCGGCTCTCCCGAGAACACCTCGTCCTCGACGCGCCTCGCGGCGTCGACGGAGAGGGCGTGCCACTCGGGGAGCCCGAGGGCCTCGATCTCGTCGACGACGGCGGCGAGTTCGGGGTCGAGTTCGTCCGCGCGCATGGCGGACGGAGGCGGTGCCCCTTTGTAAGTCGGTCGGCAACGTCCGGCGATGAACGTCCGGCTGACCTACGAGGGAGGGACGATCCGGGTCGACGCCGGGAGGTCGGCCGGTGAGACGGAGGGGTCGGTCGACGGCACCGGGGCGCCGGTCGACGGCGGCGGCCTCGACTCGCTCCCGCCGCTCCCGGGCGTCGAGGTCGACCCCCGCTCGGGGACCGGGCGGGCCCCCGCGTACCGCTACGCCGCGATCCGGCGGGCCCTGGAGGTCGCCGGCGTGAGCGTCGAGGACCGCGTGCTGGACGCGAGCGATCGCGCCGCGCGCGAGGCCGGGCTCCCGGACGCGCTCGCGACCGACTACGACCTGCGTGAGTACCAGCGCGAAGCCCTCGACGCGTGGCGCGACGCGGGCGACCGCGGCGTGCTCGAACTCCCGACCGGCGCTGGCAAGACCGTGATCGCGATCCGTGCGATGGTCGAACTGGGGGTTCCGACGCTCGTCGTCGTCCCCACGGTCGACCTGCTCGACCAGTGGCAGCGGGAGCTCGAGCGGGAGTTCGACGTCCCGATCGGCCGGTTCGGCGGCGGCGAGCAGCGCCGCGAGGCGATCACGGTGTCGACGTACGACTCGGCGTACCTGAAGGCCGACGGCGTCGGCGACGCCTTCGAATTCGTCGTCTTCGACGAGGTCCACCACCTCGGCGGCGAGGGGTACCGCGACGTCGCGCGCCTGCTCGCGGCGCCCGCGCGCCTCGGCCTGACGGCGACGTTCGAGCGCCCCGACGGCGCCCACGAGGCGGTCGCGGAGCTGATCGGCGACCGCGTCTACGCGCTCGACGTCGACGACCTCGCGGGCGACCACCTCGCTCCCTACGACATCCGGCGGATCGAGGTGGAGCTGACGCCGGAAGAGCGCGAGCGCTACGACGAGAGGCAGGGCACCTTCGTCGAGTACGTCCGCGACGCGGGGATCACCTTCACCAGCGGGAGCGACTATCAGGAACTGGTCAAGCGCTCCGGCAACGACCCGGCCGCCCGCGAGGCCCTCCTCGCGAAGCAGGACGCCCGCGAGATCATGATGAACGCGGATCGGAAGGTCGACCGCCTCGAATCCGTCCTCGACCGCCACCGCGGCGACCGCGTGATCGTGTTCACCGCCCACACCGACCTCGTCTACCGGCTCTCCGAGCGGTTCCTCCTCCCCGCGATAACCGCGGAGACGGGCGCGAAGGAGCGCCGCGAGATATTGGAGCGGTTCCGCGACGGGACCTACGGCCGGGTCGTGGCCGCGAACGTCCTCGACGAGGGCGTCGACGTCCCGGACGCGAACGTCGCCGTCGTGCTGTCTGGGTCCGGGAGCGAACGGGAGTTCACCCAACGGCTCGGGCGCGTGCTCCGACCGAAAGAGGACGGCGGCCGGGCGACCCTCTACGAGGTCGTCAGCGCGGAGACGGCGGAAGAGCGGGTGGCGAGCCGCCGGCGGTGAAGAGGGGAAGCTGTTTAAATAGGCTCCCGTGCGCTCAGTCCCCGTCCACGTCGAGCGAGCGCTTCTCGCCGAGTTCTTCCTCCAGGCTCCCGCGCTCCCAGCTCCGGACCGCGTCGCCCTCGACCTCGGCGCGGAGCTTCTCCTCTAAGAGGTTCACGGCGACGCTGTTGGCGCCCTCGGGGATGATCACGTCCGCGTGCTTCTTCGACGGCTCGATGAACTGCTCGTGCATCGGCTTCACCGTCGAGAGGTACTGGTCGATGACGCCCTCCAGGTCGCGGCCGCGCTCGATCACGTCCCGGCGGATCCGGCGCAGGATGCGGACGTCGGCGTCGGTCTCGACGAACAGCCGGAGGTCCATCATGTCGTTTATCTCCTCGTCGTACAGCGCCAAGATCCCCTCGAGCACGATGACGTCGGTCGGCTCGACCGTGACCCGCTCTGCTTTCCGGTTGTGGATCTCGAAGTCGTACTGCGGCATCTGGACGGACTGGCCCTCCAACAGGGCTTCGAGGTGTTCGCGGAGGAGCTCCCACTCGAACGCCGAGGGGTGGTCGTAGTTGACCGACTGCCGCTCCTCGAAGTCCAGGTGCGAGAGGTCCTCGTAGTAGTTGTCCAGCGGGATGCGGGTGACGCTGTCGCCGAGGTCGCGGGTGACGAGCCGAGAGACGGTCGTCTTCCCCGCGCCGGTCCCCCCCGCGATCCCGATCACGAACGAGGGAATGGTCATGTGCCCGCTCGAACGCCGGAGGGTTTGAACCCTCCTCTTCGGCCCGCGGCGACGAGCCGAGCGGTGCGTCGACGGTGAACGCGTCGCAACGCGGGAGGGCACGTCGCAGGGGGCGTCGAACACGCCGGCGTGTGAAGACGACGGAGAGCGAACACGACGGAACCGTCGTTTTCCGTGCCGATCGGGTTCCTACGTTCGGAACCCGTATAACGATATCGGGGGCAGCTTTTAGCCGTTCGCGTCGGATCCTCGCTCCATGCGAACAGACACCACGGTTCGTGACGTGATGCATCGCGAGTTCCTCGGCGTGAGCGAGTCCGACGGCCTGGCCGACGCGGCGGGGCTGATGGTCGAGGAGGAGACCGACTGTCTCGTCGTCGTTCGCGGCGGCGAGCCCGTGGGGCGGCTCGGCTGTCGGGACGCGCTCGGCGCGCTCCTCGACGCCGACGATCGGAGCGACGGCAACGCCGACGCTCACACGGTCGGATCGGTGATGGGCCCGCCCCTCCCGACGGTGACGCCGGACGACTCGCTCGCGGCCGTCGAGGAACGGCTCGTCTCCGAGGGCGTCGACCGCGTCGTGGCGGTCGAGGCCGGCGAGGCGGTCGGCGTCGTCACCGCCGGTGACGCGCTGGCCGCGGGGGCGCCGCGGACCGGCGACGGCGCCCGCGAGGCCGCCGTCGGCGACGAGACGCTCCGCGGAACGCGGCGCGGCGACGAGGGGATGCTCGGCTCGGACGGCGGCGTCGCTCCGGCGAGCGAGGCCGCCACGACGGACGCGGCGGAGTCGCCGACGCAGGGGGTCTGCGAGAGCTGCGGGGCGCTCGTCCCCGACCTGGTGACCGCCAACGGGCAGGCCGTCTGTCCCGACTGCCGCGAGGTGTGAGCCGCGCGGCCGTCTCTCCTCCCGCCCTCCCGACCGGTGGTCACGGCCGCTCCCCCGCCGCGTCGGTACCCTCATGCCGCGCCGCGCCGAACGGGCGGTCGAATGTCCGACGACGAGCGGTCGACGGTCGCGCCGGCGATGGTCGACGACGTCGACGACGTCACGGACCTGTGGGTCGCGCTGGCGGAGGATCAGCGGAGCCACGGCTCGACGCTGCTCGCCGAGTCGAACCGCGCCGCGGTGCGCGAGTGGGTCGCCCGCTCGGTCGTCACCGGGGAGCTACTCGTCGCTCGCGAAGGTGACGATGGCGATAGCGACGGCGGCGACGGCGACGGCGACCCGATCGGCTTCGTCGGCTTTTCGATCGACCGCGAGGGATACGAGCGCGAGCGCGTCCGCGGCACGGTGAGCAACCTGTTCGTCGTCCCCGAGCGACGCGGCGAGGGGGTCGGCGCCGACCTCCTCGACGCCGCCGAGCGCGCCCTCGCGGCCGAGGGCGCCGAGACCGTCGCGCTGGAGGCGCTCGCCGACAACGGCCGGGCCCGCGCCTTCTACGCCACCCACGGGTACGACGTCCACCGCGTCGAGCTGACGAAGCCGCTGGCGGAGGGGGCGGGCGACGGGACCAGCGGCGAGACCGACGGCGGCGAGTCTGAGAGCGACCCCGCGGGCGGAACCGAGTGACCGCGAGCGGGCGTCACGCTCGCCGAAAGCGACACGCACTCATACGAGGCCCGAGTACGCCAGCCTGCGCCAGGGGAGCATGGGCGGTTCATGCACTCGACTTGTAATCGAGACTTCCGGGGTTCAAATCCCTGCCCTGGCTTGAAACGGTTCGTTCAATTTCCCCTGCTAAAGGGGAGTTCGCACCTGATACAACTAGTGTCCACCCAAATAAAATGGGGTGTCGCGCGAGCCGACCCGTGGCTCCGCGCGCCAGCGGCGACGGAAGCGGGTGGTCGCAGTGACCGACCCAGACGATTTCATCGGACAGCTCGACAAGGCCGAGGCGGTCACTAACGACCAAGCCGACTCGATTCAGTCGTCGGTCGAACGAACGGAGACTGACGAGCGTCGGGAGAGCGTCGACACCTCCTTGGATGCGTCTGTATCAAAGGGATCGCGTCGACGAGTTGGGGCGTCTCGTTTTGTAGCTCGTTGTCGGTTCTGTCGGTGTAAGTTCCAACAGCATCGCATCGCGGTGAGACATGAGGGTAGGTGCGACGCGGAACCGGTCGCGCAGTATCGATACTGCGGCGAGACACATCCCCGGACTGACGACCCGGACATCCATCTCAAGACCTGTGAGACGTACGAGCGCGCCGAGAAACGCCTCGACGACGAGGCCGAGTCGGATGGAGATGATAACGGTCAGGAGACTGAGACCGCCAACTCTGACGACGACCACTTCTCCCGTCGGTTCATCGACCCACAACCCCACGAGTTCCACGCCTATCTCAAATGGAACTGTGAGGACCTAGCTAATCCGCTTCGATCGTACTTCGGCCTGCGCTCCCTTCAGGGAGAGCACGACTTCGAGCAGCACGGGCGACTCAGGACGACGGCCGAAATCGATGGAACCGAGTGGAACGTTGAGTTTGGTTTCAAATCCTCCGGGCTTGCCCCACGCGCTGCCGAGAATTTCCAACTCGATGAGGTCCGTGAGTACCTCGTATATGTCTATCCGAAAGGATACGACTCATGGGGTGCTGCCAAGTCGGAAGCTCGGAAGCGCGCGTACTTCCGAATCTCTCCTCGGTGGCCAGACATCGAGACGAAGGAGGGGAACAGGGCGATGTCCAATCCCTACGACCTAGAGGGATACGACGTGGAAGTTGAGGGGTCATATTGGGACTTCGAGCAGTACCCGACGGTGCTCCGGCAGTCGCTCGATGCGCTCGCGGCACGTCAGGGGTTCCGGTTCAACAGTCCGACCCCCATCTACCCAGGCGACTTTGACGAGGACCGTCTGCATAAGTCGTCAAATATCGTCGACGCGGAGCTGTACGTCAGAGTACTCAACGGAGAGACCGGTAAGGTCATCGCGTACGACGGAACGCTTCACGAGATTTCCCTGTTGCTCGCCGGCGACCGCGAGGGATACACGAAGTCGGTCCGCGACGACCGTGAGTGTCCCGGTCACTACCATACCGCGACGATCGACTCCCGCCGTGCTGCCGAATTAGTCGGCGGTCACGAGCTCGCGAAGGAGTTCAAACATTACCACATGCGAAACCCCGACGCGGTCGAGGGGATTGCTCTCGAAAATCCGAAGATTGGGGTCTCCTTCCAGAATTCAATCCACGACGACACGCTGTACTGGAACGACCTCGACACGCTCGTCACGGAGCTCGACGAGGCGCTGTTGAACGTCCTCAACTGGTCGAACATTCCGACCCGTCCCGATGGCCAGATCTTCGTCGCAGACGACTACTTCGAGGTGACCGGTTCTCGTCGGTGGCGGAAGCTACTCCCCGACCGTCTGCCGCGAATTGAGGACAAACAAGACGACCAGATCTTCGCGACGGCGGCGCAGATGAACGAGACGGACACAGAGATGGTCGAGACGCTACTCACAGACGGCAGAGAGACGTCGCCGAAGGAGTTGGCCAATCCATCGGCGTTCATATCGACACCGTCTATCGCGCTCTCAAGCGGCTCTCTCCGCTCGTGGATCATACCTACGGAGAGGTTCAACTCGGATCGAAGTACATCGCCCAGGAGCTCACAGGGTACATCGACTCGGTGTCGAACAGCATCAAGTCCGGCTTGGAGAACGCTCTTGACGGGCTCACCAGAGCGGAGGCTCACGGCGGTGGCGACGATCCGTGGAGTCGGTGGCTCGACAGGTACGGCGGAGAGATCAGCCGGACGGAGGGGCCGGATCCAGACAAGCTTGACATCGGATTCCAGCCCGACTCCCTCGCTGAGGCGCGTCGGCTCTTCCGGAGTGGGGCGAGCCAGTGGTCGAAGGTGACGGGTGAAGACCTTCGGCAGTTCGCGTTCGAGTTCGCGCCAACGATCACTCTCGTCGACGGTCGGATATACGAACCCCGTCGCTTTGCCGACGCATTAGGGACTCCCGGCTAGCGCGGCACCTCGTGAGAGGCATCACTATCGATCCGGGGAATTAGCGGCCTATTTTGCTTCTTTTCTGATGGTGTTCGCGACTAGTTCGTCGATCCCTCGCTCTCTCAGTGACGATACCGTCTCCCGCACCGCCCTAACTCCGAGGTGGGGTCCCACCTTTCCGTTAGGTGTGTGGCTAAGAAGCCACTAGAGTAAACCACTGCCTCGCTTCGCTCGGCAGATTCCAGCAGAAACACAGGGGTCGGCGCGCCTGACTCGGCGCGCCTCGATCAGCTATGTCCAATCTATAGGACTTTGAGACTATACGCAGAGTAGCGCTCCGACTCAAACACCAGAGTAGTCAGACTACTAGCGTGTTCCCCCTGACTCGCAGCCATTCGCGCCGGTCCTCGTAGTCAGAAATGAGGATCCCGACGCTGTCGAAGAGATTGGTCCGGATGTAGTTGACGGTTGATTTATCGAATCCTGGATGAGAAACAGTGATCTCAATGCTGTCTGCGGATCCAAGAGAGAAGAAAGGTCAAATTAACGAATGTAATATTGACTTATAGATTATGTCAATCCATTATGTAGATTTTTCTTATTTATTATAAGTCTGTGTATGCTTACGATGCGAGGAATGTCAACCACTCGTCACAATGGTGGTGGCTGGGAATGATCGGATCGCCCAAGAAAACAGCTGTCGTAGCAGTTGCCCTGTTCCTGACATTGTTAGTGGGATCGGGAGCAGGATTCGGACAACCAACCAGTGCACAGATTCAACAAACACCTTCCAGTTCAACCAGGACGGAGTCGTCAACGTGGTTGACGTCCAGAAACTGTTCAACGAGGTGCTGAGCTAAATGAGCACACGTAACATCACACTGTACAACCGCCAACCCTTCGCGGACGGACTGACACCGGCTGATGTTCAGACGCGCGAAGAGATTGCAAACCAAGAGTACGGTGACGATATGGGCGATCTCAGTCTCGACACGCGGTTAGAGATCGAGCAGAAGTACCACGAGCAGTTTAACGGAGAGGGTGGTGAGTCAGATGATTAGGAAGAGACTCGTCACGGTGTTCATTGTATTGTTAATGCTTACAGTCGGTCCGATATCAGCGGTTGGAACGGTTTCTGCTGCGGACGGTGGGACAATCTCGAACGTCAACGTATTCGGCGTAACTGACGAAGATGGGGACGGTAAATACTCTTCGATCGGTATAGCCATTGCCGCCGACACGCGAGTCGGACAGGTCGGAGACTTTTCGACCAACCCATACTTCAAGATATACGTCAATGATCAACTTGTACGTACCACGACGATAGTAGAAACCGAGCAGAACGGCATTTTCGAGTACTCACTCTCGCAGAAGGAACTTGCGGATATCTCAGCTGGCCAGGCGGACGTACGGGTCGAACTCTGGGAGGGCGACTCGGTCTCGAGCGACGATTATTTTGCAACTTGGGATGACTCGGGAGAATACGTTGAGTTCGAACCTGAGAGCGAGGATTATACTATCAGGGAACGTAGTCTCAAGGGTATTCGGCCACTCGACAGCTCCTATGAGGCTGCAAGCAAACGACTTAGTCAGGACTATCTTTTAAATGAGAATCTTGATGGTGTCTTGGACGCGTTCGGGGCACTTGTTCCGGATTCCGAAAGGGAAGCCGAGCTAGAGTCTGCAATCACAGTCCTTGACGATGCTGCTGGGACCTCTGCTGGGGGCATTGGAACCAGCTTGCTCTCGGCGCCAGAGGTGGGCGTTGAGCTAGCGACGTCAGTCCAGGCGGGCAAACTCTCTAACACCCTGTCAAAGACAGATAGGAACACGCGAGAGGATTTCCATCGTAACCTCGACAAACTGAAACAGAACACACAAACGGTCGTTGATAGTTCGGACGTTTCGGACTCAACACTTGAGAAACGCCTCTCGATTATCGAGACCGTCTATAAGAAATCGAAAAAGTACGAATCGGAGGTCGACAACAGCTATACTGACAACCAGCAGTTCTTCCCTGATCTAATAGTTGAAGTATTTGGAGCGGACCAACAGAGCTACCAGACGGTTAAGGGTAATTTCGACCAGCTTCAGCAGACCCTCATCGCAGACTACTACTTTACTCAACTTGCGCTCAATCCGAACCAGACGCCATCGAACCTGACGAATATCGTTGATGACGAGGAGCCTGAGTACCCCGATGCGAAGATTACAGATGTCTCCTATCCGAAGACGGTCCACGTTGGCGAGACGGTAACGGTATCAATGACAGTTGAAACCCAGTATGCGGACACGCCGTACCAGACGTTCACGCTGGGACTCCCAGACGATGAACGCGTCTCTGACATATCGACCGCCTCAAACACCCTCCCCGATCCTTCTTACGCGAAGGTGTATGCCAGCGGGAGCAAACTCTGGGGAGACTATGGTGAGACCGAAAAGACGGTCAATTACCCAGTCGTTGAGGCAGGAGACAGCTTGAATGGTGGGACGACTCATTCAATTACGGTAACATTCACGCCAACAGAGGTGGGTGACATTCGGGTTTGGGCAAAATCGATCGCTTGGGCGGACAACTCTCGAGGGAGCCTCAACCCGGACCCGGGATGGGAAGATGCTGGCAACACTGGTGTGCTGAAGGACGACCAAGGAGAGTACGCATATGAGCACGTTATCACTGTCGAACAAAAAGACACTTCAACACCAACTGCGACTGCTGGCAAAGACAAGACGATCTCTGTTGGTGAGACCGTATCGTTCGACGGAAGCATCTCCTCTGATAACGTCGGTATTGAGTCCTACGAGTGGGACATTGATGACGACGGTAACTACGAGAAACCCGGAGCGACAGTCTCCCACACTTTCCAAAACGTTGGTACTCAAACCGTTACTCTCCGCGTTACTGACGCCGCGGGGAACGCAGACACCGACACTGTGCAGGTAACTGTCGGAGATCCTGTCAGTCCCACGGCAGACGCTGGAGGAGACAAGACGGCTTCCATCGGCAGTGAGATCTCTTTTGATGGAAGTGGATCGTCAGATAATGTTGGCATCACCACCTATGAATGGGATCTTGACGATGACGGTAACTTCGAGAAATCCAGTGGGTCACCTTCTATCGCACACACGTTCCAAACGACCGGGACGAAAGATGTCACATTACGAGTGAGAGATGGCGCAGGGAATACGGACACCGACACCGTTTCCGTGACCGTCGAAGATGGGACCGACCCAACAGCCGATGCTGGCCCACATAAAACGACTACTGTTGGAAGTAGTGTCACTTTCGACGGAAGTGGATCGTCAGATAATGTTGGCATCACTACCTACGAATGGGATCTTGACGATGATGGTGACTTCGAGAAATCCAGTGGGTCATCTTCTATCGCACACACGTTCCAGAATACGGGTCCGACGATTGTCACGCTTCGTGTCTCTGATGCAGCTGGAAACACGGATACCGACACCGTGGAAGTGACCGTCGAAGACGATGCAGGACCGACTGCTGATGCGGGAGATGATATAGCCGTTTCAATCGGTGTCGAGGTGAATTTCGACGGAAGTGGCTCCTCTGACAATGTCGGTATCGAGTCCTACGAGTGGGGCATCGATGGCGACGGAGACTACGAGAAATACGGACCGACCGTCTCCCACACCTTCCAGACCGTGGGTACTCAAACCGTTACTCTCCGCGTTACTGACGCCGCAGGGAACGCAGACACCGATACTGTGCAAGTAACTGTTGAAGATACCGCCAGTCCCACCGCAGATGCTGGAGGAGATAAAACGGCTTCCATCGGCAGCGAGATATCTTTCGACGGAAGTGGCTCCTCTGACAATGTCGGTATCGAGTCCTACGAGTGGGACATCGATGGCGACGGTGACTACGAGAAATACGGACCGACCGTCTCCCACACCTTCCGAACTGCGGGTACTAACACAGTCACTCTCCGTGTGTCGGATGCGGAAGGCAACATGGATACAGATACCGTCGAGGTGGCTATCGAGGACAATTCGCCACCTACTGCTACTGGTGGCGAAGACAAGAGTATCTCTGTCGGTGAGACCGTATCGTTCGATGGAAGTGGATCGTCTGACAATGTCGGTATCGAATCCTACGAGTGGGACGTTGATGGCGACGGTGACTACGAGAAATCCGGACAGTCTATCACGCATACGTACCAAGCCACCGGTACTCAGACAGTGACTCTGCGTGTTTCCGATGCCACAGGAAACACGGACACCGACACCGTGGAAGTGACCGTCGAGTCGCCGGATCCGGCGAACTTCCAGATCTCGAACCTGAGCGCACCGGAGAACGCGACACAGGGCGACGCGATCGACGTCTCCGCCAACGCCACCAACGACGGTGAACAGGTGGCCACCCAGTCGGTGGCGTTCCGGCTCGACGCTGACGACGACGGCTTTGGCGACGACGACGTGGTCCTCACTCGGGAGGTCCAGTTGGATCCTGAACAGTCGACGACTGTCACCTTCAGTGACATTGATACGAGCGACCTTGACGCCGGCGACTACGACCACGGCGTCTTTACCGACGACGACTCGGCGACCGCGACGATCACGATCGACGCGCCCGAACCGGAGCCGGCGGACTTCCAGGTCTCGAACCTGAGCGCGCCGGGCGCGGCGACGCAGGGCGAGAACATCACCGTCTCGGCGGACATCAGCAACGCCGGTGGACAGGAAGCCACGCAGTCGGTGGCGTTCGGTCTCGACACCGACGATGACGGCACCCTCGAAGAGCTGACCGCGCAGGACGTGACGCTGACGTCCGATGAGACGCGGACCGTCACGTTCGACGGGATCGATACGGGCGTCCTCGCACCTGGCGACTACACCCACGGCGTCTCCACGGAGAACGACTCGGCGACCGCGACGATCACGATCGACGCGCCCGAACCAGAGCCGGCGAACTTCCAAGTCTCGAACCTGAGCGCGCCGGCTACTGCCACGCAGGGCGACGCCGTCGACGTCTCCACCGACGTCACCAACGACGGCGGTCAAGGCGCAACGCAGTCGGTCGAGTTCCGGCTCGACGCCGAGGGCGACGGCTTCGGCGACGACGACGACGTGGTCATCTCTCAGGACGTCCAGTTAGAGCCCGGAGAGTCGACGACCGTCGAGTTCACCGGCATCGGGACGGACGGTCTCGAAGCCGGCGATTACGCTCACGGCGTCTTCGCCGAGAACGACTCCGAGACCGCGACCCTCTCGGTCGAGGAACCGGACGACGGCAAGGGGGAGGGACCGCCGGCGATCGGCGACTTCGAGAACGCGCCGACGGACCCGGACGGTGACGGCCTCTACGAGGACGTCAACGGCGACGGCGACTTCACCATCGTCGACGTCCAAGCGCTGTTCGCCAACCTCGACGACGAAACGGTCCAGAGCAGCCTCGACGCGTTCGACTTCAACGGTGACGAAACGGTTGACGTCGTCGACGTGCAGAAGCTGTTCACTGAGGAGGGAACATAACTGAGTACAAGCAACATCGGGACGACATTCGAGTTGGAAAGCATCATGACCATCGCGACGGTGGCGCTGGTAGTGGCTGCCAGCTTCGGCGGCGCTGCACTGGGCGTCGGACCGATCGATAGCCAGGAAACGGTGGCAGCACAGCAGGAGAACCCGCTCAAGACGCGGTGAGCCTCTAGCCGAACAGCGCGACCGTCACGAGCGGCGAGATGACGACGTACGACGTGGTCGTCGACGCGACCAATGGAGGTGTCGGTGCCTACGACTTCGCCGTCAGCATCGCCGATCCGAGCGTCACCTCAATATCCGATGTCGCCGTCAACGGAGACCCGGCCGATCAGACGACCGACATCTCGATCGCGAACGACGGGTCCTCGGCCGACGTGAGAGCCACGCTCGCCGACCAACTTCGAGCAGCCAGCACGGACGGAACTGCCCACGAGGAGTTCGAGAAACTCGTCGCGAAGGCCTTCTCCAAATTAGGGTGTACCGCTGACTGGATCGAGGGAGGGGGTGATACCGATGTGGAGATCCGACCCCCAAAACACGTCGTTGTCGAAGTGAAAGCTCGGGGTAATGGGCGAATCAACTCCTTGGAGGTCACTAATGTGGACAAGCACCGCCGCCAACGAGGGGCCGACCATGCTATCGTGGTCGCCCCGGGGTTCGTACCGAAGGTCATCGACAACGCCGAGACGACCGATCTGACCACCCTTGCCGTCGATGACCTCGTCGAGCTCCTCGACCGCCGGGACCGATACGCTGTTCCCCCGGAGGAGACCCTGGCTCTCTTGACCCGCTCCGGAGCCTTCCAGGACGACAGGCTTGATCTCCTCGACGAATCCATTCAGGACCGCGTTGACGCCGGAGAGACCCTCCTCGCAGTCATCCGGGCCCTCGAACGCGCCGATGGGGCTGTGGAAACGGCGGAAGACGTCCGGTGGATCGTCGTAGGCATGGAGGACTCCGACGATGTCCCGTCCATCAAAGAGGTTCGGTCCGCCCTCCAACTCCTCGCACACCCGAGCATAGGGGTTGTAACACAAGACGAGGACGGGTATCGGGTCACCACCAACTACGAGAACGGGGTCCAGCTAGTGCGGTCCCTCGGAGACGTTGTACAATCCCCTGCCGAAGAAGGGGACAGCTAACAAGCGGAGTGACCGATTTCGACATTTCAGTTCCATCAAACCTGTCGAATTCGAGTATTATGGGTGCTTCCTCTCTTCCCGGCTCTGGGGATTCAAGCGATCCCTAGTTTTTGCCAGGGAAGTCCCCGGAGTAGCCCCGGAAGTCCCGACCAACTCCCCGGAGATTTTGAGAGGTCCCTCCGAGAATCGGACGTCGTTGACGCAGTCCACCAGAGACATCTTACTGTCTCCTAGAAATGGCCGGTAGTTGCTAACCGAAGTATCGGCCGATTTCGGCGTTTTCGTTCGATCAAAAATGCTGAATTCGGATATTCCGAGTACCCCCTATCCTCTGACTCTAGAGACACGTGCCACGTCCAGTCTTTACCGGGACACTCCCGAGTCTCCCCCGGGAACCCCGACCAATTCTCCGGGACCGTTTCGGTTGGGAGTCGCGTACCTGTGATACTTCACAGACACTGTGCTTCCCCCCTCTATGGGCGGCAGCTACTGACTACAACATCGCTCGATTTTACCGTTTCATTCCCACTGGAACTGCCAAACTCACATATTTAGAGGGCTTCGCGTTCATGCCCCTGGTGCGGAGAATAATCTTCCCGGTATCTGTTGGGGCTGTTTCCGGGGGAAGGGGATGATCTCGACCAATTCTCTCGAGGCGTTACCCGTGAAGCCCAGCTGATTCGAAGGCGTCGTCGACGGCGGTGGGGGCAGGAGCGTTGAGATACGGCACGATAGCTTGGAAGGAGTCCCACCCGCCGACCTGTCTCACCACTCGGGGATTCATGTTTTCCTCCACGAGTAACCGCTGGGCGAATCGCCGGCGAAGGTCGTGGGAGATCACATGACGGTAGTCCGAATAAATCGGTACTCGTTGAAAGCTAGATTTTGACTGATCGGTGATTGAATTCGGCCTCACGGTGTTGGACCCGAGCAATCCCGCTTCTGTAATTCGATGAACACACAGAGTTGACTTCAGGTGCCATCGATTACGACCCGGCGGCGAGGACGTCGTACAGCCTTGAGACCACTGCACACACGCTAAAGCTAAACATCGTAACCGCGATTAGCGCGAACGGACCGAAAATCAACATCACGAACAGTGGAAGCGGAGCCTGAAAGGCGAGTTGAATAACGACGATCGCGATACAGAACTCAGCGAAGAGTATCCACAATATCTCCCGGAAGACGGGCGCATGAAATCCGCCCGCGAGCGTCCTGTCGCTCAGTGTGAGTATCCTATCCCTGCCGCCCTCCTGGTCAATCGGCAGTTGCTCTATCGAGACTGACAGCAAAAGTAATCCGATGCTGATGTAGAGGTAGGTCAAAAGAGGTTGCCATCCGAGCAACGCGATCGATGACGCCGCCTCGAGACGCACGTTCCCTGTCGGTGGGACTGACCGAAGCACTCCACCTCGCAGACCCCCGAGAAGTAGTGTCAGCGCGTTGATACCGAGATAGCCGGCGATCGCGACCTCGATCGAAACGATGCGCACGTCAGACTCAGACATATGCTCATCGGAGTCGTCGTCAGGTGGAATGCCCAACTGGGGAGGGTCTCGCGGAACCATCTCTCGGGAGAGCTCGAAGAACGGGAATGCTTCGATCCGTTGCATCCCGTACAGCCGGCGTGTCGGCGAGAGTTGTGAGAGGAGACTGATGACGCACAGGAGGAGCAACGCCGGCCAGTACGCGAACGCGACCACGATGCCGAAGACTTCCCCAACCAACGCGTCCGGTCCGCCGGTTGGAGTCAGCCATCGCGCGACGGCGAAGAGGGCTGAAAGCTGTGTGAACGCGAACAGCAACCACCCTATCGCGAAGACATCCATCGGAGGGCGACGTACCAATCGTTTCGGTCCGGAATGGTCGACCTCGCCATCATCTCTATCGACGGAATAGGACAGCCGTTGAAGCATCCGGTACCAGTACCAGAGGTTGAACAGGCCGACCGACACCGGAATCATTGTCCAGCTCAACTGTTCCAGTGGAACTAAGAATGCCTGAAGGGGCGCACCGCTCACACCAAGCCGCCACAACTCGGTCAGCAGCGCCTCGAAGTGCGCAACCTGGCTCGGCGCGAACCCCATCTGGAGCAGCCTTACTGAAATCGAGAATCCGAGGACGATCACGAGCATCCCATAAAGTCCCTCTCGACCACTTCTGAGCACGTTCAAGTGCGAGTAGATCCGGCCTTCGAGATCCTTGCTCCCGCGGAGGACTTTCCTTGACCTGGGGCCGAGGTCGCGTCGACCGTCGAGCCAGTCGCCGAGAAGCCAGATTGCGATGACGGATTCCAAGATCGGGAACGTGTTCACCCCGAGCGCACCTAGGATGCCGAGGAACAGACAGTAGAGAGCAGGAACAGCGGCGATGCTGCCTGCTGCAGCGAACTCGGCGTCGCGCCACCGGTTCGACGAGCGGGTCGATCTCTCCACGGTGTGTTCGGTTGATCCGCTACGGACCCGAGTGAACCACACGCCCAACATAGACCGGAGCGCTTGGGTAGGAGTCTCGCCAGTGAAGATGTCATCTTCGCCCCGATGGGTGTGGTAGTACGCAAACACTTGGATGGTGAAGACAAACACCCCGACCGTCGCTACGGCAGCACCGAAGCTCATTTCAGGAATCCTCAGCGCAACGAGCAGAGGCAACGCAAGTAATGTGCTCTGAAAGGAGGACAGCACTCTGAAGCCCTTCGCGACTGCCTCCGAATCGATCGTCGGCCGAAAGATCGCGGGGATCACCTGATAGAACGCCGCAAAGAGGATCAATCCCTGGAACGCTACCTCAACAGCGAGCGGTTGTGGGAACAGCTCAAGTCCGGTCGAAATGAGCAGCGCCAGCTCGTTCCCGAGGGGTCCTACGACGATCTCGAAGAGGTGCCAGAGCACATCGACCGAAACGAGGATCGCCACGATCCGTTTTCCACCCCACTCTGGGGAACGCATAGGCCGAGTGACTTTCGACGTTGACGCGTATTAGTATACATCGCGTATCGCGTGTATATGTGACGTATCATCTCTGTTCGAGACGGCAGCGTAAAACTCCGATGCTGACGCCTCGAATCTCACAACGCGGCGAGCGTCCCCCGCGTCGGCTCCTACATCCCTGACAGAATGTCACAATCCATCGACATTGAGCACTTCGCCGTGGATGAACAACGCCTCGTTACTGTCGAGGAAGGCCGCGATTGCCCTGTTCTCCCCGTCGTCCTTTTCCTACCTTCCACGTCGACAAACCGCCACAGCATCTACTACCGGGCAAGGTTCTGAGCTATAGCAATCAGATCTGGATTGGAGATAGAACCCCGTCAACTACGTGCGCACTATAGGCCATGACACGACCGACGTGGGACGTTGGAGATGCAATTCCTGAACCGAATTCGGATGTTTCGGCGGGAAAAGGCCGTTTTCTCGACACAACCCGGTACCGCGAGTCGTTTTTAATTAACACTCCAATATCCTCGACCAACTGGCAATTGTATGGAGTTATCCCCGGCCAATTCGACCCGGCTTAATAGTTGACGAACCCACACCCAGTATAATACAAATCGGTCGTTTCCTCGGGCGAAAATGACGGTTTAGCCGGTAGAATAACCTACAGCGTCCGACACTGAAGACGATCTCAGTCAATGCTCGGAGGTCCCGGGCGACAACCGGAGTCGATAGGTCGAGATTCCGGCCATTTCTACCCGGACCAATGGAGAGTGAACCCGACTCTCCGGAAATCGAATACGGACATTTCGCCCGGCGAAAAAGGCGATTCTACCGACAGAACAGAGTTATTCGCTGACTCATCCATTTGTTGCTCATCGGAGCCTGTCAGTTCTCGGCCATCACCCGACCAATTTATGCCGGTGAGCCGGGAAGGCTCACCCCCGAGATCCCCAACCGTTGTATCCGTATTCCTAAATCCGAATTTCGACGTTCCGGCCGAGCGAGATTCCGATTCTACGGATAGATCGGATTTACTTCCACCGGGGATCTTCCTCACCGTCGATCTCCTGTTCTCTCCTCCGGCTCCCCCGGCCCTCAGTGGCGACCCTATCTACTCTTGGAGTACCTCACCCCCGACAGAGACACTCGTGTGACACCCGCGTCATATCGACGAGGTGCCGGTGGATATCGTCGGCGAGCCGGTACATCGCCTCGGCCTGTTCCTTCGTCGCGATACCAAGTCTGTAATAGGTCTTCGTTCGATTCCGGTTCCACAGCTCGGCAAGGTCCTCCCCAAACGCGTCGTCGTAGAGGCCAATCTCGGCACCACGTTGGTAGAGTCGTCGGTGGCTGCTGATGACCTCCGCTGCGGACATGGCTCCATCGTGGATCAATCGGAACTGGATAGTGCGCTCGATAGCGACGAACGCCGACTCGATCACGACTGTGTAGTACCCTTGCTCGAGGAGATTCGAGCCGACCTCCAACAGCCGGCAGGCACGGCGAAGTTGGACCAACTCTGCGTCGTCGACGTCCAGTCCCTCCTCGATCGTTCCGGGACTGCCCTCGAAGGTTCGCTCGGCCTCCACCAATTGGTCTCGAATATCGTCATTCATCGGCGTACACCTCGGTCCGGAGCTCGGAGAGTTGGTCGGAACCCACCAACGTAATCCCGTCGTCGAACTGCGGGCGGAGTTGGGCACCAATTCGTTGGACGCTGTCCGTCGATTCGACGAGCGGCTGGTACGTGTACCGATTCCCCTCGAACCGTTGATCTTCGAGATCACTAACGACTGACTGAACGGTCCGACGAGCTACCGTTCTATCTTCGTCGACGATCACCAAGAGGTCGATGTCGCTGGTCCTATCTGCTTCCCCCCGAGCGACGCTTCCGAACAGGACGACCCCGACTATCTCGTCCAACCGGCCCTGGAGTTGTTGCAGAAATGCCTGGACTGGTTGGTGAAACTCGTCCTGCGGAATCGAGAGAACCGGGTCCGGTTTTGTGAGCCGGTCACGGTTGATCCGGACCTGCTGGGTCCGCCCGTCCTGTGCAGTCTCGATGACATCGAGATCGGAAAGTAGCCTAACTGCCTTTGAGATCGTTCCTTGATTTGCCCCTGTGAGGTTCGCGAGCTCGCTCATCGAGTACGTCGCATACGGCTGGTCGATGAGAATGTCGAGAACGTCCTGCATCGCTTGGTATCGGAATACCCGATCCTCCGGAAACGGATATTGCAACTCTATCGAGATAGAATCTTTCCTATTAGGCATACAATTCCTATTAGGAAATGGTCTGAAAACTCTGGCGGTGAACTGTTCCAATTATGACGTGCTGGATTCGGCTCTCTTAGTTCGGCCTCATGTCCGCATCGCCTCTCCGATACGTGCCTCGGTCGGCTCTGCAAGGTAGGGCTCGATAGCGGAGTAGTCAGACCACCCACCGACACTCATCATAGTCCGGACGTCGACCTGGCGCTCGACGAGATGATACGTCGCCCAGGACCGACGGAGGTCATGCAACGAGACTGACTGCCAGCGTGGGTCGTCAGTTTTCTCTGAAACGGCGTGAGCCGCTTCCTTAACCCATCGACGAACAGAGGGGGTAACTGGCGTCGACCCACGGGTTGGATAGGCTGAGGTCTCGTTCACGGCTGTATTTGTGGATGTCCTCGGCGACGTCGTCGGGCATCCATGCGTCGCGTGTCGTCTTTGACCCGCCTTTCGTATTCTTCCCCTGGATCTCGAAGAGCCAGATGTCGCCATCGTCGGAGTACCGGAGGTTGCTGTCGTTCGGATAGCTCACCTCCGACGCCCGGAGCCCGCACCGCCCCATCAGTTGAATTGCGACCTCACGCTCCCAACCATCCTCCCCAGCCGTTCGCTCGAGTCGATCCAGTTCGTCAGGGGAGAGCCAGCACTTTGTCACGTCATCGCTGTCATCGATGCGGACCATAATCGGATATCACAGTAAACCCGGTTATAGCTTTGCGTTCCTGAGGCCGACTTCACCGATTAGTGCCGTTCAACGGCTAGTTCGTAATCGGGTTATACAATAACTCGATTATAGGATGGGGTAATTACTATGACCGTTATATCTACCATCTGGTAGAGCAGTGGAATAATTGAACGCTCTGACTCACACAATTAGCGGGAAAATCCAGCTGATCTATTGACGAGGTACAGGATAGAGTCAGTTTTACCTAGAGGATGAGATAGACGTAAGAAACAAGATGAGGCCACGGTCAAGTTGATTTTCATAATCGGCCAGTACCCTAATTATTATTCACCGTAAATTCTGGGACAGGTTTTTATAACGAGTCTATCAAATTCAACCAATAAGGTCTGCCGAAAGGCAGGCAGGAGTGATACAATGGGATTTGATTCGGAACAGGAAATGAGAAAGGTGGCCATAGATTCGATTAGCCAAGACTTTGCGCAGGACGAATCCATTCTCCTAGAAGAATTTACTTATGGGAATGGCAGGGCAGACATTGTACTCGCAAATCCTTCAACAGCCTATCTTGATCACCGGATCAATGAATTGCGAATCTCCTCGGTATTAGAAAGAAAATCACACCTCCAGGCTTTTCTACAACTTCACGGACGGGGTCCGATTACTCGAGACTTTTACTATAGCGTTGGCGCAATGGGGAAGCGGAAAAAGAAAAATGCACTAGAGGAATTGATTAAAAAAGGGTTCGTTGATGAGCTAGATAATGGGAAAATACAGACTGCACATGATCTGCGGCGCCACGTAACCACATCATATTCTATAGAACTAAAACTTAGTAAGTGGAAGAAGGCACTGGAACAGGCCGTCCGAGGGAAGTCCTTCTCTGAGTATCAGTATGTGGCTTTAGACGAGGATAATGTTCTTAGAGCTATAGATAATCTCGAACTATTTGAGGAATATGGTGTTGGTTTGATGGAGATTTCCGAAGACGGAGACGTTTATATTCATAAAGAACCATCTCGTCAGAAACCATATTCACCAATGAATAAGTGGCGCCTGAATGAAAGGACTATAATGGAAGAACTTCCACAATCAATTTGCTCCGATTAATATGTCCCCAGATATAAGTAGATCAGAGGTTGAAGCAGCATTCCCTCAGTTTGAAATAATAGAAGAAATCAGACAGGGGAATATCAAGCAGGTTTACACCGCTGAATACGATGGTGAAAGAGTCTGTTTGAAGATTATACCTGTTGGTGATAATGGGAGATTACGAGAGTATACCCAGCGTGAAGTAGAGATCATGCAACGAATAGACTCCGAATATTTTGTTGACCTAGTTGATTCAGACGAAATATCTCTTGCAGGCCAACAGACCATAGTTCTTGTAGAGCAATACTTGGAAGGAGGTATTTTAAAAGATAGAATCGATAATCGCGAGACGAGCGTCTCACTTGGAATCAAGGTGGCAAACGCGATTCTAAGTGTCCTGCCCGAGTTTGCCAAGGACGATATTGTCCATCGAGATATTAAACCAGGCAATGTATTATTCACGTCAGAAGGCGAGATCCGTCTTATAGATGCTGGCGTCGCAAGAATGAACCAAAAAGATACACTCACTCCTGATTTTAAACAGAGTGGGCCTGGAACCCCTGCATACTCAGCACCCGAAGTTCTCCGAAACGAGAAGAAAAAGGAGAACACCCGCTCTGATTTGTTTTCTACAGGGATCGTATTCTTTGAGTCGATTACTGGGGAACACCCATTCAACCACACACGGGGGGACGCATCAGACGCGATTCGTGAATATAATCGGTTGGAGTTATCCGGGTACTTAGATAACCAACCCCTTGAGCGTGATTTGAATAGCTTCTATCTGCGAATGACCGAGTATGAACCCATGGATCGTTACCGCAAACCGCAACACGCCCAAGAAGACCTCGTTGAAATTTTCAACACCCACCTCAAATAAGAATGTTCGAAGAACCAACGTTCCTAGTCCAAATCGGACACAACGGTCATAAGCTGAGTCAATCACTAATCAGTCAGAATCACGCCGACGGCGCAATTCTCAGTCCGGCAGATTTCACTAAAGAAAAGAACAAAGAAATCGCTCAAGGAATTAACGATGAGGGCGGTACGGTACTCTTTGATCCACAATATTATATACCGAGAACTGAGCGTCCGGGCCTAGAGACATACGATTATTTTGACGATTTTGGTGGTGATGACTTTGATACTGCAATGGTTTCCAGCAGATATAGAGATCTTTGCTCAGACATAATCTCTGTCCAAGATGATCTTCAGACTGATGCATACATTGCACCAGCGAGAAATTTAGATGCATTCTCAGATGAAAAGATAGAGAGTTGGGTTGAACTGACTATGGAATTTAAACAAATAGCTGAAGAGATCGGAAGAGATATTCCAATTCTGGCCTCGCTACCGGTCTATCAAAAATCGCTCGTTGATGCTGGAAGACGGAGTGAGCTACTCAATCGTATAACGAAACATGATGTAGATGGATTCTACGTTTCCGCTGAGTTCGAAAAAGAACAAAGACATCCACTTACAGGATCTTCCGAGGTATATTCTCTACTGCAACTCTTGAAC
This sequence comes from Halorubrum depositum, assembly GCF_007671725.1. Lineage (NCBI taxonomy): Archaea > Methanobacteriati > Methanobacteriota > Halobacteria > Halobacteriales > Haloferacaceae > Halorubrum > Halorubrum depositum. The sequence continues at coordinate 96,284 of NZ_VCNM01000001.1, read as the reverse complement.
ACTCTTAACAAAAATCGATATGAGGTGGTAGTCGGACATACTCACCAAATCGCTCATCTATTCTTTGGAATTGGAATCAATGCATTTGCGTCGGGGCACTATCAAAATCTGAGGGCGTTTGATACACGTAGGTGGGATCCGCAGGATGAGCAGGGAGGGGGACGTCTCGTTGTTAAGTACTATTCTGAGGAAATCCTAAATGAACTAAGAGTGGACCCAGAACTTGATCTAATGTACCAGAAGCCTGATTTTGATATAGAGACTATTCGTACTCCCTCACCTTATGATGAAGATCTCTTTGATGATTCTGTCCCACCATCTGCCACCGGTTGGGACTTCCGTGAAGCAGCTTGGGACCACTATCTGTGGTGTTGCAATCAAATAGCCGAAAAATATCGCGGTTTAGATGATGACGAGCGACTGGATACAGCGAAGGAGAAGTTGGAAGACGCCGAGGAGACATATAACAACGTGAATGATGTCTTCGGTATGTTGTCTGAGCCCGAGCCTGCGATATATTCTGACTGGCAGGTTGCTCTTTCGCTCATTGAGTCCGATTTATAACCCTGTGTCACAACTAATTCTCTAATGAGAATCGGCCTGGTTTCTGATGTTCACTCTAATTCGCCTGCTCTGGAGTCCGTATTTGAGGAACTAGAAAGACTGGGAGTTGACCGAACACTCTGTGCAGGAGATCTTTTAGGATATAATGCATTTCCAAACAAAACCCTCAATCAATTAATTGAGAATAATGTAACCGCTATCCGAGGAAATCATGATGAGGCTATAGTTACTGAGACCCCCTCAAATTTCAATATTCCAGCAAAGCGCGCTGTCGATTGGACTCGGCGACAGTTGTCTGATGAGGAGAAACAATATCTAAAGGATTTGCCGAACAAGCGACGAATGAGTATAGATGGCAAGGATGTAGTCGTAGCACACGGGTCCCCTACGAACCCGGTAAATCAATATGTGTTTGAGGAAGATGTGACTCCATCTGCATTAGACCACTGGTTTTCCTCAAAGCCAGATATAGTGGTCTTGGGACATATTCACCGACAATTCACAAAATCAATTAATGATGTGAAAGTGGTAAACCCTGGAAGTGTAGGCCAACCTAGAGACGGAGACAGTAGATCTGGGTTCGCGGTTTGGAATACGGAAGAGGGTTCTATTGATTTACACCGGACAGAATATAATATTGACAAAGCTGCTCGACGGACTCGTGCAGTTCTACCACGCGAATTAGGTGATAGGCTGAGCGAGGGTTTATAGACTGAATCTCTATAGAACCTTATTTTGTAGATTCTTCGACAGTACCAAGGATCAGAGGAAGAACTCGGAGAGGGTGAAACCGATTCTCGCCTAGATGATGAGATGGTGGCGATAACGTTTGTACGTCGTCTGACTCGCTATGTGATACTATGACTCTCTCTGCATCCGGGGAATATGTCCACCGAAGGAATGGGGAGGTGTCGTCTGTCTGGTCCGTCTGATACGTGATGATGAAATCTCTCGTCTCGTACCATTGAACCTCAAGAATGCCGTGTGCTGTCGATGAAGCCCTATCAGTAACAGTTGCACGTACCAGACGCGGATGAGTCCTCTGTGGCTCAAGGCTAACATTCTCGATCTCCTCCCGCTGATTCAGGAATCGATAAATTACCCGCAAGGACTCCCTATCTGGGTGGGTGTCCCACCGTTTGATCGTCGGGGTATGGTTGGTAGTCATTATTGCGACTCAGCCGGTGCATGGTCATCGGAGGGGATCTCAACAAACGCTGATATCAGGCGCCCATCATTCTGCTGGAGTTGACGTGCTGCCTCGTAAAGGCGGATATCCCGTTGGATACCGTCCCAGGTACCGATTGCCTGCATCAGTTCGTGTGTCGATCGATCACTGTTAGACGCGTATACTGAGGCAGTATCTGGCCCTTCGACACCGAACTCCTCTTGCAGCTCGGATTCTTTCGTTTCTAGCTCACGAACCCGCTCAGCGAGGTCTTGAACGGAATGTTCTTCCGAAATCTGGGTTACCTCTCGCCATTCCAGATATGCATCGTTCCGCCGGAACGCGAGAGACCAGTGCGAACTTTGGCATTCTGCGATTCCCATCTGATTCAGACGGTTCAAATGCTTCTTTGCGGTATTAGGGGCACATCTGGCAATCTCGGCAATATCATTGTGTCCTGTATATTCAGAAATACCTAGAATCGCTTCGTAAACCCGTCCAAATGCATCGTTGTCTCCTTCCCATGAATCGCGGATGTTGGTGACAACCTCCTCTGATGGTTCCATACGGTCTACTAGCCGGGTGGTGCAAACTATTTTTTGATTACGCAATTATCTGGTCTCACTAACCTATTTTTGTCTATGGTCCCTCGTCCCGAGTGTGAATCGCACATCGGCTCTTGAAGGAAATCCAAGATTGCTGGCCGCCGGGGTATCGGTCAGTACTGCGGTCCTTCCCGGAGTCGAGAACGAATTGACGCCGTAACCGACAGCACGAGGAACTCAAAAAATGTCCACAGAAGCGACCAGCATCTGCTCTAGCCAACGAATCACGCGCAAATCGGCTGCCCAGACGGAGGGCGAGCGATGAGTAGCCAAGAATCCATCTCAGAAGTGAGCCAATACGCGGACCGGAATACTGAGTTCCTGTCTCGGGTTCTCGCTCACGGCGACGAAGAGGCGAGAGCCTACGCACTCGCGCTGCTTGCCAACAGCGGCTCCGTCGAGGCGATAGATGAGGTCCAGGCGCAGTTGGACGAGATCCGCAGAGAGATCCGGTAACAGATCGTTCTCACATCAGCGTCACACCACAGTGAAGCAAGCCACTTTGTCAGCCGGTACTCACCGATGGAGAGGTAACGTTCGACCGCTATTCTTCCGAGAGCGCCTCTGCGAACTCACGAGCGTCTTCGACAAGTTCGGGATGGTCGTCGACGAGCTCGGAGAACGCACGGGACTGTTCGAGGTCGTCGAGGAGTTCGTTGTTGTCTTTGACGAAACTGAAGACGGCTTCCCGAACCTCCCGCTCCTCTTCCTCGATCGATCCGAGAGCTCCGTATTCGAGCGGCTGGTTACACCAGACACACGTCGCATGCTCCCGGGGGGTCCGTTCGTGACAGCGCGGACACTCCACCGGTCCGATGGGGTCGGGTTCCTCTTCTTCGACCTCCATTCCGTGTATTCGCGCGTATTCGGAGTCAGCCTCCCCTCCGAACCGGGCGATGTAGTGGGCCGTCGCGTCGCTTCCCCGTTTCCGTCCCTGTCGATCCTCGATACGGGCCTGACTCATCCCTTGGCGGGCGAGGTAGGTGGCGTTCGACTTCCGGAAGTTGGTCGGAGTGACAGGCTTATTGACGCCCGCACGGTCGGCAGAGTCCTCGAAGCAGTTTTTGAACTGCCGATAGCTGAGCCCTTCTGGCTTCGACAGCTTCGACCAAAGGGGAGCACCGGGATCGTCCGGTGCCGGATGGTCGGTCATCCACCGCTGGACGTACGGCACGCTCGGCACGAGGGAGACGGACCGCTGTCCGGTTTTCCCGTCGACTCGGATCATGAGTCCGTGCTCGTGGTCGCTCACGTCGCCGACAGTAAGGTCCTGAAGTTCCCCGCTCCGGGCCCCGGAGTCGAACGCCATCGCGATGAGTGCGGCGTCACGGGTGTTTCGCGTCGCCTCGATCATTGGAACGACGTCTTCGTTCCAGTCGAGCATATTCGAGGGATCGGGAACGGGGTTGTAACTGTTCGAGGTCCCGGACGGAATCCATTCGATGCCAGGGGGATATCCTTCGTCTTCAGTAACGCGTTTCCCGAAAACACGGAGGGCAGTTCGGTAGTCCGAGTTGGTGTTCTCGTTGTCGTAATTGCGGTTGATCCACCGAACGATGTCTTCCGTCGTGGACCGATCCTCAAGCGCTTCAGCGAGTCCACCAACTTCCTCGGCCATGATCGTGCAGTGCCTGAGAAGTTTGTTGTGCCGGTGGTCGGTATACTCCGATTTCAGGAGGTCGAGGCGGTCACTGAACGCGAGCAATACCTCCCTATCTTCCTCTTTGATGTCACTAGACGTCTCAATTCTGTCTTGGAGATTTCTGATTTGCTTCCTGATATCTGGCATTTTTAGGATACCTTATCTTTAATAGGTTGGACTTTGAACCTTCCGGTTGTGTTTCTGCCCTGGCTTCGATATTCTCCGTAGATCCGCGCCGACACCGTCGGGATCCGCTTATGTACGCTCCGAACGGATCCGCGGTATGGACCGGACCGACACCGCGCTGCTCGGGGTCGCCGGGGTCGTCGCCGCCCTCGTCCTCGCAATCGTCTTCGCCGCTGGCGTCCTGTTCGGCCTCGACGAGTCCGTGACGCGGCCGATCCGGCTGCTCGCCGTCGAGCCGTTCGCGTGGATCGTCGTCGCGGCGCTGCTCGTCGCGGTCGTCGGCCACGCGTACATCGACGGGTGACGACCCGACTCGGCGTCGACCCGATTGGGGCGTCCCCGCTCAGCGCACGACCGTCACGGGGACCGGCGAGTGCTGGAAGACGGACTTCGCCACGTTACCGACGAGGAGCCGGTCGGCCAGCGACCCGCCGTGCGTCCCGATCACGACCACGTCGAACTCGTCGGCGCGCTCGACGATCCGGCGGGCCGGCGACCCGACCTCCGCCAACGTGTCCAGCTCGACCCCGTACTCCTCGGCGATGTCGTGGGCCCGTTCGAACACGTCCTCGCAGAGCTCTCGGACCCGCTCCTCGCTGTCGTCCGCGAGAGCGATCCCCGTCGCCGCCCCCATCATCCGAGAGGGCTCCCCGACGACGTGTAACACCGTCACGTCGGCGTCCCGGTGCACGTCGAGCGCGTAGCGCAGCGCTCGCTCGGAGAGCTCTGAGTCGTCCATCGGCACCAGCACGCGTTCGACCATGGCGCCCGTACACGAGCCACGGGGATAAACGCTCGCGCGCTCGGACGTTCGACGCCGGCGTCGGCGACCGGTCTCACTCCCCGGCGTCGACCTCGCGGATCGCTCGGAGCAAGGCGTCGAGCGCGGCGTCGACCGCGCCGCGTTTCACGGCGGCGCGGTCCCCGTCGAGGACGACGCGCTCGCTCCGGACGAACGACGCCTCGGTCCCCCACGGCGCGGCGTACGCGACGCCGACGTAGACGAGGCCGACGGGCTTCTCCGCGCTGCCGCCGCCCGGGCCGGCGATCCCGGTGGTCGCGACCGCCCACGTCGTGCCCGCGCGGTCGCGCGCCCCGGCCGCCATCTCCTCCGCGACGGCCGCGCTCACGGCCCCCTCGGCGTCGAGCGACTCGCGGGAGACGCCGAGCAGCTCCCGCTTCGCGTCGTAGGCGTAGGTGACGAATCCCCGGTCGAAGTAGGCGCTCGCGCCGGGCACGTCCGTCACGCGCGAGCCGACCAGCCCGCCGGTCAGCGACTCCGCGACCGCGAGCGTCTCGTCGCGGTCGGTCAGCAGCTCGCGGAGGACCTCAGCGGCCGACTCGGTCTCGTCCATGCCCGCACTGAGACCCGCACGCCCGTGGGGTTTACGCTCGGCCGGGCGCAAGCGCCCCCATGACGGACTGGGACGAGCGGTTCGCGTCCGGCGAGTACCCACGAGAGCCGGAGCCGTCGCCCGTGTTGCGCTCGTACGAGCCTTCGATCCCCGACGGGCGCGCGCTCGACGTCGCCGCGGGCACCGGCCGGAACGCGGTGTTCCTGGCGGAGGCCGGCTACGCGGTCGACGCGCTCGACGCCTCGCGCGAGGGGCTGAAGATCGTCGGTGAGCGCGCCGCGGAGCGCGGGATCGGCGACCGGATCGAGCCGATCCGCGGCGACGTCTCGACGTACGGCTTCCCGAGCGAGGCGTACGAGCTGATCACCGTGAGCTTCTTCCACACGCTCGACCGCTTCGCCGACCTCGCGGAGGCGCTCGTCCCCGGCGGCTACCTGTTCGTCGAGGGGCACCTCCGATCGGACTCCTCTACCCCGTCCGGCCCGAGCGACGATCGGTACCGGTTCGCGGCCAACGAGCTCCTCCGGGCGGGCCTCGGGCTGACGGTGCTGTACTACGACGAGACGGCCCAGGAGCGCCCCGACGACCGGCGGCGCGCGACGGCCCGACTGCTCGCGCGGCGGTCGACCGGCGGTCGGCAGTCGTACCCGGCGCGACCCGGCGGGGACGCGATCGATGAGTGAGAACGCATCGCACGGAGACTCGCTCCGCGCGCTCGTCGCCGAGGCCGTTGACGGCGACCACTCGGGGATGGAGAGCCGAGTCGCCGTCGTCGAGCGCGGCGAGGACCCCGGACCCGCCGCGCGGCTCTCCGCGCTCGTCACCGGCGGCGGCCCCCTCGTCGGCGTGATCCCCCGGGTCGACCCGTCGCTCGCACGACGGGTCGCGGACGGGATCGAGGGGGAAGCGCGGCTCGTCTTCACCGGGAGCGCGGGCGACCGGTTCGACGGTCCCGCGGGCGCCGCGGTCCGATCGGCTCTCGCCGGACACGGCGTGGAGGCGTACCGCCACGAGGGGGACTCCCCGATCGGCGTTCTCCTCGTCGGCGACCGCGCCGTCGCGGGCCTGTTCGACGAGCGGGGACTCGCCGCGCTGCTGTGGTCCGACGCGCCGCCGGTCCGGGAGTGGGCGGCCGCGACCTGTCGCCGGTTCCTCGCGGCCGCCGAGCCGGTGTGACGGGCGGCGGCGCGCCGCGTCGAACGCGAGCGCCCGCGGCGCATCGCTTTTGCCCGCGCCCGACGAATCGACGGCCATGAAAGCCGCGCTGCTGTTGGTCGTCGGCCTCGTCGGACTGGTGCAGACGCTCGCCCCGCGCCCGGTCGTGCGGGCGTGGACCCGCGTCGTCTACCGCGATGCGGGCGACGCGGAGCCCCGCGAGTGGGCTTACGTCGCCGCGCGAGCCGAGGGAGCGGTGCTCACGCTCGTCTCGCTCGTCGGGCTGTACCGCGTCGCGACGGCGTCGGACGACGCCGAGGCGTCTTCGACGAGCGACGAACGGTCGGACGGATAAACGGCGGTCGCCCTCTCAGTCGTCGCTCGCGTCCACCGGCTCTCCGATCTCGTCAGCCCGTGCGTCCGGATCGTCCGAGTCGGCCTCGCCATCGGCCAGGTACGACCGGCCGCCGTCGGCGCGCTCGCCGGTCCGCAGGACGTGACAGTCGCGACACCGGGCCTCGTAGGACTCCTCGGCGCCGACGAGGATGGTCGGGTCCTCGGCGTGGGCCGGCTCGCCCTCGATCAGGCGCTGGTTCCGCGAGGCGGGCTCGCCGCACTGCGAGCAGATCGCCTGGAGCTTGTCGACGTACTCGGCGGTCGCCATCAGCTGCGGGAGCGGCTCGAACGGCTCGCCCCGGAACGTCTGATCGGTGCCGGAGACGATCACGCGGGTCCCCGCGTCGGCGAGCGCGTTACAGACCTCGACGAGCGCGTTCGAGAAGAAGTTCGCCTCGTCGACCGCGACGACCTCCGGGAACGGCTCGTCGTCGAGGATGTCGAGGGGGCCGTCGCCCTCGTTGTCGACGACGGTCGCGTCCCACTGGCGGCCCGTGTGGCTGCCGATCGTCGTCTCACCGTAGCGGTCGTCGACCGCCGGCTTGTACACCGCGACGGACTGCCCGGCGATCTCGGACCGGCGGAGCCGGCGCAGCAGCTCCTCGGTCTTTCCCGAGAACATCGACCCCGAAATGACCTCGATCCAGCCGGATCGAGTGATGGCGTGCATGAGCGATCGGGCCGGTGCCAGCGACTAAACCGTTTCTCTCCCGGCTCGTCTCGGCGACTGCGACGGCGACCGAATCGCGGTCAGATACCGGCCGCGATCGGCTTCAGTCCCCCGCCGAGCCGATCTCCTCGCCGCCGATCACGACCCGCGAGACGTCCGCGGCGCCGGCGCGCCGGACGATCGCTCTGACGAGGTCGTGCGCCCCGGCGAGGTTGTCCGAGTCGCCGTCGAGGACGAGCAGGTCCGCGTCGGCGCCGGGGTCGACGACCCCCTTGTTCAGCCCCGCGATCCGGGCGCCGTTGACGGTCGCCATCCGGAGCACGTCGCGGGCGGGCAGGTCCGCCAACTTGGCGGCGAACTCCATCTCGCGGAACATCGACGGGGAGTCGAGCATGACGTTGTCGGTGCCGAGCGCGACGGTCGTCCGCTCCGCGAGATCGCGAATCGGCGGGACGCCGACCTTCGTCACGAGGTTCGAGCGCGGGCAGACGACGACCGGCGTGCCGCGGTCGTCGAGCCGTTCGAGGTGGATCGGCTCCGCGTGGACCATGTGGACGAGGAAGTCCGGGTCCAGGTCCATCGCGGGGTTGACGTCGTCGGCGTCGCGCTCGCCCGCGTGGATCCCGAACAGCTTCCCGGCCTCGCGCGCCTCCGTGCGTACGGCGTCGAAGTCGGCGTCGCGGGCGCCGGAGGCGCCGTAGCCGTCGGCGACGGAGAGCACGTCGGGATCGTCGCGGCCGAACACGACGGGGTCGATCGCGCGCTCGCCGAAGGCGACGCCCTCGCCGGCGACCGCGTCCCGCAGCGCGGCCACGCCGTCGACGCCGCCCTCGCGGAACTCCAGGAAGGCCCCGGTGCCGGTCGACTCCATGTACCGCAGGGTGCGGGCCATCGCCGCCACCTTCTCCTCGCGGCTCGCCGACCGGAGGAGCCGGTGTTTGAGCCCGTCCGGCGGGGCGACGAGCTCATCGAGCGAGAGCCCCTCGCCCGCCTCCTTCGCGATGGAGTCGCCGATGTGGGTGTGGGCGTTGACGAAGGCGGGGAGGATCACGTCGTCGCTCTCGACGGACTCCTCCTCGACCCGGACGATCTCGCCGTCGTCGACGACCACCCGTCCCTCGACGGGCTCGAACGCCTCGCCGACGAGGACCGTCCCCTCCAGATGCATACCTCTCGGTCGCCAGCCCGAGGTTAAAACGGTACGGGAACGGGTCGACGGAGGGCCGTGGCTTCCCCTACTCGAACTCGTCGAGCGTCGTCGGCATCGCACCGCGCACCTCGGTCACGAGCCCGTCCGGGTCGAGGCCGAGCACGTCCGCGGCCGCGCGCCCGACGCGGTCGGTCGCCGGCCGGGGGGCGTAGACGCCGAGCCGCCACTGGTTGCGCTGTGCGGTCCGGAGCGCGGAGACCAGAGGCGACTGCCGTTCGAGCCGGCGCACCTCGCCGCTGACGGTCACGCGGGCGGTCGACTCGCGCATCGACGGCTCCGGCGGCACGTCGAGGATCACGTGTTCGCGGTCGACGCCGGCCTCCTCGGCGATCTCGCGCTCTAAGGCGACCTCGGTCTCGCGGTCCGCCTCGTGGACGCGCTCGGGGACGTCGTCGTACTCGGCCCACACCGCCAGCTTGTAGAGGTCGCGCTCGTCGTAGCGCCGGGAGAGCTCGGCGGTCGCCCGGCAGTCGCGGACCGCGGCGAGGAAGTCGTGGTCGTCCATGCGCCGGAGCTCGGGGGCCGTCGTCGCGGTCGCCTCCAGCAGGTCGCTCGCGGCCCGCCGCAGCATCGCCTTCGAGATGCGCGCGACGTGGTGGGTGTAGACGACCGGGTTCATCAGCGCGCGGGCGAGCAGGAGGCTCTCCGCGGTCTGGACGTTCCCCTCGTCGAGGACGAGTTCGGGGCCGTCTCCGCCGGGGCCCGCTGCGTCGCCCTCCCGTTCGACGAACGTCAGTTCGCGGACGAACCGCTCGGTGTCGATGGTGCCGTACGGGACGCCCGTGTGGTACGCGTCGCGGACGAGGTAGTCCATGCGGTCGACGTCGAGCTCCCCCGAGACGAGCCCGGCGTACCGACCCTCGCCGGCGACGATCCCGGCGATCCGGTCCGGGTCGAGGTCGTGGTCGCGGAGGACTTCTCCGACCGCGCCGGTCGCGAGCAGTTCGCCCACGTCGTCGTGGTACTTCCCGGTGCGCCGATGGGTGAGCGACTCCAGGTTGTGGCTGAAGGGTCCGTGGCCGACGTCGTGGAGCATCGCCGCCGCTTCGATGCGTTCGGCCCGCTTCCCGCCGATGCCGAGGTGATCGAGCGCGCGGCTGGCGAGGTGGTAGACGCCGAGGCTGTGCTCGAAGCGGGTGTGGTTCGCGGAGGGGTAAACGAGCTGAACCGTGCCGAGCTGTTTCACGTGGCGGAGGCGCTGGACGGCGGGGGTGTCGATGAGCGCGGCGGCGACACCGTCGATCTCGATGTGGTCGTGGACGGTGTCCTTGACCGTGATCATGCGGACCGGTTCGTCGGCATCTGATAAAAGGAGTGGGAGGGCCGGTGGCGGCGAGCGGGAACCGCGGCTATTATTTATAAGGGTCGTCCGCGAAGGTCGGCGTATGTACGAGGTACTCATGGGGATCGATAACGCGACGGACAGCCGCGCGGTCGCGCAGGCGGAGGCCGTCGCCGACCTCCCGCGGGCGGCCGACGAGACGAAGGCGCACCTGTGTCACGTGTTCCGAGACAATCCCGAGGGGGCCTCGGTCCACCAGCTCTCCGCGGTGCGGCGCGCCCGGGAGACGCTCGAAGCGGCGGGGGTCACCTGCGTCCACTACGAGGCGAGCGGCGAGCCGGCCGACGAGCTGCTCTCGGCCGCCGCCGACGTCGACGCGAACGCGATCTGCGTCTCCGGGCGCCAGCGCAGGCCGTCGGGGAAGGCCGTCTTCGGGAGCGTGACCCAGGACGTGATCCTCGGGAGCGATCGGCCGGTGTTCGCGGTGCCGGCGCCGCGGGACGAGTGAACGGGGACGACCGGACGCGTTACGTCCGCGCTCCGGCGGTCCGGAGCCCGAGCACGTCGCTCGCGGCCTCGCCGACCGCGTCGACGTGCTCCGGCGGACAGTAGACGCCGAGCGTCCAGCGGCGGCGCTCGGCGCTCCGCAGCCCGCCGACGAGCTCGGAGGCGTCCTCCAGCCGCTGCGGGACGCCGTCGACGACGACGGTGGAGCCGGACTCCTTCAGCCCGGGCCGAGAGGGGACGTCGACGACGACCGCCTCGCGGTCCAGGCCGACGCGCTCGGCGATCTCGCGCTCGGCGGCGACCTCCTCGGCGTGGCCCGCGTCGACCGTTCCGGCCGGCACGTCGGCCAGCCCGACCCACACCGCCCGCTTGTAGAGGTCGCGGCGCTCGATGCGCCGGCCGAGCTCGGGGACGGTCTCGCGGAGCTCGACGAGCAGGTCGTGGTCGGCCATCCGGCGGAACGTCTCGGCGTCGGTGTCGGTGCGGTCGAGGTAGCGTTCGCAGGCGCGCTCCAGCATCGCGCCGGCGACCCGCGAGACGTGGTGGCGGTAGACGACCGCGTTCATCAGCGACCGGGCGACGAGCAGGCTCTCCGCGGTGGGGACGTTCCCCTCCGCGAGCACGAGCTCGGCGCTTTCGGGATCGACCGAGCCGAGGTCGCTCGCCCCGCCGTTCCCGGCTGAGCCGCCCTCGCCCGCCAGCCGGAGCTCGTTGACGAGCCGCCCGGTGTCGACCGTGCCGTACGGGACGCCCGTGTGGTGGGCGTCGCGCACGAGGTAGTCCATGCGGTCGACGTCGAGCTCGCCCGAGACGAGCGCACCGAGCCCGCCCTCGCCCGCGATCAGCGAGGCGACGCGCTCGGGGTCGAGCCCGTTGCGCTCCAGGACCTGGCACACCTCGCGGTCGGCGTCGGTCAACAGCCACGCCACGTCGTCGTGGTCACGTCCGGTCGCGCGCCGGATGATCCCCTCGGTCTGGTGGCCGTAGGGGCCGTGACCGGCGTCGTGGAGGAGCGCCGCCGCGCGGACGTGGGCGGCGGTGTCGGCGTCGACGTCGAACCCCTCGACGGCGCGGCCGGCGAGGTGGTAGACGCCGAGGCTGTGCTCGAAGCGGGTGTGGTTCGCGGAGGGGTACACCAGCCTGACGGTGGACAGCTGTTTGACGTGGCGCAGCCGCTGGAAGGCGGGCGTGTCGATCAGCTCGGCGGCGACGTCGCCGAGCCGAACGTGGCCGTGGACGCTGTCCTTGATCGCCTTCATCGTCCCCCGCGGGTCACTCGTCGACGATCTCGACGCCGAGCCGCTCCTCTACGGCCCGGACGACGGAGCCGCCGACGCCGGCCGTCGCGGCGCGGCCGTCCTCCACCGCGAACAGGTCGTCCTCGTCGACGTCGAGCTCGTCGGCGAGCTCCTCGACGGTGAGGCCGGCCTCCTGCCGGGCCGCCGCCACGTCGTCGCCGTAGCCGGAGACGAGGTACGGGAGGCGGTCGGACTCGTAGCTCGTGCCGCCCTCCTCCCAGTGCTTGGAGTCGCCGGTCACGGAGTCGTACATCTTCGCCTGCTTCCGCGCGAGCTCTTTCTTCCGGCTCTCCGAGCCGCTCGACTCGGCGCTGGCGCCGCCCGGGCTCCCGCCGGAGCTGCCGCCGCGACTGCCGCCCGAGCCGGAGCCGCCCCCGCTCTGCGGCGCGTTGCCCGCGTCGTCGTGCGGGCGGCAGTCCGAGCACACCAGCAGCTTCGCGCCGGCGACCGTGGCGCGCTGGAGCTTCGTCGTCTCCCGCCCGCAGAGCTCACAGGCGTCGCCGTCGTCGCCGCCGCCGCCTCCGCCCGTCGAGTACTTCGCCATACCGCGAGTGGTGGACCCGGACGGTTAAAAAGTCGTGGAGCGACGGCCGTTCGAACGAGCGGCGACCGTCGGCGCCGGCCTCACTCCCCGCCGGGCCCGAACCTCACTCTCCGCCCGGACCGAGGTACCCCCACGCGAGCAGCCGGTCGCCGTCGCCGTCGACCCACCGCTCGCCGATGTCGTCGCGGTAGTACATGTTCGGCATCACGATGTCGTCGATGCGGTCGTACGCCCGCTCGCGGGCGGCCTGCATCGTCTCGCCCTTGCCGGTGACGACGATGGGCATTCCGTTGTCGCCCGCGGCCCGCCACTGCCCGTCGACGCTCTTCGCGTCTTCGAGGTGGATCCCGTCCCTGCTCTCCGTCTCGAACACCACGGCCGCATTCCGCGAGTTCTCGTCGTACGTCTTCTCGTCGTCGAACGGGAACGGCGGGAGCACGACGCGGACCGCGATCTGGTACCCCCGGTGGACCGACAGCTCCGGGTCGTTCCCGTGGGCGAGGTCGTAGAAGAACTGGCCGGTCCCGGACTCGAACGACTCCTCCTGTAACGCGATCGTCGGATAGCCGAACCGCGGCGTGAACTCCAGCGGGTAGATCCCGCTCTCGTTCACGATGCAGTTGATGTCGATGCTGCCGACGTACCCCTCGTCGGCGAGCCAGCCCTCGATCTTACCGAACGTTTCTTCGAATAACTCGTTCTGGCCGGCCCAGAACATCGACGTCCCCATCTCGCCGGTCGAGGGACCGATGTTTCCCGGGAACAGTTTCTTGTGCTCGAAGTTGAAATTGACCTGGTCGATGAACTCGTCGCCGTTGAAAAATCCGCAGATGGCGATCTCGACGCCCTCGACCTTTCGCTGAAGCTGGAAGCCCTTCATGCGGTGGCCCCACGCCTTCTTGTACGCTCGGAGAACGTCGACGACGTCGCTGCCGTCGTCCTCGTTACCGACGTAGAGCAAGCGCTTGACGTTCTGGACCTCGCCGAGGGGTTTGATGACGTACGGCGCGGGGTTCTCCTGCACGTGCCGGATGCCCTCGTCGAAGTCGCGGAAGACGTGGTGGTCGATCGTGGTGACGCCGTGCTCCTCGAGCACCTCCATCGCGTAGCCGCGGTCCTCTTCGAGGCGATCGGTGTTCGGCGTCCCGCCGACGACGGCTTTCCCCTCCTCGCGGAGCTCCTCTGCGAGCGCGCCGGTGCCGACGTCGGAGCCGACCCAGATGTCGTCGAAAACGACGACGTCGGCCCAGTCGACCTCGGCCTCCCAGTCGTCCGTCTTCGGGACGAAGCCGTCGCCGATCTCCTTGTCGCTCTCGGCCTCGATGTAGTACTTCACGTCGTGGCCCTCGCGGTGGACCTGCCAGGCCAGGTCGGTGATCAGCGCGGCGTCGGCGGAGACGAACAGGAAGCGAGCGGAGTCCATACGTCGGTGTCTCCCGGCGAGAACTTGAGTATGGGTGTCGACCCCGCCGCTACCGTCCGACGACGTCCGGTTCGAGCGCGCCGACCTCCTCGAGAATCGCCTCGACGTCCCCCTCGGCGACGCCGTTCTCTCGGAGCGCCTCGCCGAGGTACGTCGCGACGCGACCGAACGCCTCCGCCGTGATCCCCATCCCCTCGTGCGCCGTCCGCATGTCGGCGCCCTCGTACGAGACCGGCCCGCCGGCGACGGCGCTGACGAACTGCACCTGGTGGGCGTACAGCGCCTCCCGGTCGACGCCCTCGAAGTACGGCTCGAGGAGCGGGTCGTCGAAGACGCGGTCGTAGAAGTCGGACACGACGGCCTCGACGGCCTCGCGGCCGCCGATGTCGGCGTAGATCGATTGGCTCTCCGTCATCGCTTCGACCGTGTTTCTTGCGACTTAAGACCGATTCGAAAGAACATGTTCGGGGACGTCGTTCGCGACTCGCGGGGACCGGAGGCTCGTGGCGAACACGTTCGGGTGAACGCTGACCCGCGTGGCGGCCGGCGATCCGATATGAGACACGAACGGCTCGACGCGCGACGACGACCGGCCGTTCGCGAGCCCGGCGACGAATCGAGCGGAGACGGAGGGGCCGACAACGGATCGGCCGATGACGGAGCTCCCGATCCGGACCGCGTCCGGCGGCGGATACGGGACCGAGCGGAGCGGATCGAGCGCCGCGAGGTCGGGGAGGCGATCTCGTCGCTCGAGGCGCGCGGCGGTCTCACGGACGAGCAGCGCGAGACGGTCCGTCTCCTCGGAACGGCGATAGCCAGGGGGCTGACGGCCGCTCCCGAGTCGGCCTTGGAGCGACCCGCACGGGACGAGCCGGCGACCGTTCGGGCCGTCGCGCGGTTGTTCGACGTCGAGCGCGAGTAGCCGCGACCCGGCGCCTACGTCTCGACCTTCGGGAACTCGGCGACGAACTCGTCGGGCGCGTCCTGCCGGACCTCGTACCCCTCCTCGTCGAAGGCGGGCACCTCGGCGGCCATCTCGTAGTACAGCGGCTTCGGTTCGTGGTCGTTGACGATGGTGAGCGTCTCGCCGGGCTCCATCCCGTCGAACTCGTCGTGGATCCGGTCGTGCCTGTTCACCGGCGGAATGTCGCGCACGTCTAGTCTCGGCATGCGGTCGACCGTTGCGTGCGCGTCCGCATCCGCCTTGAGACGAACACGTTCGGGTACAGCCACTCCCCGCACGGGCCCGAAGATCCGGACGTGACACGCTCGATGACGCCGTCGATCGGAAGGCGCACGGACAGAAACCGCCGCTCGGACGGGCGACGCGGCCCGCACCGCCGGGGTGAGTGACGTGCCGGCGACGAGCCTCGACGCGGAGCGAACGTACGACGAGGAGCGCTTCTCGACGAGCGGCGTGTTCCGGAGCGACCGAGCGAAGGTCGTCTGCGGCTACTTCGAGCCGGGGCAGTTCATCCCGGTCCACGCCCCCGAGAGCGACGTGGTCGTCACGGTCCAGTCCGGCACGGGAACGGTCCGTGAAGGTGACACTGACCACGCCGTCGCCCCCGGCGACGTGGTCGTCGTCGAGGCGGGGACCGAGCGCGGCGTGAAGGCGGACGAGGGCGAGCGCCTCGAAGCGGTTCTCGTCACCGCGCCGCCCCCGACCGACGCGGAACACGATCCGGTCCGGGAGGGGATCCGACGCGGCGAGTTCGACCCGCGGGACGGACGGGAGTGAGGATCGCCGCGGGGATCGACCGCCGCACTCGGCCGTCACCTCACGTCGAATACAGTATTTAAACACCAGTATATGGGGGAGAACTGCGGTGTTCGCCCCGGTATTATAGAACAGTATATACGATATATGATGCGACGTCGCGTCCGTTCGAACGGAGAAAGACGATGACACAGAACCTCAGCAGGCGGCGGGCGGTGCAGGCGATCGGCGCGGGAGCGGTCGGTGCCTTCGCCGGGTGTATCGGCGCGCCGGTGAACGCGGAGCCCGCGTCCAACGCCGGGACGAGCCCGGACGAGGCCCCCGAACTCGACCCCGCACGCGACGTCGACGTCGACCGGATCGCGGCGGACCCGACCGACGTGCCGGCCCCCGTCGACTGGGACGAGCCCCGCGAGCACGACGTCACCCTTCGCACGAAGGAGCTCGTCGCGGAGATCGAGCCCGGCGTGACGTTCAAGTACATGACGTTCGAGGGACAGGTCCCCGGACCGATGATCCGCGTCCGGCGGGGCGACACCGTGAACCTCCGGTTCGAGGTGCCGGCCGACGACAACAGCGACATCCACAACGTCGACTTCCACGCCGTCTACGGCCCCGGCGGCGGCGCCGTCGACACGACGCTCGTGCCCGGCGACGACGCCGCGGAACTGAGCTTCCGCGCCGAGTTCCCCGGGCTGTTCACCTACCACTGCGCGGTGCCGGCGATGGACCACCACGTCAGCTCCGGGATGTTCGGCGCGATCCTCGTCGAGCCCGAGGCGGGACTGCCGGCGGTGGATCGCGAAATCTACCTCGGACAGCACGAGCTGTACACGACCGGCGACCTCGGCGAGAAGGGCCACCACGCGTTCGACCAGGGCGCGATGGTCGACGAGGAGCCGACGTACGTCGTCTTCAACGGCGAAGACCACGGCTTCACGAAGGACCGTCGCGGCGCGATCGGCGCCGCGGTCGGCGAGACCGTCCGGGTGTTCTTCGTCAACGGCGGACCGAACCAGTCCAGCTCGTGGCACCCGATCGGCAACGTCTGGTCGCGGCTGTACCGCGACGGCGACCTCGTCTCGCCGCCCGCGCGCTACGTCGAGACCACGCCGGTCGCGCCGGGTACGGCGACGGTCGGGGAGATGGACCTCGTGGTTCCGGGGCCGATCAAGATCGTCGACCACGCGCTCTCGCGCGCCGGCCGGCGCGGTGCGCTCGCGGTCGTGGACGTCGAAGGCGAGCCGAACCCAGACGTGTACGACCCCGGATCCGACGCGTGAGCCGTTCGGTCCGCCTCGGGAACCCCCCGCGGCGAACCGCCCGATAGCGGTACTCACTTACCCGCGGCGCGACCAGCGGGGGACGATCGGGTCGGCGAACGGCCCGCCCGCGAGTACCACCGATGACCGAGTCACCTCGAACCGACGAGACGCCCGCCGAGTCGACGATGTCGGAACGCCTCGGCGCCGCGCTCCGAGAGCTCGACCCGGCGTACTTCGGGCTCGTCATGTCGACCGCGATCGTCTCGATCGCGTTCCGGGAGCTCGGCGTCTCCGCGGTCGCCCGACCGCTCGCGGTCCTCTCCGCGGCCTGTTACGCGCTGCTGATCGGTCTGTTCGCGGTCCGAACCGTCTCGTTTCCGAGGCGGATGCTCGCCGACCTCCGGGACCGACAGCGACACTGGGGGTCGCTGACGTTCGCGGTCGCGACGAACACCGTCGGGACGGTCTTACTGCTCTTCTTCGACGCGGTTCACGTCGCCGCCGCGCTCTGGGGAGTCGCGGTCGTCGCCACGCCAGCGCTCCTCTACTACCTGTTCGCGACCGAGATCGTCGGCGCCGAAAAGGCGGCCGTGAGCGAGCGGATCGACGGCGCCTTCCTGTTGGTTATCGTCTGCATGCAGTCGCTCGCCGTCCTCGGCGGACTGCTGGCCGAACCGCTAACCGAGAGCGCGAACGCGCTCGTCCTGTTGAGCATGAGCTACTTCGGGTCGGGGTACGTCCTCTACTTCGTCGTCGTCACCGTCGTCGCCTATCGGCTCCTCGACGGCCCAGTCCGGCCCGACGACTGGACCGGACCGTACTGGATCACGATGGGCGCGGCGGCCATCACGACGCTGGCGGGGGCGACGCTCGGTCCGCGCCTGGGGACGGTTCCCGGCTGGGAGCCGTACGTCCCCGTCGTCGTCGGCGCCACGTTCCTCGCGTGGGCGATCGCCTCGTGGTGGATCCCGCTGCTGCTCGTCCTCGACGCGTGGGCGTTCCTCGCCGACGGGATCGACGGCCGCCCTCCCGCGTGGGTCGCGGTCCTGCCGTGGTCGCGACTGGCGTTCGGCGACCGCCTGCACGCCTACGCGCCGACGGCGTGGGGGCGAGTGTTTCCGATGGGGATGTACACCGCCAGCACGCTGAACCTCGCCGGCATCGGGACGTTCGAACTCCTCTCCGTCGTCCCCGCGTACTGGGGGTGGTTCGCGCTGACCGTCTGGGCGCTGACCTTCGCGGGGACGGGACGAGCGGTCGCGCGGGTGCTCGTGGGTTCCGAACCCGAGACGGACGGACGGTCGTCGTCGACGTAGCCTCGCGCGAGCCGAGCGAATGTAACGGTGCGAACCGAGCGCATCCGACGGCGTGAACCGAGCACGTGTAACGAAGTCGTACCTTTTTCGGAGATTCGAAACGAATCTTCATAATCTCAAAATACAGGTTGTTTTCACCGGGTGTTTCTCTCCAAAGTGAACACCTTTTTATTCGAGGTGACGGAAGGTTCGGACGACTCTGATGATTCAGAAGACAGACCGCGAGTGGTGGCCGAACCAGTTGAACCTGGAGATACTCGACAAGAACGCCCGCGACGTCGGACCCTACGACGACGACTTCGACTACGCCGAGGCGTTCCAGTCGCTCGACCTCGACGAGGTGAAGGCGGACCTCGAGGAGCTGATGACGAGCTCACAGGACTGGTGGCCGGCCGACTACGGTCACTACGGGCCGCTGTTCATCCGGATGGCGTGGCACAGCGCCGGGACGTACCGGACGGCGGACGGCCGCGGCGGCGCGGCGGGAGGTCGGCAGCGGTTCGCCCCGCTTAACAGCTGGCCGGACAACGCGAATCTCGACAAGGCGCGCCGGCTGCTCCTCCCGATCAAACAGAAGTACGGCCGCAACCTCTCGTGGGCCGACCTGATGATCCTCGCCGGGAACGTCGCCATCGAGTCGATGGGGTTCAAGACGTTCGGCTTCGCCGGCGGTCGCGAGGACGCCTTCGAGCCCGACGACTCCACCTACTGGGGCCCGGAGACCGAGATGGACACCCAGGAGCGCTTCGACGAGCCCGGCGAGCTGGAGCCGGGACTCGGCGCGTCCGTGATGGGGCTCATCTACGTGAACCCCGAGGGGCCGGACGGCAACCCCGACCCCGAGCAGTCGGCGAAGAACATCCGCCAGACGTTCGACCGCATGGCGATGAACGACAAGGAGACGGCGGCGCTGATCGCGGGCGGTCACACGTTCGGGAAGGTCCACGGCGCGGACGACCCCGACGAGCACCTCGGCCCCGAGCCGGAAGCCGCCCCCATCGAGGCGCAGGGCCTCGGCTGGGAGAACGACCACGGCAGCGGGAAGGGCGGCGACACGATCACGAGCGGGATCGAGGGCCCCTGGACCGGGTCGCCGATCGAGTGGGACATGGGGTACATCGACAACCTGCTGGAGCACGAGTGGGCGGCCCAGAAGGGCCCCGGCGGCGCCTGGCAGTGGCTCCCGGTCGACGCGGACGAGGTCGAGAGCGCCCCGGACGCGCACGACCCCGACGAGGAGGTCACGCCGATGATGCTCACGACGGACGTCGCGCTGAAGCGCGACCCCGACTACCGCGAGATCATCGAGGAGTTCCAGGAGAACCCGATGGAGTTCGGGGTCAACTTCGCGAAGGCCTGGTACAAGCTGACCCACCGCGACATGGGCCCGCCGGAGCGGTTCCTCGGCCCGGAGGTCCCGGACGAGGAGATGATCTGGCAGGACCCGCTCCCCGAGGTCGACCACGACCTGATCGGGGACGCGGAGGCAAGTGATCTCAAAGGGGCGATCCTCGACACCGACCTGACGACGCGACAGCTCGTCAAGACCGCGTGGGCGTCGGCGTCCACGTACCGCGACAGCGACAAGCGCGGCGGCGCGAACGGCGCGCGCGTCAGGCTCGATCCCCAGCGCGACTGGGAAGTGAACGAGCCGGCGCAGCTCGAGACGGTGCTGGCGACGCTCGAAGAGATTCAGGAGGAGTTCAACGCCTCTCGCACCGACGACGTGCGCGTCTCGCTCGCCGACCTGATCGTCCTCGGCGGCGCCGCCGCGGTCGAGGAGGCGGCTGCCGACGCCGGCTACGACGTGACGGTCCCGTTCGAGCCGGGGCGTGTCGACGCCTCGCCGGAGCAGACCGACGCCGACTCGTTCGAGGCGCTCAAGCCGCGCGTCGACGGGTTCCGGAACTACCTCGGCGACGGCGTCGACCACCCGCCCGAGGAGCTGTTAGTCGACAAGGCGGACCTCCTCGACCTGACCGCCACCGAGATGACGGCGCTCGTCGGCGGCCTGCGCGCGCTCGGCGCCACCTACGAGAACACGGACCGCGGCGTCTTCACCGACAGTCCCGGGACGTTAACGAACGACTTCTTCGTGAACCTGCTCGACATGGGCACCGAGTGGCGCCCCGTCGAGGAGGACGCGGAGGACGCGGACGTGTACGAGGGGATCGACCGCCAGACCGGCGAGGTCGAGTGGGAGGCCACCCGCCTCGACCTGATCTTCGGCTCGAACTCCCGGCTCCGCGCCGTCGCCGAGGTGTACGGGAGCGAGGACGCCGAGGAGACGCTCGTCCGCGACTTCGTCGACGCGTGGACGAAGGTGATGCGGCTCGACCGCTTCGACCTCGAGTAACGCGGTCCGACCGATTCGCGGCGGTGTTTTTTGGTCTTCCAGGCCCCGAGAGGCGTCACCACACCGGCGCGAGCAGCAGCGCGACCGTCGCCGAGATGAAGACGAGCTTCAGGGCGGTGTTGACCGCGATCACCTTCGTGCCGAACTCGGCGCCCCAGATCCCGTACTGGAAGGGGATCGAGCGACGGAAGGTGGAGACGGCGAACGAGAGGATGCCGCCGATGAGCAGGCTCGCGACGGCGGTCCGGGTGGTGAACACGCCCGCCTCGGTCCCGGCGAGCGTCACGGCCCCGGCCGTCGTGTCGAGCGTGTAGACGGCGATGACGGGGACTGCGGCGCCGGGCAGCCCGAGGAGGCCCGTGATCGGCTCGGCGACGCTCGTCAGGGCCTCGACGTCGTAGTAGGTGACGAACGCGATCACGAGGGTGTAGACGACCGCGAGCCGCGGGACGATCCGGCGGAGGGTCGACCACGACTTCTCGCCGGCCTCGCGGACGCGCTCGCGGCTCGTCCGGTCGTCGGCCTCGGGCCCGCTCGCGTCCACGTCGGCGAGCGCGGCGCGGTCCACGTTGCGCTCGGAGAGCAGGACGCCGCCGGCGAGGACGCCCGTGACCGTGATCGCGAGGGCGATCCCGGCGCGCGCGGAGACGTAGACGGTGCCGGTCTCGACGCCCAGGATCGGGATCAACACGGGAATATAAAAGGTGAACACGTGCTGGACGAAGCTGAAGAACGTGTTGATGGTGACGGCGACGAGCGTCGCCCGGTCGTCGAGCAGTCCGGACTCGCGGTATTCGGCGAGCGTTGCGTAGCCCGCCGTCGTCGACGCCGCGGTCGTGAGGATCGCGGTGCCGACCTCGTCGGGGAGGTTCGCGGGCCGGGTGAGCCACCCCGCCAGCCCGGCGACGTACCGGATCAGCCCGAACGCGACCGCGACGTTGGCGGCGAAGACGCCGACCGCGATGAACGCCGCGATCCGCGCGAGCCGCGGGGCGACCTCGCCGAGCAGGGCGACGACCTCTGCGGCGACCGATTGCACGAGGCGTGGTACGCGGCCGCCGACCTAATGCGCGTCGAAACGGGCGGGCCCTTGGTCGGGTTTCGGACGACGATCGGTCCCGGCGCGGCGAGCGTTCGGGGGGCTTATGCGACCCGCGCGCGAATCCTCCGCAGATGGCACCCGCGGAGGACGACATCTCGATCGAGGAGAAGCGCGTGTACGCCGGGACGGCGGGCCGCACCGACGCGTACGTCGCCACCGGGAGCGGCGTCGTCCGGGTGGCGCTGTCGGCAGACAAGGTGGGCGCGTTCGACATGGTCGCCCGCGAGCCGGCCCGCGACGTGGCCGTCCTCCCCCGCGACGACGCCCCGGACCTCGTCGGGATCGCGACCCCGGACGGCCTGCGCGTCGCGCCCGTCGGTGACGACCCCGAGTTCGATCCGATCGCGGCCGACGCGGACCCGGTGGTCGCGGTCGGCGTCCACGACGGCGCGTTCCTCCTCGCCGGCGAGGACGGCGGGATCGACCGGATCGCTATCGGCGGCGCGGCTTCCGACCCGACCGCGACCTCGATCGGGACCGTCTCGGAGCCGCGCGCGATCGACGGCCCCCTCGTCGCCGCCGGCGACGGGGTTTATCAGGTCACCGGGAGCGACGGCGCGGGTGGAGAGCTCGGTCTCACCGCCGTCGGCCTCGACGACGCCCGCGACGTCGCCGGCGCGGGGATGCCGCTCGCGGCGACCGGCTCGGGGCTCTACTGGCTCGGTAACGGCTGGATGACGGCGCTGGAGGGGACCGCCGAGGCGGTCGCGGCCGACGGCGACGGTCACGCGATGGCGGTGGTCGACGGCGATCTCCGACTTCACACCGGCGACGCGCCGGAGAGCGAAGTTTCGGGATGGGACGCCGAAACGTGGCGGATCGCCGACCTGCCGGTCGACGAGGCGGCGGTCGCTCTCGGCTACGGGCCCGGGATCTCCGTGGTCGTCACCGCGGCCGGGACGCTCTGCGTCGACGCGGGCGACGGCTGGCGACACCAGGTGGTCGGCGTGCGGGACGTCGCGGGCGTCGCGCTCGCGGTCGTTGAATAGTGTCGCGATCGATTATAAACGGTTGCTGCCGCGGTAGTAGCTTAAAAACACTCAACCGTTCGCTTATTAGCAACCGCTGGTGGCGGATCGATGGTGTATACCTCCAAAGCCCCAGCCGTGAGGCCGCCCCTTTGAGTCCACCCCGCACAGCACCGCAGCCTCACGCCTCCCCAGCCTCGCGGCTCCCTTCGGTCGCCGCTTCCCTCGCGCGTGCTCCTCGGCCGCGAGGCGGCCTCGGAGGCACGCGCCGACCGTCATAGTGGTTTATAAGTGAGCGACTGTCTCTGACCCGACTACCCCTACGCGGTCGGCAGTTCGACTTCCTCGCCGTCGGCGTAGACGGTCGGGTTCCGGAGGATCCCGTCGAGGTGGATCGGGGCGTCCGTCTCCCCGCCGATGCCCGCGTTGTCGCCGATCGCGATGTGGACCGTGCCGCCCGCCTTCTCGTCCAAGAGGACGGAGCCGACCAGCTCGTCGACGCCGACGTTGGTCCCGATCCCGAGCTCGGCGAGGTTGTACGCTGCGTCGCCGACCGACTCCGCGGCCGCCTCGACGTCGGCGCGGATCGCGTCGTCGTCGATGCTCGTGACCAGTCCGTCCTCGACCTCGAAGGTGAGCTCTTGGTCCTCGTCGAGCAGCCCGTGGGGCATCATCGTCCCGTCGACGACGAACGTCCCGGTCGCGGTCTCGGGCGCGACGAACACCTCGCCGGCCGGCAGGTTCGAGAAGTCGCCGGGGTCGCGCACCATGCCGGTGTCGGAGAGCCACTCGCGGTCGCCGATCCCGAACGCGATATCGGTGCCCGCGGGCGAGGTGACGCGGACCTCGTCGGCGCCGGCGACCTGCGCGAGCACGTCGTCGCACGCGGCCTCGATGGCGGCGTAGTCGGCGTCGAGCCCGGTGGCGAACACGTCCTCGGTGATTCCCGGGAGCGTCGCGCCGCGGGCGCCGGCGTCGCAGGCGGCCCCCCGAGCGCGGGTGTGGCTGAGGCTCTTCGTCGTCGGCGCGAGGAACACGTCGCTCTCGGCCATCGCGGCCGCCACCGGCGCGGGCGGCTCGGTCCCGTGCTGTTCGGCCGGCGGGTATCGGAGGACCGTCGCGTCGTCGGTTACGGCGACCGCGGCCACGTACAGCGCCTCGCCGACCGGTTCGCGCTCGTCGTCCGTGACGACCACGACCGACTCGTCGGGCGCGACGTTCAGACACTGGTTCACGGCGGTGGCTGCCGCCTCGGAGAGGGAGGGTGACATACGCGACGATCGGTACTCGTGGGCGTTAGGCCTGTCGCATTTTCGCTTATTTACTCTATTTTGAAATTCAGTTACACGCTCTCGTCACGCGAATTAACCGACCGATTACTCACGCCGTAGTTAATTTCTTTCTAAATTCCTCGAAAAGATTATGCCGATACGCGAGGGATGGTTCGGTATGATACGTGTGGGCGTCAACGGCTACGGCACGATCGGCAAGCGGGTCGCGGACGCGGTCGCGGCCCAGCCCGACATGGAGCTCGTCGGCGTGACGAAGACGAGCCCGAACTACGGCGCCGAGGCCGCGGTCCGACACGGGTACGACCTCTACGCCGCGATCGACGACCGAGTCGACGAGTTCGAGGCCGCCGGCCTCGGCGTGTCGGGGACCCTCGCGGACCTGCTCGACGAGATCGACGTCGTCGTCGACTGCTGTCCCTCCGGGATCGGCGAGCGAAACGGACCGACGTACGAGGCCCACGACGTGTCCGCGATCTACCAGGGCGGCGAGGACGCCGGGGTCGCCGACGCCTCGTTCAACGCCCGGGGGAGCTACGACGCCGCTCGCGGCGCCGACTCGCTCCGCGTCGTCTCCTGTAACACCACCGGGCTCTCCCGGCTCCTCGCGCCGCTCGACGAGACGTACGGCGTCGAGAAGGCGCGCGTGACGCTCGTCCGCCGCGGCGGCGACCCGAGCGAGACCGACCGAGGGCCGATCAACGACGTCGTGCCCGACCCGCGGACGGTCCCCTCCCACCACGGTCCCGACGTGAACACGATCCTCCCGGACGTCGACGTCGACACGGCCGCGCTGAAGGCACCCGTAACCGCGATGCACACCCACAGCGTCAACGTGACGCTCGAGGAGGAGCCGAGCGCCGCCGCCGTCAGGGACCTCCTCGCCGGCGAGGGCCGCGTGTTCCTGATCCCCGAGCGCGCCGGGATCGACGGCGCCGGCGCGCTGAAGGACTACGCCGCCGACGTCGGGCGCCCGCGCGGCGACCTCTGGGAAAACTGCGTCTGGGAGGAGTCGATTAGCGTCCAGGGCCGGGACCTCTACCTGTTCCAGAACGTCCACCAGGAGGCCGACGTCGTCCCGGAGAACGTCGACGCGATCCGGGCGCTGGCGACCGACGCGTCCCGCGAGGAATCCGTCGCCCGTACCGACGAATCGCTCGGGATCGGCCTCGACAGCCTGCTCTCCGACGGCGGCAGCACGCGGAGCCCGCTCACGGCCGACGACTGAGTCGGTCTGCGCCGGCGGCGGCGCTTACTCCGACGGCCGCGTCACGAGGAACGTCCGTCCGCCGCGGCGTTCCAGTGCCACCTCGCTCCCGCGCACGCGGTTCACGCGAACGCGGTCGGCGATCCGGTCCGTTCGACAGTCGGTGACGTCCACGCGCGTCGGCGTCGCGTACTGGGGTCGGTCGCGGGTACTCGCGCTCATACCTCCGACTGCGAGCGGAACGCCCGTATAAGCGAGCCATGTCCGGAGTGAAAGTGAAAGTGAACGTATCGCCGTCGAACGCCGCCGATCTCGTCTCGATCGCCTTCGGAACGAACGCGGACCTACCGACGGAGCCCCGCCTCCTCGTCGCCCTCGACGAAGCGGACTGTGAAGTAGTCGTATCCACCGTAGGCGGCGTCGAGCGCACCGAGCCACCAGTTCCAGCGCTCGACGAGCGAGGAACCGTCGGGCGCGTCCTCGAGGTGGTCGATCACGCCGGGGACGGTGAGCGCGTGCCCGCGGTCCCGGGAGGGACGTCCGGAGTCGTCGAGGTCGCAGGCCGCGCGAGCGACCGCCCGCCGATCGGCCTCGGTACCGCCGAACGCCTCCGCCAGCGCCTTTTCCAGACGGGTTCTGTCCATGTGCGTCGCTAGGAGAGCCGAGTATATGAGTCGCGTGGTAGAGGGTGGCACGTCCGGTGTCGACGGGGGAGCGTTCCGGCATCTCGGTCGGCGGTCACAGCCGCGCCGCGAGCGCGAGGAAGAGGATGCTGAACGGCGCCGTCAGGAGTGTCAACAGCATCCCGGCCGCACCCTCGCCCGCCGCGACGGCCATCGCGAGGCCGACGACGAGCGACGCGGAGCCCAGCATGGCGAGGATGACGCGCTCGGGGACGCTGGCCCGGTCGGGACCGTCGCTCCGCGCGAGCGCCTCGGCGAGTCCCCGTTCGACGTCGTCCGCGAGTTCGGTCGGAACGAACAGCCACGGCGTCGAGCGGTACCAGGCGTTCCCGCGGTACGCCAGCAGGAACACGGTCGTCCACGGGAGGTCGATCCGGCGCGTCCGGATCACGGAACCGAGGTCGTCCGAGCGGGTCCGGTCGTGGCTCCGGTCGGTTCGCTCCACGCTCAGCGCGCCCTGATCGAACCGCACGTCGGTCCCGCGCGAGCCCGCGACGGCCGGCGTAAACGCGAGGAGCGCGACGACCAACGGCGCGAGCCCCGGAGACAGCGACGGGAGGGCCGGAAGCGGGCCGACCCCGGTCGCCGCGATGGCAACGGCGAGCACGGCCCCCACCCCGGCGAGCGTCCAGCCGGGGCGGAATCGCGAGGGATCGAACGAGTAGTCTCCGAACTGCGACAGGAGCTCTCGGCGCCGCTCCGGGGAGGTTCGGTCGTACGCCACGAGCCAGTAGAGCAGCGACACCGGGCCACCGACCAGGAGGACGACCGCCACCGCCCACGTCGACGCCGGCGGCCCGTCCCCGCCGAGTAGCGAGGCGCCGACCCTGACGGCGGCGACCGCGAGCACCGCGAGAAGGAGCCCGCCCGCGGTCACGGTCGCGCCGAGCGCCAGCGAACGCAGGCGGTCGAAACGGACCGGCCCCCACTCGATAACGTCCGTCGACTCCGGGGAGACGGCCGAGTCGAGCGCGTCGCCGGCGTCACCGTCGGCGACCCCCGAGACGGTCTCCTCGGCCGAAGGGGGCGAATCGGAGGGCACGCCGCGGAGATAGCGGTCTGAGCGGCTTAAATCCCGACGGCCGTGCCGTCCCGGCGAATACTTACCTCGCGACCGGCTATCGTCGGGCATGACAGACTGGCGCGCCGTCGGCTACGGGTTCGTCGTGATGCTTATCGCCGGACTGCTCGCGACGTTCGCGCCGGTGGTCGGGCACGTCGGTGCGGGACTGATCGGCGGGTTCGTCGCCGGCTACGTCGCCGGCGGGGGACTCCTCTCCGGGACGTGGCACGGCCTGCTGGCCGGCTCCGTGAGCGGCGTCGCCGTCACCCTGCTTCTGGCCGCGTTCGGCGGGCTCGTGGGGCTCGCCGGCGGACCGATCGGAAGCCTTCTGGGAGGCGCCGGGGTCCTCGTCGTCGGCCTGTTCCTGACCTTCCTGTTCGCGATCGACTCGGCGCTGGCGGGGGCCATCGGCGGCGTGCTCGGCGACTGAAAAAAGCGCGTTCGGTACCGGGACAGTTCGGGAAGCGGACCGCGGGCGCTCGCCGGAATTCAGACGGACCGCGCCGCGTCGAGGACCGCCTCGTAGTCGGGCTCGTTCGTCGGATCGTCGGCGACCCAGTCGTAGACGACCTCGCCAGACTCGTCGAGCACGAAGACGGCGCGGTTGGCGATGCCGTAGAGCCCGAGGGCGGCGATGTCCATCTCGAGGCCGTACGCCCGGATCGCGTCGCCGGCCGTGTCGCTCACGAGGTCGAACTCGAGGCCGTGCTCCTCGCGGAACGCGCCCTGCGAGAACGGGGAGTCGGCGCTGACTCCGAAGAGGGTCGCGCCGGCCGCCTCGAACTCGTCGGCGTGCTCCTGGAGCGCCACCATCTCGTTCGTGCACGGCGGCGTGAACGCCCCGGGGAAGAAGGCGAGGACCACCGGGCCGTCGCCGAGGTGATCGTCGAGATCGAACGGTTCGTGGTCGCTCGTGCCGACCGTCGCGGAGATTCCGGGTGCGGTGTCACCAGTGGATACCATCGCCCGTTGATACGTGCGAATCGTCCAAAAGGCTTGCCGCGAACCCGTTCGGATCCGGTACTCGCGTCGGCCGAGGGGCGCTACTCCCGGTCGAGGTACTCCTGTTGAATCGCGACGATCTCGGCGGAGTCCTCGCAGTCCGCGTACCGCCGGAGCGGCTCCTCGTTGAGGTCGAGGAACGTCTCGCCCCACGTGAACTTCGCCATGATCCGCTCCGCGTGGTCGGGCTCGCCGAGGATCGCGAGCGCGGCCGCGAACGCCTCCACCGTCGTGAGCCGCATCGGTCGGCCGAAGTTCACGGAGTTGCCGGCGACGAGGTACGGGAGCGCGCGGTGTTCACCTGGGAGGCTGAACATCTTCTCGCCCGCGGACTCCCACGAGCAGTCCAGCGCGACGAGCGCGTTCTCGCGGGCGAGGTCGGCGTCGGCGGGCGAGAGCGCGCGCTCGGCGTGCGGGTTGAGCACGACGCCGTAGGGCGTCGCGCGGTCCGAGCGGTGCAGCTCGGCGAGGTCGAACCGCGCGAGCTTCCGGGCAGTGCACTTGTCGGGATCGTCGTCGCCCTCATACCGGACGTGCAGGTCCACGGTACGAGATTGGCGGTTTCGGTTATAAGACGTGCGGAGCGGCGGGATACGGACGAGTATATATCGTCCGATACCGACAGATGGTGAACACCTCCAAAGCCCCAGCCGTGAGGCTGCCCCTTTGAGTCCCACTCCGCACAGCACCGCAGCCTCACACCTCCCCAGCCTCGCCGCTCGCTCGGGGCTCCCTACGGTCGCTCACGTCGCTCGCGGCGTCCCTCGCGCGTGCGACTCACGCCCTCCGGGCGTTCGTCGGCACGCGCCACCGCATTCAGTTTATAAGCGATTGTCCCAAGTGCGGTGGCGAATCCGCCGTTCTATCGCCCGAACCCGGTACCGTCAATCCGACCCGGTACCGGCGGGGTTTTTCCTCGTCGCCGCGCAGGGATCGGTATGGAGCTGTTCGCCGTCCCGGACCTCCCGGAGATCCGGGAGGGAGACGATCTGGCGGCCATGATCGACGAGCGCGTCGACCTCCGCGAGGACGACGTCGTCGTCGTCGCCAGCACGGTCGTCTCCAAGGCCGAGGGGCGGACGTTCGACCTCTCCGACTTCCCGGCCGGCCCGCGCGCGAACGAGGTCGCCGACCGGCTCGCGGCAATTTCGGGCGAGGAGAAGGACCCGCGCTTCGCGCAGGCCGTCATCGAGGAGTCGACGGAGCTGATCATGGAGGCCCCGTTCCTCCTGACTGCGACGCGGTTCGGCCACATCGGCGTCAACGCCGGGATCGACCGGTCGAACGTCCCCGACGGCGACCTGCTGCTGCTCCCGGAGCGCCCCTCGGAGAGCGCGGACCGGATCCGCGAGGGGCTCGCGGCCGACCGCGTGGTCGTCAGCGACACCTGCGGGCGCCCGTTCCGACACGGCCAGCGCGGGGTCGCGATCGGCTGGGCCGGCCTGCCGGCGAGCCGGGACTGGCGCGGCGAGCGCGACCGCGACGGCCGCGAGATGGGCGTCACCGTCCAGAACGTGATCGACGAGCTCGCGTCGGCCGCGAACCTCGTCGCCGGCGAGGGCGCCGGCGGCACCCCCGTCGTCGTCGTCCGCGACTGGGCGTTCGGCGACCACGACGGGTCTGACAACCACTTCCGCGAGGTCGAGGGCGACTTCGTCCGGCAGGCGTTACGCAACTGGCGCTACGAGGGCGACGGACGGAATGAGAACCACTGACATGCTCGGTATCGAACTCACCCCCGAACACGACCTGCATCGCCTCGTCGACCTCGGCGTCCGCGCCGAGGCAGCCGGCTACGACGCCGTCTACTCGACGTGTCACTACAACAACCGCGACCCGTGGGCGTTCCTCTCGCAGCTCGCGACCGCCACGGACACCGTCCGGCTCGGCCCGGGCGTCGCCAACCCTTACGAGACGCATCCGGTGACGCTCGCCTCGCGGGTCGCCACCCTCGACGAGCTCTCCGAGGGGCGCGCCGTCTTCGGGATCGGCCCCGGCGACCCCTCCACGCTCGCGAACCTCGGACTCGCCGACGAGCGCGGGCTCCGGTCCGTCCTGGAGGCGTTCAAGACGGCCCAGAAGCTGTGGGCCGGCGAGCGCGTCGACCACGACGGCACCTTCGACGCCAGCGAGGCGGGACTCAACTACGAGCCCCCGCAGGGCGCGTCGATTCCGGTCCACGTCGGCGGCGAGGGGCCGCACATGTGCCGGATGGCGGCGAAACACGCCGACGGCCTGCTGTACAACGGCTCGCATCCGAAGGACCTCGCGTGGGCCCGCGAGCAGGTCGAGGACGGGCTCGCCGACCGCCCCGAGCACCGCGGCGAGTTCGACCTCGTCGCGTACGCCGCCGTCTCGATCGACGAAGACGAGGACGCGGCCCGCGAGGCCGCCCGGCCGCCGGTGGCGTTTATCACCGCGGGCGCGGCGCCGCCCGTCCTGAAGCGTCACGGGATCGACCCCGACGCGGCCGCCGCGATCGGCGAGCGCGTTTCGGCGGGCGAGTTCTCGGCGGCGTTCGATCTCGTGACGCCGGGGATGATCGACGCCTTCTGCATGGCCGGCTCGCCGGAGACCGTCCGCGAGCGCGCCGCCGCCGTGTCGGAGCACGCCGACGGGCTGGTCGTCGGCTCGCCGCTCGGCCCCGACCTGGAGGCGGCGGTCGACCTCGCGGCCGAGGCGCTTGACGGATTATTTTAAAACAGCCCTACTCGGACCGGCCGCGTCCGCCGAGCGAGGGGAGCTTCACGCCGATCTCCTGTAAGAGGGCGCCGACCGCGGCGTAGCCGAGCGCGGCCACGGAGGCGACGATCAGGACCTGGCCGACGGCGACGAGCAGCGCCGAGAGCGGGTCGCCGGCGCCGAGGACGAGGTCGTTCAGGAAGATGTCGACGAAGCGGCCGACGTCGCCGACGATCCGCGAGACGAAGTCGATGAGTGCGAACATGGAGAGGGGTTGATCGGCGGGGTACTTGGGTGTTGAGTTCCCGGCCGTTCCTCGCCCGGGGCGCGATTGCGAGGCCGCGTCGGATCGGCTCGCCTCGGCGGCGATCCCGCACCGCGGCGGTTCCGGTAACCGAACGCCTTACACCGAACGGACACGGACGTGTCGGTAATGAACGCGCTGACGGACCTGTTCGCCGAGAACACGCTCCTGTGGGTCCTCACCGGTGTCCTCGCGTACTCCGCGGCCGCGCTGTGGCTCCGGGACCGCGGGATCCTCCCGGAGTCGGTCGGCGTCTCCGGCCCGATACTGACGCTCCGCACGCTCCGCGGCCGGGAGTTCCTCAACCGGCTCGCGGCGCCGCGACGCTTCTGGCGCGGGCTCGCGAACCTCGGCCTCGGCGGGGCGCTGGTCGCGATGGTCGGGTCCTTCTTCCTGATCCTCTCGTCGGCGGCCTCGGCGCTGAACACCGCCCAGCCCTCCGCGATCCAGCAGCCGCAGAACTTCCTCATCATTCCCGGCGTCAACGACTTCCTCCCCCTGTCGGTCGCGCCGGAGATCATCGCCGGGCTCGCGATCGCGATGGTCGTCCACGAGGGCGCGCACGGCCTGCTGTGCCGCGTCGAGGACATCGACATCGAGTCGATGGGGCTCGTCTTCTTTACGATTCTGCCAGTCGGCGCCTTCGTCGAGCCGGACGAGGAGGCGACGCAGGCGGCCTCCCGCGGCGCCCGCGCCCGGATGTTCGCGGCCGGCGTCACCGCCAACACGCTGCTCACAGTGCTCGTGTTCGCGCTGCTGTTCGGCCCCGTCGTCGGCGCCATCTCGCCGGCGCCCGGCTACGCCGTCGGCGAGGTGAACCCCGACTCGCCGGCCGAGGCCGCCGGGCTCTCGGCGGGCGACCGGATCGTCGAGGTCGGCGGGACGCCCGTCGACACCGCCGCCGAGTTCGAGGACGCGATCGGTGACGCGGGCGACACGGTGACGGTCACGGCCGACGACGGCGACGGGGAGCGCACGGTCGAGGTGGACCGGCAGTTACAGGCGGTCGGCTCAGCCGGCGGCAACCCGCTCGGCGTGACGGTCGCGGAGGCGCCGCTGACGATCGAGTCGGTGAACGGCGAGCCGGTGGCGACCGAGCGCGGCTTCTACGACGCCGTCGGCGACGCCGAGCGCGCCACGGTGTCGGTGCGGCCCACCGGGAACGCCGGCGACGGGGGAGCGAACGCCACGACCGCGGAGATCCCGATCGGCGCCTACGCCCTCGGCGTGCAGGCGGACGGGCCGCTCGACGACGCCGGGGCGACACCGGGCGAACCGCTGACGATCGTCTCGATCGACGGGGAGCGGATTCACGACGCGGAGGACCTCTCGGCGGTGCTCGGCGAGCGCGATCCCGGCGCGACGGTCGAGGTGATCGCGTACGACGGCGGCGACGAGCGGCGGGCGTACGACGTCGAGCTGGCTCCGCACCCGAACCGCGACGGAGGGTTCGTGGGCGTCACGGTGTTCCCCGGCTCCAGCGGGCTCGCGCTCGACGACTTCGGCGTCTCCGAGTACCCCGCCGGTGCCTACCTCGAACTGCTCGGCGGCGACGGCGGCGAGACCGCGGGCGACGGGGTCGCGATCGGCGGGCTGACCGACTCGCCGCTGGGGCTCGTGTTCGTCTCGCTGATCCTCCCGCTCGGCAGCCTGTTCGGGCTCCCGTTCAACTTCGCGGGGTTCACCGGCGACGTGACCAACTTCTTCGTCGTCGACGGGGCGTCCGGCGCGCTCGCCGGCGCGGTCTTCCTGCTCGCGAACCTCCTCTTCTGGACCGGCTGGATCAACATCCAGCTCGCGCTGTTCAACTGCCTGCCGGCGTTCCCGCTCGACGGCGGCCGGATCCTCCGGATGGTCGCCGAGGCGGTGATCAGCCGGATCCCGCTCTCCGACCGCCACGCCGCGGTCCGGACGATCACCGTCTCGTCCGGGCTCGTCATGCTCGCCGGGCTGATCGCGATGGTGTTCGGGAACCAGATCCTCGCGGCGCTCGGGCTGATCTGACGGGGGGATCGTCGACGGCAGGGGAAACGGGTTTCTCCGCGGGCCGAAACGGTGCGGTATGAGCCACGAACGCACCGTCGAGCTCGAGGGCCACATCATCGACAGCGGGACGATGCAGCGCTGTTTCGGCGCGGTGATGGACCTGGGCGGCTCCTTCGACGTGGAGCGGTTCGACGTGGGGAAACACGAGGACGAGGAGTCGTACTGCCGGATGACGGTCTCGGCCGACGACGAGGGGTCGCTGCGGGCGATCCTCCACGAGCTCCACCAGAACGGCGCGGTGCTGGAGGACCCGACCGACGTGGACCTCGTCGCCGCGCCCGCGGACAGGGTCGTGCCGCCCGACTTCTACTCCACCACGAACCACCCGACAGAGGTGTTGTACGACGGGGAGTGGATCGAGGTCGAGCGGATCGAGATGGACTGCGCGCTGGTCGTGGAACCAGAGCCGGACGCCGACGGCGACGAGGGGAGCACGGGAAGCGATTCGGACCGCGGACCGCGCGCGTACACGAAGGTGCTCAACGCGGTCGAGGAGGGCGACCTGATCGCGACCGACCGGTCGGGGATCCGGGTGCACCCGCCGGAGCGTCCGCGAAGCGGAGGCGGCGCGTTCGGCTTCATGCAGGGGGGCGTCTCCGCCGAGCGCCCCTCGGAGTCCACCATCCGAGAGGTCGCCGCGGAGCTCCGGGAGGTGAAGCGCTCGGGCGGGAACGTGATGGTCGTCGCCGGCCCGGCCGTGATCCACTCGGGCGCCGGCGACGCGCTCGCGGACCTCGTCGCGGCGGGCTACGTCGACGCGCTCTCGGCCGGGAACGGCTTCGCGACGCACGACCTGGAGCGCTCGCTGTACGGCACGTCGCTCGGGATGAACGTCGAGACGCTCGAACACCCGCGGAAGGGGCACAAACACCACATCTGGACCATCTCGGAGATCATCCGCGCGGGCGGGATCGAGGCCGCCGTGGAGGAGGGTATCGTGACCGAGGGCGTGATGTACCAGTGCGTCGAGCGCGACGTCGACGTCGTGCTCGCGGGCTCGATCCGCGACGACGGCCCGCTCCCGGACACGATCACGGACGCCGTCGAGGCGCAGGACGCGATCCGCGAGCAGGCGCACGAGGCCGACATCGTGATCATGCTCGCGACGCTGCTCCACTCGGTCGCCGTCGGGAACTGCCTCCCGTCGACGACGAAGACCGTCTGCGTCGACATCAACCCCGCGACAGTCACCCAGCTGCTCGACCGCGGCTCGGCGCAGGCCGTCGGGATGGTCACCGACATCGGGACGTTCGTCCCGAAGCTCGCGGAGTTCGTGCTGGAGGACGGGGACGTCGAGGGAGGAGATGACATCGAGACCGGGAACGGGGGCGAGGAGGCGTGAGCTTCTCGCTCCGTCCGTACGATCCCGCGACCGACGCCGACGGCCTGTACGACTGCAAGCTCGCCTTCGAGCGCGGCCTCGGAGAGAACACCGGCGGCGAGGAGAAGGCGGCCGCCTACGAAGGGAAACTCACCGACGAGTACCGCGATCGGTGGCTCGTGTGGGTCGATCGGTGCGTCGCGGACGACGAGCGCTGCGTGACGGTCGCCGTCGCAGAGAGCGGCGAGGGGGAGGAGGCCGGCGGCGAGACCGCCGGAGACGACGAGGTCGTCGGCTACGTCTTCGTGCTTCCCGCGCGGCTGGCGATGGTCTGGGACGCGGCGGTGGTAAACGAGCTGTACGTCGCGCCCGACCACCGCGGCACGGGCGTCGCCGACGACCTGATGGCCGCCGCCGTCGACCTCGCGGGCGACCAAGACCTCCCGTTGGACCGGGTCGTGCTCGACGTCGACCCCGCGAACGAGCGCGCTCGGGCCTTCTACGATCGGCACGGATTCGAGCCGTGGGGCGAGATGGTCGCGCGACCGGTCGACCGCGACTGAGGCCGGCCCGGAACCGCAGGACGTGAGAACGCCGGACAGGAGTTATATGCGAGCCGGCGCCATCTCCGGGTATGAGCTATCTCGTTGCGACCGACGGATCGACGGAGAGCGACGAGGCCGTCAGATACGCGGCGCGGCAGGCGGTCGCGTTCTACGAGACCCTCGAGATCGCCCACGTGTTGACGCCGGACTCGGAGCTCGTCGACGGCACGATCGTCCTCCCGGGCGAGGAGGCCGCGGTCGACGCCGGCCAGAGCGTCCTCGCCAACGCCAAGACGATCGCCGAGGAGGCGGTCGGCGACGAGTCGATCGACGTGGAGACGCAGCTGCTCACCGGGCGTCCGGCCGACGCGCTCGCGAACTACGCGGCCGAGGCGGACGTCAACGCGATCTACGTCGGGCACCGGGGGCTGAGCGCGGAGCGCGAGCAGGTCGTCGGCAGCGTCGCGAAGAGCGTCGTCGACAAGGCCGACGTGCCGGTGACGGTGATCCGGTAGCGTTCGCTCCGAGCATTCGGAACGGCCCGTCACCCCCCGCGTCAGAGACCACGGCAAGGACCACCATTACCGGGAGTTCAAAAGCGTCGCCCGCGTAACAGAAAGTGATGTCTGAGGACGTACTCGTCACGGCGGACTGGGTGGAATCGAACCTCGACGCGTTTCAGGAGGACGACGCCGACCTGCGACTCGTCGAGATCAACAATCCGACCGTCACCGACGAGTCGGAGTACACGCCCTACGAGGAGGGCCACATCCCCGGCGCGCTGAACTTCGAGTGGGACGAGGTGTTCACCGACGAGACGGAGCGCGACATCGTCTCGAAGGCGGACTTCGCGGCCCGGAACGGCGAGGGCGGCATCGACGCCGACACCACCGTGGTCGTCTACGGCGGCGGTCGCGTCCCCAACTGGTTCGCGCTGTTCGGCTACTGGATCTACAAGTACTACGGTCACGAGGACGTCCGCGTGATCGACGGCGGGAAGGGGTACTGGGTCGCCAACGACTACCCGCTCTCCACGGAGGAGCCCGACTTCACGCCGCGCGACTACGAGGCCCGCGGCCCCTTCGAGAGCGTCCGCGCGTACAAGGACGACATCGACAAGGCGATCGAGGAGGGGATCCCGATGGTCGACGTCCGCTCCCCCGAGGAGTTCTCCGGCGAGGTCATCGCGCCCGAGGGGCTCAACGAGACCGCCCAGCGGGGCGGCCACATCCCCGGCGCGAGCAATGTCCCGATCTCGACCACGCTGAACGAGGACGGCACGTTCAAGAGCGCGGACGAGCTCCGCGAGCTGTACTCGGACGCCGGCGTCGACGGCGACGAGTCGACGATCACGTACTGCCGCGTCGGCGAGCGCTCGTCGATCGAGTGGTTCCTCCTGCACGAGCTGCTCGGCTACGACGACGTCCGCAACTACGACGGCTCGTGGACCGAGTGGGGGAACCTCGTCGGCGCGCCGATCGAGACGGGCGAGTAAGCGGCGATCGCGGTCGCCGGCCGACTCGTCGATATTTCACATTTTTCGCGACTCCGGCGGGACGCCCGCGGCCCGGTCCGCGCTGATCCGATGCGACCGGTGCTCCGACGACCGGACTCGGCCGAGTGCGAACGTATATATGGTTGTGCGTAGTATTGTGCGGTATGAACCAGAACGTCGGATCCGCGGACAAGCTCGTCAGAACGGCTCTCGGTGCGGTGCTCGGGACCGTTTCGCTCGCAACCCTCGCCGGGGCGGTTCCCCTGTCGGCACTCGCCGCGCCCCTCCTCGGCGTCGCGTCGCTGCTCATGCTCGGGACCGCCGCGAGCGGCACCTGTCTGCTCTACTCGCTGCTCGGCGTCGACACGTGTCCGGCGTCAGCCGGCGGGTCGCGATAGGGCTCTCGACGGACTCGGATATACCCGCATCTGAGATTTGGGACGGCACTTCTCGACGCTTTTCGAGCTGTCGACGACGGTAACCCCGACTGTGCCGACACGGCGCTGACTGAAAAGGGACGGACGAGAGAGACGATCGCGAGCGAGCGTTACTCGTCGTCGATCAGGCCGCCGAACACGGACGTCGCGGTGTCGGGGACGTCGAAGTCGTGGTAGTGCTCGCCCTTCTCCTTCGAGAGGATGTTGAGGGCCGCGGCGGCGCCGTCGCCGGCCGAGATGACCGCCTGCCACTCCTCGGCGCGGACCATCCCGCCCGTGGCGTAGGCGCCGTCGACGCTGGTCTCCATCGAGACGTCGACGTCGACCGTGTCGTCGTCGCCGAACGCGCAGCCGAGCGACTCGGCGAGGTCGCGGCTCGCGCCCGTCGCGAGCACGAGGTAGTCGGCCTCGTACTCGCCCGACTCGGTCGTCACTGCGAACCCGTCGCCCGACTCGGCGACGCCGGTGACCTCCTCGCCCTGCTTCCGGTCGACGCCGAAGTCGTCGGCCTGCTGTCGCATGGTCGCGAGGAGCTCGCTGCCGCCGACCGAGCCGATGCCGGGGTAGTTGAACAGGTGCGCCTTGTGCATCCAGGTCTTGTCGGCGTCGAACAGGACCGCGTCAAGACCGTTCTTGCCCGCGAACAGTCCCGCGCTGAGTCCGGCCGGTCCGCCGCCGACGATGGCTACGTCTGCCATGGCGGTACTTCCCGAGCCGGAGTGATAAGGATTGGCGGAACCGGCGACGCGGGTGCGGTAGTCGCCGCCCGTCGGTGTTCGCGGAGAACCGTGCGGTCGGTGGCCCTCGGCGGAACGGACCCGTCGCGGCCCACCGACGGCTACGACGAGAAGTCGGAGAGCGACCCGTCCGGGTCGTCGGCGTCGTCTCGACCTTCGCCATCTGCCCGGTCTTCCCGCGCGCTCTCGTCGTCCCCTCCCTCGCCGATCGTCTCGGGCTCGTGCCACGGGTCGTCCGGGTCGACGGGCTCGACGGCGCGGTCGAGCTCGGCGGCGGAGTAGTCGCGCTCGTCGTCGAGCAGCATCGCGAGGCGCTGCCAGCGGGCGCTGTGCTCGCCTTCGCCCTCCGGCCCGACCCGCGCGCCGCGGGTCTTGAAGAAGCGCGTCCCGCGCCCCAGCTTCGACCCCTCGCCGGTGTGGCCGTCGAAGATCGCGTCGAACTCGCCGCCGGGTTCGAGGTCGCCGACCGGGAAGTCGTGGGCGGGCTCCTCGCCGCGCTCGCGGGCCTCGGCGCGCAGGTCGGCGACGGCCCGGAAGTACTCGTCGGCGTTGGGGCCCTCGCGGGTCGACTGGGCGCGGGCGGCCGCCAACGCGGCGTGGATCGCACAGAGGCGGCCCTTCCACTCGGCCGGCTCCCAGCGCTCGGTCGCGAGCTCCTCGTAGCGCTCGATCGTCAGCGCGACCTCGCTACCGGCGCGGAGGTCCTCGACGACGTAGAGGGTCAGCCTGTCCCAGAGGTTCCACGCGTAGCCGGAGCGCGCGAGCTCCCAGGCGGCCCATGCGGCGACCTCCTCGTCGGAGCGGCGCACGGCCTTCTGGAGGAGGCTGGAGACGGCGTAGCGGTTGTAGCCGCCGTCGGTCTCGTTCGGCTCCTTCGGCTCGCCGAAGTCGTTCTCGCCGGTCGCGTCCGGCGTCGTGTCGGTCTCCAGGCTCCCGTCCGACCCGAACGTCGCCTGTCTGTCGTCGCCGTCGGCCATACCTCCGCTCCCGCCGCGAGCGACTTAAAAACCGCGCGCGGCGGGCGGGGTCGGAGCGAGGCGGATGGTTCCCGAAGCGCCCGCGGTACGGCGGATCACACCTGCGCTGAAAGGGAACCCTTAAGTTGAATCCGGCGGCTAGAATACGGTAACCGCCCTTAGCTCAGCCTGGTAGAGCAGTCGACTGTAGATCGACTTGTCCCCCGTTCAATTCGGGGAGGGCGGACTGAACCTCTGCACCCGTCAGCGATAGCGAACGGTTGCTGACCGGAAATTGAGACTGGATTTGAATATCGCTGAGCGACAGCGATCGAGTACTGAGCGTGATTTACCGCACGAACCCGACGAAAAACGATCGACCGTCGGACCGCGGGAATTCTCGATCACCACCCATTTAAACAGTCCGGGTTATCGGTCCTCGGTAAGAAACCGTGAAACGCCCGTAAAGACGCCTTAAATTGTTTTAGACGTATCTCAGAGATAAGCGAGGGACCACCGAACACCACCCAAAAACCGTCGACAACTCCCCTAATTTATTACATACCAGTTTAATATCTATTGTGATCATTACTTAAGAATGTCCGTAGGACAGGAGTTACTCGACGTACCGTTCCCCGAGATGGTGGCCAGCATGGGCCAGGGGATCGCGGACGCGCAGAACCAGTTGGACATGAACTCGGTCGAGGTCGCCAAGACGCTCGCGGAGACCGAGATCGAGGTCGTCCCGGCGATCACGCGGACGATCGACTCGAACGGCGACGTCACCTACTCCTCGGCGGACGCGATCGACGTCTCGCTGCTGCAAGCGGGGCTGTTCCCGACGTTCTATCAGTTCTCGGAGGCCGTCATCGAAGTCGAGATGGACATCAAGACGACCACCGAGCGGGAGACGGACATCGACGTCAGCGCCAAGGCGCACGCCGGATTCGGACTGTGGGGCGGCAGCATACAGACCGACGTGAGCCACAACCGCAAGTTCGGGAAGGAGGTCCACGGGACGAGCAAGTTGAAGACCACGATGGTCCCGGTGCCGGAGCCGCCGTACCTCTTTCCCGAGGTCGAGACCGTCGACAACCGCACCACGCCCGAGGAGTGATCGAATCGGTTCGCGGTCCCGCCGTCGAGAGAGCGGCTCCCGACGGCGACGCCTGAACCCCACCTGCGACAATCGAACCGCACCCGCGATACCGCCATCTATGCCACTACGTGCCCATCACGTGAGTCTGCCCAGTACCGCCCGCCGCCGACCGGACCAGCCGGTCGCGGACGTCCCGTTCGACGACCTCGTCTACCTGCTGGCCGCGGGCGTCGCCCACGCGCAGACCGCGCTCGACGCGCACAGCGCGGAGACGGGGACGTCGCTCGCGGAGACCGAACTCGAGGTCGTCCCGTCGGTCACGCGGACGATCGACACCGACGGGACGGTCACCGCGACGCCGGCCGCGACGGAGCGCCGATCCCTGCTGGAGATCGGGATCACGCCCGCCTGGTACCGGTTCAGCGAGGCGACGGTCGAAGTCGACGTCGACGTGCGCGCGACCGAACGCGAGGGCGACGACGGGAGCACTAACGGTGACCCCGCCGACCCCGCGAGCGGGCTCACGGCGAGCACGCAGTCGGTGATCGACTGGAGACGGTTCGACCGGGAGTTCGGCGCGAACGCCCGACTGGCCGCGCGCCTCGAACCGACGCCGCTTCCGGTGCGGGCCGACTCATCGACGGGGACCGACGCGGAACGCGGAGGCGACCGTGCCGACTGACGAGTGGCTCGCGCGACCGCTCTCGGAGTTCGTCCGCTCGGTCGCGTTCTCGGTCGCCGAGGGGCAAGAGGAGCTGGACCGCCGGTCGATGGCGTCCCAGCGCGCGCTCGAACGCGAGATCGAGAGCGGCGAGCTCGCGTACGACCTCGACGCGTCGTGGCTCCGCTTCGCCGAGGTCGAGGCCGACTTGGAGGTGACGCTCTCCGTCGAGGGCAAGGAGATCCGCGACCCGGAGACGAACCAGGTCCGCGGGTACAAGCCCGTCGTGAAAGCCGTGCCGCTCAACCATCGCGTCGCGGACGAGTACGAGGTGGACGCCGAGATCGCGAGCGAGGTCCGCCTCAAGATCGCGCCCGTGCCGCCGGAGACGCGTCGACCATGAGCGACGGGTTCGACGTCAAAAGCGACCCGTATCGGATCGCCGAGACGTTCCAGCTGGCGGAGGTCCCGCAGCTCGACGTCGACAAGCTCGACACCGTCGAGCGGGCGGCGCTCGAGCGGGTGATCACCGAGCGGCAGGAGTCGCTCGTCCGGCTCCAGACCGACGTACTCGACGTGCGGAGCGAACGCGACGCGCTCGAGCACCGGCTCTCGACGCTGAGCGACGACCGCGATCGGCTGCAGGAGCGCGTGCGGGAACTGGAGGCCGAGCGGCCGGCGCTGGAGCCGAAGACCGTCTTCTCGAACCTCGGCGCGGCGCTGGAGGCGGCCGACGACGACCTATCGAGCGAGCGGTACCGCGTCGACGACGTCGACTTCACGCTCAAGGCGAACGTGACCCAGACCGAGGAGGGGGTCCGGATGCACCTCCCCTCGCTGGACGAGTCGTCGCTCTCGGCGAACCTCAGCGAAGTCTCGTTCCGGCTGCGGGCGCCCCGCACCGAGCCGGACAGACCGGAGACGGAGTACGTCGACGTGCCGGAGCTGCGAGGGCTGTCGCGCGAGGCCGCGGTCCGCCGGCTGACCGCCGCCGACCTCGCGGTCGGCGCGGTCGAGCGCACCCCCGACCCGACGACGACCCCCGGAGCCGTCGTCGAGCAGTTCCCCGACGCGTACGCTGTCGCCGAGCCCGGATCGCCCGTCGACCTCGTTCTCGCCGAGGAGCCCGCCGCCGGTCCGGAGGCGACAGACGAATCGAGTACGGAGACGACGGACGAATCGAACGCGGATGAGGATACCGACGACTCGACCGACTCGACCGACGCTGACGCGACGGGGGGCGGCGACGCAAGCGTCGACGAACCCGCGGAGGAGAAGCCCGACGAACCGACCGACGCCGACGAGAAGGAGCGCATGGAGGCGTTCCGCCGCGCGATCGTCGAGGCCGATCCGGAGAACGGTTCGGCCGTCGCGGACCGGCTGCACCGCGCCGGCGTCACCGACCTCGAGTCGCTGGTGAAACAGGACCCGGAGGAGCTCGCCGAGCGGCTGTCGATCCCGGTCGAGCGGGTCCGCGCGTTGCAGGACGAGCTCGCCGGCCACGAGGAGTCGCCCGGGCTCGAGTCCGTCTCCGGCATCGGACCGACGTACGCGAGTCGACTGCGCGAGAAGGGGATCGAAAACGTCGCGCAGCTGTCGGCGCTCGACCCGGAGACGGTCGCCGAGATCACGCGGGCGTCGACGAGCCGGGCCGCGGACTGGATCGAACAGGCGGCCCGGATGACGGAGGGGCGGTGACCCTCGCGGAGCGGTTCGGCGCGTCGATCGAGGTCTCGGGACCGGATCCCGACGCGGAGGCGTTCTTCTTCGTGAAACGCCCCGAATCGGTCGACCACGACGCGTTCGTCACCGGGCTGCTCGGGCTCGTGGGGACGTCGGGCCGGCTCGTGCTCCACCACCGGTCGGGGTTCGCGGTCGTCCGCGTGTCGCACGACCGGGCTCGGCGGCTGGGGCGGCTCCCGTGGATCGACTCGATCGGCGGGGTTCGGTTCGATCCGGAGCAGTTCGCGGCGGTGACCGGCGCCCCCGTCGTGTGAAGCGCGGCCCTTCGATTCTCAACGCGAATATTCGCACCGACAGCGTATTTATCCCTCCGCCACAACCTTCCCGTCATGACTCTCGTCGTGGTCCCGGTCCGATTCCCTCCGTCGTCGCACTCAGCGGCGACGCTGCGGGAGGCCGTCCGCGTCGCCGAGGAGCGCGACGCCGACCTCACGATCCTCCACGTGGACCTGTATCAGAACTCCGGCGGCGTCTCACGCAGCGACCTCAAGCGCGCCGTCGAGCGGCGGATCGGGGCGGTGGACCGCGCGCGGTACGTCGTCCGGCGCGGCTTCCTCGTCGAGGAGACCATCCTCGAAGAGATCGTCGCCGAGAAGGCCGACGTCGTCGTCATCGGCTCGAAGCAGGCGGGTCGCTGGCGGCGGATGGTCCAGAAGCTCCTCTCCGACCCGGACATCGACTCGTTCCTCCGGAGCGAGCTCGACTGCACCGTGATCACGGTCGAGGCCGACGGCGCGACCACGAGCAACGAGGCCGGGGAGAGCGAGGCCGACGCCCCGCTTCCCAACGACGGCGACGACTGACCGGCGTCAGTCGCTCTCGCTCTCGCCCGCGACCTCGTAGCGGCGCTCGTACTCGATGACGGTCGCGACGCGGTCGGCGACGTCGCCGCCGAACTCTCGCTCGACGAGGTACAGGGCCAGGTCGATCCCGGAGGTCACGCCGCCGGCCGTGAGCAGGTCGCCGTCGTCGACGACGCGCGCGTCAACGACCTCGGCCCCCGACTCGCGGAGCTCGTCGATCGCGCCGGCGTGGGTGACGGCGCGCCGCCCGTCGGTGACGCCGGCCTCCGCCAGCAGCATGGACCCGGTGCAGACCGAGGCGATCCGCGTGCCGGCCGCGTGGTGGGCCGCGAGGGCGCGGGGAACGTCCCCCTTCCGCGCCTCCGCCCACGCGCTCGCCTCCTCGTCGCGCGCGTTCCAGCCGCCGCCCGGGACGACCAGCAGGTCGGGGACGTCGGCCGCGTCCGGCTCGGGCAGGGTCCCGTCGACCCCGACCCGCGTCCCGTGGCTCGCGGTCACCGAGTCGCGCTCGTCGAGGGTCACGTACCGGACGCGGCCCGCGGCGTCGCCGCTCTCGCTCGCGTACTCCATCGCGTAGTCGAACACCTCGTACGGGCCGATCCCGTCCAGCTCGTCGAAGCCGTCGTACAGCAGAATATCGACGTTCATACCCGCCCGGAGGGCGGCGGGCGGCTTGTGCGTTCCCCCTCCGGGCGTGCGGCGATTCCGTGCCCTGTCTCCTACCGCGACGCGCTCACTCCGCGGCGCCCCAGCGCTCGACGCGCTTCGGCCGGTCGGAGACGGCCATCACGTCGATGTCGTCGCCGGCGTGCTCGATCGCCTCCAGCGCGGCCTTCGCGGAGGCGTGCGTCGAGAAGTAGGTTATCTCCTCTTCGACCGCCACCTCGAGCAGGTCGCGCTGGCGGGAGACGATGAGGTCGATCTCGCCGCGCCTCGCGGCCTCGATCAGGTCCGTCGCGGTCGATAGCTCGAAGTGCTCGGCGTACCCATCGACCAGCGCCTCGCCTTCCTCGGTGTCGGGGTCCGGGAACTCCTCGGCGGAGAGGTCGACGACGGCGGTTCCGGACTCCGGGATCGGCTTGCCGGTGGAGTCCTGCGCCTTGTCGTACGCCTTGCCGAACGACCGAGCGGTGCCCATGACCTCGCCGGTCGACTTCATCTCCGGGCCGAGCCGCGGGTCGGAGCCCGGCAGGCGGTCGAACGGTAGGACGACCTCCTTCACGCTGCGGTGCTCCGGGATCTGCTCGTCGGCGTCGAGGTCGGCGAGCGTCAGGT
This sequence comes from Halorubrum depositum, assembly GCF_007671725.1. Taxonomy (NCBI): domain Archaea; kingdom Methanobacteriati; phylum Methanobacteriota; class Halobacteria; order Halobacteriales; family Haloferacaceae; genus Halorubrum; species Halorubrum depositum. Next base: position 52,204 of record NZ_VCNM01000001.1, on the reverse strand, counting down.
CGTCCGTCATCACCTTCGCGGCGAGCTTCGCGATGGGGACGCCCGTCGCCTTCGAGACGAACGGGACCGTCCGCGAGGAGCGCGGGTTCGCCTCCAGCACGTACACCTCGCTGTCGACGTCGTCGCCGACGCCGGTCACCGCGAGCTGGACGTTGAGCAGGCCGACCGTGTCGAGCGCGCGGGCGATGTCCTCGGTGACCTCGCGGACCCGCGCCATCGTCTCGTCGTCGAGCGACCGCGGCGGGATCATGCACGCGGAGTCGCCGGAGTGAACCCCCGCGCTCTCGACGTGCTCCATCACGCCGCCGAGCAGGACGTCCTCGCCGTCGGCGACGGCGTCGACGTCCAGTTCGACCGCGTCGTCGAGGAACTGGTCGACGAGGATCGGCTTGTCGGGCGAGACCCGGACCGCCTCCTCGATGTACTCCTCCAGCTCCGCGTCGTCCTCGACGACCCGCATCGCGCGCCCGCCGAGCACGTAGGAGGGGCGCACCAGCACCGGGTAGCCGATGTCGTGGGCCAGCTCCAGCGCCTCCTCCTCGCTCGTCGCGGTGCCGCCCTCGGGCTGGGCGATCCCCATCTCGTCCATGAGGACGTTGAAGCGGTCGCGGTCCTCGGCGAGGTCCATCGCCTCGACGCTCGTCCCCAGAATCGAGCAGTCGAGCCCGCGGCGCTCGATCTCCGCCTCGAGCGGGTCGCCCACGTTCACGGAGGTCTGCCCGCCGAACTGGACCATCACGCCGTCGGCACCGGTCGTCTCGATCACGTCGGCGACCTCCTCGGCCGAGATGGGCTCGAAGAAGAGCCCGTCGGAGGTGTCGTAGTCGGTCGACACGGTCTCCGGGTTGTTGTTGACGACGTGCGCGTCGATGCCCAGCTCGCGCAGCGCGCGCACCGCATGGACTGCGCAGTAGTCGAACTCGACGCCCTGGCCGATACGGATCGGGCCGCCGCCGACGACCACGACGCTCTCGACGTCGGGGTCGACGCGGACCTCGTCCGTCGCGCCGGCCGTGTCGTCGCCCCGCAGGAACTGGGGCAGACGGGCCGAGTAGTAGTACGGCGTGGACGCCTCGAACTCGCCCGCGCATGTGTCGACCTGCTTGTACGTCCGGTCGGGAACCGAGGTCTCCACCTCGCTCACGTCCGCCTCCACGCCCCCGGCGGTCGCGGTCGCGGCGATCTCCGCGTCAGTGCGGCCGACCATCGCGGCCTCGGTGAAGTCGCCCTCGGCGGCCGCGGCGGTCCCCTCGGCGATGTTCTCGAAGCGCTCGACGTACCAGCGGTAGATGCCCGTCAGCTCGATCACGTCGTCGACGGCGTAGCCGCGGTCGAACGCCTCGAACATCGCGTACGGGCGGTCGGGGCTCGGGCGCTCGAGGTACTCGGACTCGAGCTCCCCGTCCGACACCTCGTCGAAGTCGACGGCGGGGTCGTACTCTGAGGAGCGGAGCGCCTTCACCATGCTCTCCTCGAACGTCCGCCCGATCGCCATCGCCTCGCCGGTCGACTTCATCGCCGTCCCGAGCTCGAAGTCGACGTCGTCGAACTTGTCGATCGGCCACCGCGGCACCTTCGTCACCACGTAGTCGATGGCGGGCTCGAAGGCGGCGGTCGTCTCGCCGGTGATCTCGTTGTCGATCTCGTGGAGCCGTTTGCCCAGCGCGACCTTGGCCGTGACCCGGGCGATCGGGTAGCCGGTCGCCTTCGACGCGAGCGCCGAGGAGCGGGAGACGCGCGGGTTCACTTCCACCACGCGGTACTCCCCGCCGGGCGTCCCGTCGTCGTGCCACGCGAACTGGATGTTACAGCCGCCCTGGATGCCCAGGTCGCGGATCACTTCGAGCGCGGCGTCGCGCATCTCCTGGTGGCCGTCGTCCGGGATCACCTGCGAGGGGGTGACGACGGTTGACTCGCCGGTGTGGATCCCCATCGGGTCGATGTTCTCCATGTTACAGATGATGATACAGGAGTCGTCGGCGTCCCGCATCACCTCGTACTCCAGCTCGACCCATCCCGCGATGGACTCCGTGATCAGTACCTCGCTGTTCCGCGAGAGGCGGAGCCCCTTGCGGACGCGCTCGACGAGCTCCTCGAACTCGTCGACGACCCCGGAGCCGGAGCCGCCGAGGGTGTACGTCGTCCGAGCGATAACGGGGAGCCCGCCGACCGCGTCGACCGCGTCTTGAACGCGACCGCGGAAGGCGTCCTCGTCGAAGTCGGTGACCGACTCGCCCTCGTCGAGCGAGATGGTGGTCGACTTCGGAACCGGCTGGCCCAGGTCCTCCATGCGCTGGCGGAACAGGTCACGGTCCTCCGTCGCGTAGATGGTGTCGAGCGGCGTCCCCATCACCTCGACGTCGTGCTCCTCTAAGATCCCCTCCTCGGCGAGCTCGGCGGTGACGTTGAGCCCGGTCTGGCCGCCGAGCCCGGCGATGACGCCGTCGGGCTCCTCGATGCGGATGACCTCCGCAATCGCCTCCGGCGTGATCGGCTCGATGTACACCCGGTCCGCGGTCTCCGGGTCGGTCATGATCGTCGCCGGGTTCGAGTTCACCAGCACGACGCGAGCCCCCTCCTCCTGGAGGGCGCGACACGCCTGTGCGCCGGAGTAGTCGAACTCTGCCGCCTGTCCGATCTGGATCGGCCCGCTACCGATGAGTAGAATGGTCCGGTCCTCGCTCATTATCGCGACGGAGTACGCTCATCGTAATAAGGCCGACGATAGAATACGAATCTCGCAGCGACTTTGCGATTTTCGCAAGGTACGTCGAGACGTACCGCACGTGATGGAGTATCATACGACCCGGTGACGTATCGGGACGTCGAACGCAAGCCGCCGACATGGCGTTTGCGACGCCCCCACCGCTCGGGGACGATCAGAAGCTGGCGGTCGTGGCGCCCTCGCGTCCGGCCGACGCGACGCAACTCGGGATCGGCCGCGAACGACTCGCCGCGATCGGCGTCGAGACCCGCGTGTTCCCGACCGCGGACCCCGACCGCGAGGAGCCGGCGTCGCCCGCGACGCGCGCGGCCGCGATCAGGTCTCCAGCCTGTACCGGTACGGGCGGTCCGCGATGACCTCGACCTCGCCGCGCTCGGCCCACCGGCCCAGCACGGTCGCGACGCGGTGCGGGCTGTCGATCTCCTCGCACTCGTCGGCGAGCGCGAGGATCTCCCGCGCCGTCAGCGGCTCGTCGGCCTCGGCGAGCACGCTGCGAATTCGGTCGTAGCGGTCGTATTCGCCGCCGCTCATACGTCTTACGTACGACAGCCGTACATATAGGGTTCAGTGAGACGCGAGTCGGACAAATGTCTGACAGGAGCGCCGAAACGGGAGATCTCGGCCGTCCGAGCCGTCTTCCGGGGCCCCGTTTAAAATCGACGGAGCACGGCGTTCAGGCGTACGGGTCCTCGGCCTCGAGGTCGCGCTCGGCGCGGTACTGCTCGACGAACTCGCTCACGTCGAACTCGACCATCTCCGCCTCGAACGCCGAGAGCGCCTCGTCGTCGTCGGCGTGGCTCACGGCGTGCTCCATCAGCTCGACGACGAGCTCGACGACGATCTCGTGGAGGCGCCGGGAGTCGAAGTCGGTCACCCACGCCATCGCGTAGCCGACGTCCGCGTTCTCGCTGGCGTCGTACGCGACGACGGCCTCCGGGAACTCCTCTAACACGACGCCGAGCAGGTGCGGGGTGTCGAACTCCGGCATCTCCTCGCTGGTCGTCTCGATCGCCTCGCGGAGCACCTCGACGAGGAAGTCGGGGAGGAACCGCTCGGGGGGATGCACGTCCATCACGACCGCGTGCGTCTCGCCGCAGTCGCACTCGAACTCGCGCATCCCGAGGTCCAGCTCGCCGGCCGCCATCGTCTGCCCGCAGGGCAGCTCCAGCGTGTTCTCGTCACCGCCCGGGACGCGCGGCTGGGACATGGCTCCGCTTGGTCGCTGTCGGGGTTAAAAGACGCGGAACGAGACGCTCGGGAGTCGCGCTCGCGGGCGACGGCGTCGGGCTACTCGTCGTCGTCCGCGTCGTGATCGGCCTCGTGCTGGTCGGTCTCCTCCTCATCGCGACCGTGCTCCTCGTCGTCGCCCCCGTGCGTCTCCACCTCGGCTTCGATGCCGATCTCGACGCCGCTCGCCTCGTAGCTCGCTTCCACGACCTCGGCGTCGTCGCGCTCGATTTCCAGTTCGTCGCTGTCGACCTCCACTTCGACCTCCACGTCGACGGTGACGTCGTCGGACATAGCCGTGCGTCAATACGCTTCCCAGCCGAAAAAACGGTCGGCGCGGGCGGACGGCCTCCGGAGACGGCTCCGCGGCTTACTGGAACCCGATCCGGCCGCCGGTGTCGCGGATCGCGTTTCCGCTGCCGCCCTTGAACTGCTGTTCGACCTCCTCGTAGTACGCGAGGATGTCGTCGTTGATCGTGGGACGCACCGACTCCATGGCGCGCCGGAAGTGCTTCATCTCGACCTCCTCGGCGTCGTCGTCGTCGCGCAGGGCCTCGATGGCGGCCTCGCGGGCGATCCCCTCGAGGTCGGAGCCGACGTAGCCGTCCGTGATCTCCGCGATCTCGCGGAGGCTCACGTCGGGCGCGAGCGGCGTGTCCTGGGTGTGGATGTCGAGGATCTGCTCGCGGCCCTCCTGGTCGGGCTGGCCGATCATCACGAGCCGGTCGAACCGGCCCGAGCGCAGCAGCGCGGGGTCGATCATGTCGGGGCGGTTGGTGGCGCCGATCACCATCACGTCGCCCATCTCCTCTAACCCGTCGAGCTCGGTGAGCAGCTGGTTGACGACGCGCTCGGAGACGTTGTTCCCCATCTCCTGCCCGCGCGAGGGCGCGAGACTGTCGAGCTCGTCGAAGAAGATGATCGTCGGGCTCACCTGCCGGGCCTTCCGGAAGGTCTGTCTGATCGCCTTCTCCGACTCGCCGACCCACTTCGAGAGCAGCTGCGGCCCCCTGACCGAGATGAAGTTCGCGTTCGTCTCGTTGGCGACCGCCTTCGCCATCAGCGTCTTCCCGGTTCCGGGTGGGCCGTACAACAGCACGCCCTTCGGGGCGTCGACGCCCATCCGGTCGAACTTCTCGGGCGAGGTGAGCGGCCACTCCACGGACTCTTGGACCTGTTCTTGGGCGTCGCTGAGCCCGCCCACGTCGTCCCACGAGATCTTCGGGAGCTCGACGAGCACCTCCCGCATCGCCGACGGCTCCACCTCCGTGAGCGCGCCCGAGAAGTCGTCGCGCTTGACGATCATCCGGTCGATCAGGCTCGGCGGGACCTCCTCGTCGTCGAGGTCGATCTCGGGGAGGTAGCGACGGAGCGCCTTCATCGCGGCCTCCTTCGTCAGGCTCTCGATGTCGGCGCCGACGAACCCGTGCGTCTCGTCGGCGAGGTGGTCGAGGGAGACGTCGTCCGAGAGCGGCATCCCGCGGGTGTGGATCTGGAGGATCTCCTTGCGGCCCGTCTCGTCGGGGACGCCGATCTCGATCTCGCGGTCGAACCGGCCGGGGCGGCGGAGCGCGGGGTCGACGCTGTCGACGCGGTTGGTGGCGCCGATGACGACCACCTGCCCGCGCGTCTCCAGGCCGTCCATCATCGTCAGCAGCTGGGCGACGACGCGGCGCTCGACCTCGCCCGTGACGTCCTCGCGCTTGGGCGCGATCGAGTCGAGCTCGTCGATGAAGATGATGCTGGGGCTCTCCTCCTTCGCGTCCTCGAAGATCTCCCGGAGCTGCTGTTCGGACTCGCCGTAGTACTTCGAGATGATCTCCGGGCCGGCGATCGAGAAGAACGACGCCGACGTCTCGTTGGCGACGGCCTTCGCGAGCAGGGTCTTCCCCGTGCCCGGCGGGCCGTGCAGGAGGACGCCCTGCGGCGGCTCGATCCCGAGCTTCGAGAAGATCTGCGGGTGCTTCATCGGCAGCTCGACCATCTCGCGGACGCGCTGGATCTCGTTCTGGAGGCCGCCGATGTCCTCGTAGGTGATCCCGCCGCCCGTCTTCTCGAACCCGGAGATCGGCTCTTCGCGGAGCTCGACGTCGGTGTCCTCGGTGATCAGACAGACGCCGTCCGGCTCGGTCTCCACCGCGATCAGCGGGATCGCCTGCCCGGGCGACCGCATGAACGGGTGATTCGTCGAGGACATCACGGGGACGATGTCGCGCTCGACGACCGGGCGCTTGAGGATCTGGCGTTTCACCATGCCGGCGGCGTCGGAGCCGAACTGGACCGACGCCTCCTCCGGCGGGGCCAAGACGAGCTTCTCGGCCTTCTCCGCCTCCGCCTTTCGGATGGTCACGCGCTCGCCGATGCCGACGTCGGCGTTCTGGCGGGTGAACCCGTCGACGCGGACCGTGTCGGTGTTCCAGTCCTGGCGGTCGGCGCGCCAGACCTTCGCGGCGGTCGTCTCCGCGCCCTCGATCTCGATGATGTCGCCGGGCGAGAGCTTGAGGTGCAACAGCGTGTCGGGGTCGAGGCGGGCGATGCCGCGTCCCGAGTCGTTCGGGTACGCCTTCGCCACTTCGAGTTGGACTTCGTTCATGGTTCCTCGCGGGGGTTACCCGTATCTCCAGCCGGTTCGGGAATAAGCCTGTTGCCCCTGCCCGTGCCGCCGGTCCGTCCGGGAGAACCGGGACCCGCGGCGGACTGTGTCATCATGTGACACGGTACGGACCCCCGACTTAAAACGCCGTCGTAAGCGTGCGTTTTCGCCGTCGACCCGGCCGGGATAGCGACGCCGGCTCCGGCCGCGGTCGCAGGGCGGTTCCGGGGGGCCCGCCGACGGATCCGGAGGTATTTGTCCCGCGCTCGCCTCCGGTCCGCCATGCGAACGCTCGTCTTCGACGGCCGGACCGGCGCCGCCGGCGACATGATCTGCGCCGCGCTGATCGCGGCCGGCGCCGACCCGGAGGTCCTCTCGCCCGTGACCGATCGGCTCCCGGTCCGGTACGAGATCGGGGAGACGACGAACAAGGGGATCCGAGCGACGACCGTCGACGTGCTCCTCGACGAGAAAGACGGCGACGGCGGAGAGGCCGGGGGCGATCCCGATCACGGACACGACCACGGTCACGGCGAGGACGACCACGGTCACGGCGAGGACGACCACGGTCACGGACATGACCACGACCACGAACACGGCGAGAGTGAGCGCGACCACGGACATGACCACGACCACGAACACGAGCACGGCGATCACGCCGAGGGAGCGGGCGTCCACCGCAGCTACCCCGAGGTCGTCGCGCTCGTCGAGTCGATGGATCTCCCTGCGTCCGTCGAGTCGGTCGCGCTCGACGCCTTCGAGCGTCTCGGGCTCGCCGAGGCGTCGGTCCACGGCACCGATCTCGACGAGACGCACTTCCACGAGGTCGGCGCGGACGACGCGATCGCCGACGTGGTGGGGGCGGCGCTCCTCCTCGACGACCTCGACCCCGACCGCGTCGTGGCGACTCCGGTCGCGACCGGCGGCGGCGAGGTCTCGATGAGCCACGGCGTCTACCCGGTCCCCGCGCCGGCGACGACCGAGATCTTAGCGGGCGCCGGCTTCTCGGTGGTCGGTGGCCCCGTCGACCGCGAGCTGCTCACGCCGACGGGGGCCGCGATACTGGCGGCGGTCGCCGAGGGCGTCGACCGCCTGCCCTCCCTCGACGTCGACGCCGCCGGCTACGGGGCGGGCGACGCGACCTTCCCGGATCACCCGAACGTCCTCCGCGTCCTCGTCGGCGACGGCGGTAGCGAGGGCGGTGCGACCGCGGGAGCGGACGTCGGCGGACTCGTCCGCGACGAGATCGCGGTGCTGGAGACGAACCTCGACGACGCCTCGCCCGAGGTGCTCGGCGGACTCCAGGAGAGCCTCGTGCGCGCCGGCGCCCGAGACGTGACGGTCGTCCCGACGACGATGAAGAAGTCGCGGCCGGGCCACCTCGTCACGGTCGTCTGCAAGCCGGAGGACGCCGAGGCGGTGGCGGAACGGCTCGCCCGCGAGACGGGGACCCTCGGCGTCCGACAGTCGGGCGCGAGCCACCGATGGATCGCGGAGCGTGCCTTCGAGACGGCGACGCTCGCGGTCGACGGCGACGCGTACGAGGTGTCGGTGAAGGTGGCGTCGACCGCCGACGGCGACGTCTACGACGTGAGCGCCGAGTACGACGACGCGGCCGCGGTCGCCGAGACCGCGGGGCTACCGGTCCGAGACGTGCTCCGGCGGGCGGAGGCGCGGGTGCGCGATCGCTTGGGCGAGTGAAGTCGGCGGGAGACGGAAGCGGGGTGAGACCCGGTTCGGTTACGCGCCGTCGACGAGTTCGACGCGCTCCGGCTCCACGCCGAACCCGTCACTCAGTCGCTCCGCGACGCGGTCGGCGACGCCGCCGGGAGCGTCTGCGTCGGTGTGATGCTCGGGGTCCGTGACCGGTTCCTCGCCGTCGACCGAGAGGGTCGCGACCGCCTCCACCGTCGTGTCGTTGAGCCCCGGCCGGACGCCGGCGATCGTCAGCCCCTCGACGGCCACCCCGTCGACGCGCTCCAGCTGTCGGCGGGTGCCGGCCGCAAGGTCGCCGCCGGCCGCCTGCGAGACGCGAACGCTCACCGTCGCTTCCACCGTCTGCGTGCGGATGGCTGCTGCCATGAATCCCTCGCCGCGAATCGAACGCGGTGCGACCTCGAACGCCGGGCTCCGTTCCTCGGCGCCCGCGGGAGCGGGCGGCGGGGCGGCCTCGGCGCTCGCGAGGGTGACACGGTCGCGTCCGGCGGTTCCGCGGTCGATACGGCGGCGGCTGGAGAGAACGGGGTGCGGTCCGTCCCGCGGGGGAACCCTCCCCAGCCGACGCGCGTTACGCGGTCGGCCGGACGGACCGTGTGTCCGGAGTCCCGTAGCCGTTCCAGCCGAGGAGCGCGCCGCTGGCGATGGCGGCGGACGCCGAGGCGACGGAACGGAAGCGGGTCATACGTGGACTCCGCGGCGCGAGTGCGCCGTTGATAGGCGAATCCGTCGGACGGATATTAAATCTGTGGCGAGATTGTGCCTCGGTAGCACACGTCGGAATCCGACTGCGGCGCCGACCGCGCGACCGCCGCGAATCCGCGGCGAGACCGCCGCGCGCGACGGGTTCCGTCGACGGCGAGACGACAGGCCTATGGCGAACGCCCGACCAGACCCACGTAACGCAGCCACCGTCATGATCGAGCGAATCCACACGTCGGACGTCGAACCGGACGCGGACGAGGTCGCCATCGCCGGCCACGTCCACGAGATCCGCGACCTGGGAGGCCTCGTCTTCCTCATCGTGCGCGACCGCGAGGGGCTCATCCAGATCGTCTTCAAGGAGGAGCGGGAGCCGGAGCTGTTCGAGGCCGTGCAGGACGTCGGTGCCGAGGACGTGGTCCGCGTCGTCGGCGAGCCGCTTGAGAGCGACCAGGCGCCCGGCGGCGTCGAGATCGCGCCGACCGAGTACGAGGTCATCGACGAGGCCGACTCCCCGCTCCCGCTGGAGATCTCGAAGGACATCGAGGTCGACCTCTCGACCCGGCTCGACAACCGCGCGCTCGACCTCCGGAAGCCGGAGACGCTCGCCGTCTTCACCCTCCGTTCGAAGCTGATGACCGCGATGGAGGAGTGGTTCGACGACGAGGGGTTCGTCGACATCAAAACGCCGCTCATCTCGAAGGGCGGCGCCGAGGGCGGCGCGGAGCTGTTCCCGATCCTCTACTACAATAAGGACGCGTTCCTCTCGCAGAGCCCGCAGCTGTACAAGCAGATGCTGATGGCCTCGGGCTACGAGGCCGTCTACGAGACGGGCACCGCGTTCCGCGCCGAGGACTTCGCGACCTCCCGGCACGTCTCCGAGATCGCGATGTTCGACGTGGAGCTTGCGTACATCGACGACCACGACGACGTGATGGACGTGCAAGAGGAGTCGCTGCGGTACGCGCTCCGCGCGGCCGCCGAGAACGCCGAGCGCGAGCTCGACCTCCTCGACGTCGACCTCGACGTGCCCGAGGACGACTTCCCGCGGATCACCTTCGACGAGGCGCTCGACATCCTCGAGCGCGAGTACGGCCACTTCCCGGACGACCCGACCGACCTCGACACGAAGGGCGAGAAGCTGCTGGGCGAGCACTTCGAGGAGCAGGGGCATCCCGCGTTCTTCGTCGTCGGCTACCCCGACGAGAAGTTCTACTACATGCAGGACGTCGAGGGCGACGAGATCGCCTCGCGGAAGTTCGACCTCATCTACAAGGGCCAGGAGCTCTCCTCGGGCGGGCAGCGCGAACACGACGTCGACCGCATGGTCGAGGTCATGGAAGAGGAGGGCGTCGAGACGGCGAACTTCGAGTTCTACATCGAGGCGCTCAGCTTCGGTACCCCGCCCCACGGCGGCTACGGGCTCGGCATCGACCGCCTCGTCCAGAAGGTCGCCGACCTCGACAACATCAAGGAGGCGATCATGTTCCCGCGCGACCCGAACCGGCTGGAGCCGTAGCCGGATCGCCCCGGCCGTCTGACGCGCTGTTTTATAAGTAGGTCCGAATAGAGACGGAATCCGTTCTTCGGCCCGCCTTCGGACGATTAAACCGAGTTAAATCGGGGGCAAATGGGCTGAACGGCTTGTGCCATTAAAGGGGGTAGCGCCCCGAGAGGAAACCGTCATGAACGCGATCCGAACGACCTTGATCGTGGCGCTGGCCACGGTGGTACTGATCGGGACCGGCGCGGCCGGCGGTGCCGTCGCGGCGACGTCCGGTCCGGACGACCCGGCGGGCGACGCGGGACCGCCGAGCGACCTGCCGGATCAGGTGCCGGACTTCGTCGGTGACGTCCTGAGCAGCGTGAACGACTTCCTCTCGGGCGGCGTCGACGACCTCGGTGACACGGTGAGCGACGTCGCCGGCAACGGTGACGACGCCGGGTCCGGCGACGGCGACGACTCGGGGGGCGCGTAACGTGACGGACCGCACGCCCGAGGCCGACGCGTCCGAGACCGATTCGGTCTCCCGCCGGACCTACTTGCAGGCGACCGGCGCCGCCGCGCTCGGGGTCGCCGGGGTCGCCGGCTGCGTCGGCCGCGCGACCGGAACCCTCGCGACGCGGGTGACCGACCAGCCGGCCGACATCGGCGACTTCGAATCGCTCGTGGTCACCATACAGGGGATCTGGCTCGGACCCGAGGGCGCCGAGAGCGGCGCGGACGGGAACGAGACGGACGACGACGGCGGGGACGACGAGAACGCGACCGACGGGGACGACGCCGACGGCAACGAGACCGACGGCGATGGCGGAGACGACGAGAGCGACGAACCCGCCGGCCGTGAGTACCTCGAGTTCGACGAGCCGCAGGAAGCGGACCTCGTCCAGTTGCAGAACGGGGAGACGCAGCTGATCGACGAGCGCGAGCTGTCGGTCGGCACGTACCGGTTCCTCCAGCTCGACGTCTCGAACGTCGACGGCACGCTGGAGGGCGGCGACGAGGCCGACGTCGACCTGCCCGGGAACGCGCCGCTGACGTTCAACGAGGAGTTCGACGTCCGCGAGAACACCCGGACCAGCTTCACGGCCGACTTCGCGCCGGTCCGGCGCGGAAACGGCTCGTACCTCCTGCGTCCGGTTCCGCGCGGGATCGAGGTCTCCTACGAGGAGTCCGACGGGAGCGGGGACGACGCGAACGGGACCGAAGACGACTCGTGAGGACGGACGGCGTGTCACCCATCGACCCCCGTTGAAGCCGTCTCGGATCGGCGCCGTCGGGGCGCCGCCGCGGCTTCGGGGTTAGGGCTGGGACGGTCCCGGGATCCGGGGTCATGGGAATGCACGTCCGCACCGGCTATCGGAGAGGCACACGAGCCGCCTCGACCGTCCGGAGGCACCGCGCCTCCGGTCGATCGGCGCGTTCCGCCCGCAGTCGCGGTTCTGATCGGGACCGCGCGATAGCGACGACCGCCCGCCGCGGCGTCTACCCCGCGGCCGGGACGGCACACGCCCTGCCGCGATCCGCCGGCGACCGCAGTCGAATCCCGCGGTCGCCCGCCGAGGCGGTCACGCAGTCGTAGCGGGTTCTTCTCGGACGAGCGTTCGATACAGCGGCCCGGCGAGCAGCAGCGCTCCCGTGCCGGCCATCGCGACCAGCACGGTCGGATCGACCGCGGAGAGGTCGCCGGCCGCGAGCCGGTCCAGCGAGACGCCGACGGCGACGCCGACGATCACCCAGGGGAGTTCGCCGACCGCGGTCCCGAGGAGGAACGGCCGCGGGCGGATCCCCGCGGCCCCCGCCCCGACCGAGACCGCGTCGGATGGGAGCGGAAGCAGGCGAGTGGCCGCCACGGCTCGGAGACCTCCGGCCGCGGTCGCCAGTCGCTCGCCCGCGTCGCAGAGCCGGTCCGCGGTCCGGGAGGCCCCGCGGACGCGGACCCGTCCCGCCCGCGCGAGTCGGTAGGGGACGACGGCGGTCGCCACCAACAGGGCGACGCCGAGCGGGACGCCGACCCAGCCGTACCCGAACCCGACGGCAACGGCGAGCAGCGTCGTCGGCCACGCCAACAGCGGCCTGACGGCGGTCAGCGCGAGGAGCGCGACGCCGAACCGGACCGGGTCGTCCGCGAGCAACGCGAGTCGCGCGACGGCGGCCTCGGGCGACGCGATCCAGGCGACCGCAGCCGCGCCCGCGATCGCGACGCCCGCGACGAGGTATCCGAACAGCGCGAACCGGCGGTTCACGGCCGACGGTTCGCTCCGCGGTATAAACGCTTTGTGGGCCGGCCTCGCACCTCGCGGCGTCGCCGGCGTCCGCGGCCGACCGCTTCGCCCCTCGCGGCTTCACTCCTCGGCGAACGCCCGCCGGAACTCCTCCGGGAGGTGCTCCCGCTGCCACTCCCCGACGGCCTCTTCGCCGAGGACGCTCGCCCAGAGCGCGAGGAGCCCGGCGCCGAAGGCGACGCCCGGAACGGTCAGTGCCGCCGCGTCGAGGAACAGCCCCGGCTGGAAGACCAGGAACCCGATCCGGTCGCGGACCGCGTCCCAGGCCGGGCCGAAAACGCTCCACCGAAACGCGAACGGAACCAGCGTCACTGTCGCGATCGGGTAGGCGAGGGCGTCGGTCACCGGCCCCCCCTTGCCGCGCACGAAGGCCGCGGCGTAGAACCCCCAACAGGCGAGCGACGCGAAGGCGGACGCGACCCGGCGCGGTCCCGCGGGCTCGCCGTGGTCGAGCGCGCCGAGGCCGAAGAGGAGGACCGCGGCGCCGACGTAGCCGACCAGGCAGGCGACCGCGCCTCCCACGAGCACGCCGGCGTGCTCGGTGCGGGACTGCCCGGCGAACGGCACCAGTCCGAGAGGGACCTCCATCGAGCGCGGATGCGACGGGCGGCCGGTTGAAGCTTTCGCGTCGGGGGCGGTCGCGGAGCGACCCCGCCGCTCAGGAGAGCTTCCCCAGCGCCTCGAAGAAGTCCGACGGAGGGCCGGCGATCCGCATCGGCGGCGTCGTCCGCTCGACGGTCACCTCGACCGGCGCCTCCAGCGTCGTCACGTTCCGCCCGTCGCTGACGACGGTCGCCTCGTCGACGCCCTCGACCGCGACCGTGACCGCGGCGTCGACGTCGACGACGAGCGGCGGCATCCCCGACTCGGCGGCCATCTCGTTCACGATGAGCCCGCTCACGCCCGGGCCGACGAGCGGGCCGCGCTCGGAGAGGTTGTACGCCGTCGAGCCGGTCGGGGTCGCGACGAGGACGCCGTCGGCGTGGCCGCCCGCGTAGCGGCTCCCGTCGACGCGGACCTCGTAGTCGATGCCGGCCCCCGGACCGCGGCGGCCGCTCTGGATCACGATCTCGTTCGCCGCCGGCACCGACGTCCAGTCGCCCGCGCGCGCCGCGAGCCGCGGCGCCTCTCGGACGTCCAGCTCGCCGCGGCCGAACGCGTCGACCTCGGCGAGCACGGCCGCTTCTGCGTCCGCCGGGGGAACCGCGTTGAGGAACCCCACCTCGCCGAGGTTGACGCCGACGATGGGCGTGTCGCCGGCGTTGCGCGCGACGAAGAGGAACGTCCCGTCGCCGCCGACCGCGACGGCGAGGTCCGCGTCGACGAGGGCGTCGACCGAGCGCCCGCGGTCGCCCTCGCCGAGCGCGTCGGCCGTCTCCGCGTCGAGCCAGACGGACCCCCCGGCGGCGACGACCGCGTCGCGCAGCTCGGCCGCGAGGCTCGCCGCGCGCTCGCTCCCCTTCCGCGCCACGATGCCGACCTCCATGCGCCACCGATTCTCCCCGCCGGACAAAAGGATGCGGACTTCGGCTCCCGGTTCCGGAAAGTTTCAAGCCGGCCGCCCGCGTTGCCCGAGACATGTCGACCCCCCACGGCCGACTGGAACAATGAGCGAGGAGGACGACTGGTTCGAGCGCGCGTTACGCGACCTCGACGAGGAGTCCGACGGCTCGACCGACGGCGAATCCGCCGACGCGAGGGCCGACAACGGCGAGGGCGTGGGTGACGGTCCCGGGAACGACAGGGCTTCCGACCGCGGGGGAGAGGAAGACGATCCGTTCGGTGGGGTCCGCGACGGAACTGACGAAACCGGCCAGACGGACGGAACGGGCGGACCGGCGCCCGAGGACGGAGACGACGGCGCCGAGAGCGATCCGTTCGGCGCGGGGTCGTTCGGCGCGGGGTCGTTCGGCGACGACGATCCGTTCGGCGGAAGGGGATCCGGTGAGACGGACTCGTCCGGTGAACCGACCGGTGGCGACTTCGGTGGTGGCGATTTCGGCGGTAGCGACTTCGACGGCGGCTCCGACGGCTCCGACGGGGGCCCTTTCGGCGGCGGGTCGTTCGGCGAGGACGATCCGTTCGGCGGGTATCGCAACCGCGCTCAGGGCGGGTCCGACGACCTCGGGTCAGACGACTTCGGGTTCGGCGACTTCGGCGGCGGTGGAGACGGGACCGAGCCCGGATTCGACGTCGACCCGGACGAGTTCGAGTCGTCGATCGAGCGCACCGACGTCGGCATCGAAGGGCTCGACGAGATGATCCTCGGCGGCGTCCCGAGTCGCTCCCTGCTCTCCGTTATCGGCGGGGCGGGGACGGGGAAGACGACGTTCGCGCTCCAGTTCCTCAACGAGGCGCTCGAGTCCGACCGGAAGGGGATCTACATCACGCTGGAACAGACGCGCGAGTCGATCTTCTCGACCGCCGAGGAGAAGGGGTGGTCGTTCCGCGAGCACGCCGACGAGGACCGGCTCGCCGTGGTCGCCATCGACCCCATCGAGATGGCGAACTCGCTCGCGTCGATCCGGAACGACCTCGTCCGGCTCATCGCCGAGTTCGACGCCGACCGGCTGGTGCTCGACTCCGTCTCCCTGCTGGAGATGATGTACGATCACCCCGCGAAGCGGCGCTCGGAGGTGTTCGGGTTCACTCGGTCGCTGAAGGAGGCCGGCGTGACGACGCTGCTGACCTCGGAGGCGAACCAGGAGACGCCGTACGCCTCCCGACACGGGATCGTCGAGTACCTCACCGACGCGGTGTTCGTACTCCAGTACGTCCGCGGCTCCGACTTCCGCGAGACCCGGCTCGCCGTCGAGATCCAGAAGATCCGCGACGCGAACCACTCCCGGGAGACGAAGCCGTACGAGATCACCGACACCGGGATCTCCGTCTACGGCCAGGCGAACATCTTCTGACGGGCGGGTTCGGTCGGGACACGACTGATAGGGTTCAATTCCTCGGCACACCTGCGGCTCACGAGCCTGTTCGCCGCAGGAATGCGCCGTCCGGGAGTCACGCGAGCGGAGCGAGCGTGACAACGGACGGTGCACGACCGAAGGGAGTGCACCGTCCGGGAATCGAACCCGGGCTATTAGCTTGGGAAGCTAATGTCCTACCACTGGACCAACGGTGCTTACAATCGGCAACAAGTTCCGGATGTTGCCCCTGTTTGATCTCGCATTTGGCTAAAACGTATCCTCTGGTATAAACTCATTCATTGTGCTACCACGAGGGGCAGTACAGTATCTCAAGGAAACACAACATCTGTTCCGCTCAAAGAATTGTTATAAGCGGTCAGATCTGTTGAAATCCTATTCTTCCGATTCAAAACAGGATGAAACAGCTGGTCGCTAAAGAGTGCTTATTGAACCCGGTCATAGAGTACCTGCTCGTTTTGGGTACTATCTATATCTCTAATTTCCCGCGACCTTCTCGGTGAAAATCTTATACAACCAGAGAATCCCCATGGTGTATGGACTCACGGCTAGAATCGCTTCTTCTCGGGAAGTCGTTGAACCTATCACTTCGGTATCTCGGATACTCAGTCATTCTCATGGCCTTGTTCTTCGGCCAGCTCTATCTTACTGGGAATTTCGAGATCGGAAACTCATTTGGTTTGCTTATGAGCCCGCTTGGAGTCACGGTATCAGCGATTATTCTGGCAGGGATACACACATATCGCAACGACGGAATACTCGTGAGTATCGCCGTCGCCGTGATCGTCATAAGCGGCTTTGCCCTGTATAGTGTCATCTCGCTTAATCACCCTCAACCTGACTATGGACTTTTAACCGGCGTGGGGGGAGCAATGTTGTATGGCGTCCCAATAGGGATTGTATCATCTACTGTTGCGTTTGCTTTACGGCGATTTTCCCCGAGCCAATCCCCTGTAGTATCTGAGAAGAAATAGAAGTATAAGCACTCCTCCACTAAGTAAACCCCCGAAATCTTCAGTAGTTCACCTGTACTGAACGATCTACAGTAAATATTTCCAGGGTTGCGAGACTGAATCAACCGCGAGATCGCGCTTGCGAATTTAGCAATGGCTTCCGATAACATAGGCATATCTCCTACGAACACTTTTCACTACAACGACCATACATATAATCATGGATAGAAATAGAATTAGAGTGTTAGCTGGACTTGTCGGCGTCTTCGGACTTGTCATTCAGTCCGTACCGGATATTATTCTCGGTCGGGGGATTGACCGTGGATTTGAGGGCGCAATCCCGATGATAGGGAGTGTCGGGCAGACCGTGACAGTCTACAATGACATGGGCAGAATCGTTGGGCCGTTGGTGACGCTCGCTATGGCAGTCGGTCTCGGCTTGTACGTTGCCCGACGAGTCGATCTCTCTACGGAGTATCGGCGGGTCGGTGGGGCAATCGCTATCGGGAGTACAATCGGCGTCCTCGTCGCCGCCGTTCCGATACTACTCCAAATGTCGGGCATAACGTCGATGAATCTCATTACCGGCATCATATTAGTCGCAACCGTCGTCAGGATGCTCGTTGAAGTGGCACTTCTCATCACAATCGGCGCTATTGCTGGAGGCGCAATCGTCACGTTCCGGACGGATGAGGAGCGACCGGTCACACCGACCGGTGCGGATGATTCTCTATCAACCTCCCCGTCTGGATCTACACAGGAGGACTCACGCCCTGAATCTCAGCCTGCTCACTAATCACCGACCGTTATCTACCTGAGCTGTATTGAGCAATCCGTGACTCTCTTGCGCTGAAGGATCGAGAGTACAGAAAACTATCGTTTTGATTTGTTATTACCACTTTGAGTCAGCCAGTTTACCACGTTCCTCTGATCCCGAGTGAACATATCGCTCTGTTGTCTCAATTTGTTTGTGACGTAGCTGCTCTTTCGCGTTGTGAATACCCTCCTCGTTTGCCCAAAGAGTTGCAACTCCCCGCCGGATTGAGTACCAAGTGAGATCCCGATTCCGCGGCTCAATGTTTGCCCGCTCAATGAGTTTATTTAGCAGACTGTTCAGTGACCCAGAGCTGTAGGGATTCCCGTATTTGGTGAGCCAGATCGCATCGCTATCGTCGTATTTTTTCAGAGCATCACGCTCGTCCATCCAGTTACTCAGGGCGCGTGTTGCCTCACTTGACAGCACGACTTCCCACATTGAATCTCCCTTACTCGATTCCTTGGAGGGGATCACGAGTTCTTGATCGCGGAGGTTGATCCACTCTGTGTTCGACCGCTTGACCTCAATGGGTCGGAGTCCCGTGTCACAGCAGACTGCGATAATTGACGGGTACTTCCAAGAACCGGCTTCTTTGAAATCCTCCGGACCAATCTCGTCAACTTTCACCCCATTCCGATCTGCAAGGTGATGGGACAGCCGTTCGCGCTCAATCGGGGTCAGTGACTTGTTGTTATAACTGCGAAAATCAGAGATTTCCAGCGCCGCTTCATACAGTCGACCGAGTTCGTACTTTTTGAAGTAGCTATGACTCATTGAAGAGCCACCCTTGCTGTTCAGGTATCCAGGGTCCCACTCGTAATCGCGGCCTTTTGCGCGATTGAAATATTTGAACAGTCGCTTGATCGCCTTCTGGTACTTTGCTACCTCTGACTCGGGCTTTGTCGTTCGTGCATTGAGTAGTTTGATGAGGTCGTCGGCGTCATCAGGAGTGAAATCTGTCGTGATTCCATCTTTCTCCCATTTCCAGCGGTATGCGTGCTCAATGCGATAGTGTGTCTGCCGAACCGTCTCTATCGCATATCCATCTCCCTTATCTGGAGCTTTGCCAGTCCGGAGTAACCACTTGAGGAGGTCGATTTTGAACCCCTTGTAGTTCTCTCGGTGTAGTGGAGGATATTCTTCAAGATCTTCCACAGTTGACTCTGCGACTGGTGAGACAGGCAATTCTACATCGTCGTCGTCGATCGTGTCGAACATGGCTGATTCATGTAGAAGCCGGAGGGGGGGGGGATGGCAAACCGCAGTACGGCGTGGGGATTGCCGGATTAGTGTTAGACCAGTATATTACTGGTCTATTTTCACTACCAAATTCGGAGGAAAGTGGGTATACCGCGCGTCTTAGCTCCCAACGCACCAGTACCCGATTGAACCGACGGGCTATTAGGTTGGGAAGCTAATGTCCTACCACTGGACCAACGGTGCTCGGTCAGATTTACCTGATGACCGCACTTGAACGTAGCGTTTCCGGTGCCGGGAGCCATACCCTTAACAGGCTACCGGAGCAGTCTGCGACATGCACTCGCAGCCGACCGAAACCGACGTATCTGCCGATCCGGAGGCCGTCGAGCGCGTCCGCGAGCGACGCGACGCGCTCGCGCCGGCGCTCGGCCGGACGTGGACGGACGACGAGCCGTGGCGCTTCCTCACCGACCTCACCGCGATCGGGAGCCGCATGGCCGGCAGCGACGGGGAGCGCCGGGCGGCCGGGATCGTCGCTGAGGCGTTCGAGCGCGCGGGACTCGCCGACGTCGACACCGAGCCGTTCGAGCTCGACGCTTGGGAGCGCGGGAGCGCGGCGCTCCGGGTTCGGGTCCCCGACCGAGGCGGTGTGGGGACCGCCCGCGAGTTCGAGTCGATCGCGCTCCCCTACTCGCCCGCCGGGGAGGTCGCAGGCGAACTCGTCGACGTCGGGTACGGCACCCCCGCCGAGATCGACGAGCGAGACGTCGAGGGGCGGATCGCCGTCGCCTCGACGACGACCCCGGACGGGCGGTTCGTCCACCGGATGGAGAAGTTCGGCTACGCGATCGACGCCGGCGCGGTCGGCTTCGTCTTCGTCAACCACCTCGACGGCCAGCTCCCGCCGACCGGCTCGCTGACGTTCGGCGACGAGGCCGACGCGGTCGCCGTCGGCGTCTCCAAGGAGACCGGCGCGTGGCTCCGCGAGTACGCGGCCGGTGGGGGCGGTGCTGGCGGCGTCGGCGGAACGCGCGGCGCGGGAGACGCCGCGGCCGAGGCCGAGATCGCGGTCGAGGCGACGACCGCCCCCGGCGAGAGCCGGAACGTCGTCGGCCGCGCGGGCCCCGACACCGACGAGCGGCTCCTGCTGCTCGCCCACTACGACGGCCACGACATCGCGGAGGGGGCGCTCGACAACGGCTGCGGGATCGCGACCGTCGCGACCGCGGCGGGGATCCTAACCGAGGCGGACCTCCCGATCGGCGTCGACGTCGTCGCCGTCGGCGCCGAGGAAGTGGGTCTGCTCGGCGCGGAGCACCTGGCCGAGACGGTCGACCTCGACCGGATCCGCGGCGTCGTCAACGTCGACGGCGCGGGGCGATTCCGCGACCTCGTCGCGCTCGCGCACGCCTCGGACGCCGCCGCGTCGGTCGCGGAGTCGGTGTCGACGGCGACCCGGCAGCCGATCGCGGTGGACGCGGAGCCGCACCCGTTCTCCGACCAGTGGCCGTTCGTCCGCCGCGGAGTGCCGGCGCTCCAGCTCCACAGCGACTCCGGCGACCGCGGTCGGGGGTGGGGCCACACGCGCGCCGACACGCGGGACAAGGTCGACGACCGCAACGTCCGGGAGCACGCGATTCTGACGGCCCTGCTCGTCTGCGAGTTCGCGGCCCCCGAGCGCGACGTGCCCCGGCTCGACCGCGACGCCCTCGTCGCCGAGTTCCGCGACGCCGACTTCGAGACGGGGATGCGCGCGGCCGACCTCTGGCCCGACGACTGGGAGTAGCGCGACTCGACCCGACCGTGGCGGGGAGCCGAGCGCTATCGCCCGCGACCGGTCGGCACGCTCGGCGCCGTGCGCTTGTGGGCCGTGGCGCGGTGTCGCGCGAGCAGGTCGGCGACGGTCGCCTCGTCGACGTCGACACCGGCGTCCTCGCCCTCCGACAGCCGGTCCGCGACCGCCGCGGCGTCGAGGCCGCGGTCGGCGCCGAGTCGGAGCACCCGGTCGATGACCTCGTACGGGGCGCCGAGGTCGTCGGCGTCGCGCTGGCCGGGGAGGAACCCCGCGGTCGGCGGCTTCTCGACGACGAACTCGGGGACGTCGAGTTCGGCCGCGAGCGCGCGGACCTCGGTCTTGTACAGGTGTCCGATCGGATGCACGTCCGCGCCCCCGTCGCCGTGTTTCGTGAAGTAACCGAGCAGCAGCTCGCTCCGGTTGGCCGTGCCGCAGACGAGTCTATCCGTCGCGTTCGCGGCGAGGTACGCGAGCGTCATCCGGAGCCGGGCGACGGCGTTGCCGGACAGGACCGGTTCGTCGTGGAGGTCGAATTCGTCGGGCGCGACCGCGCCGAGCTGCGCGAACAGTGAGTGGAGGTGGACGGTGTCGTGGTCGATCCCGAGCGCGTCCGCGAGCGCCTCCGCGTCGCGGGCGTGGTGCGCGCCGACCTTGTTACAGGGGAGTATCAGGCCGTACACGCGGTCGGCGCCGAGCGCCTCGACGGCGAGCGCCGCCGTCACCGTGGAGTCGAGCCCGCCGCTCATGTTGACGACAACCCCCTCCGCGCCGGCGGCCGAAACCGAGGACTCGACGAACGAGCGAACGCGCTCGCGCTCGTCACCGGGGTCGCGGAGTCCGAGGTCGCGGTCGGCGAGACCGCCGTCGGAGGACGTTCCGTCGGTCGTTCCGCCCTCGTCGCGTGCTCTCGACGGGACCGCGCTCGCGCCCCGCTCCTCGAGCGAATCGCCTTCGAAGGCCGGGGATCCGCGCTCGCTCATCCGCCGGCACTCCGGTCGGTCGCTCGGGTCGTCGCTCGGCGACTCCACCGTACGGTGCGGTCGGGTTCCGCGGCTCGGTGACGACGTGGCCGCAGTCGGTCGTCGGTTCGACGGTCCATGATCACCCGCCGCTTCCAAACGAACGGGTAAATACTCACGGTGTAGATTGTATAAGGTATTACGCTTTCTTTCCCATATACGTCATAATTCTGGATTTAGACTGGGCAGATACATATTTATAACCCGGAATACCGCACACATACGTTACCGATCCTCTCGATCTCTATCAAGATACGTATTCATATATTTTTGCCGCCAGATACAAGACGTTCATTAGATTATGGGCTAATAATTTACTGTAACAAGAATATAAGGTGCGTAGAAGAAAACATTTATCAATCTATGTTTGCTGCTTTTGGTCATGTCGACGATACGGCTCACGTCGAGTCAGAAACGCGTGTTGACCGCGCTCGTAAACCTCGCGGAGAACGCCGATCGGCCGGTGTCCGGGAGCGAGATCGCCGAGTCCATCGACCGCAACGCGGGCACGGTCCGGAATCGGATGCAGAGCCTCCGGGACCTCCGGTTGGTCGAAGGTGTCCCGGGTCCCAACGGCGGCTACGTCCCCACCGACGGCGCCTACGAGACCCTCGGCGTCGAGCGGATGGACGACGCCGAAACCACGCCGGTCGCCGTCGACGGCGAGCCGGTAGAGGGGGTGAACGTCGAGGAGATCGACCTCTCCAGCGTCGCCAACCCCGAGCTCTGCCGCGCGGAGCTCGTGATCCGCGGCCCGGTCGGCTCCTTCGAGGCCGGCGACCGGGTCACCGTCGGTCCGACGCCGGCCGCCGGGCTCCGGCTCTCGGGGACCGTCGACGCCACGCACGTCGACGGCAACACCCTCCTGCTGCGCGTCGACGGGATGGAGACCCCGGCAGCCGACGCGGCCGAAGTGAGCGCGGCCGACTAAGCGGCGTCGTCGCGTCGTCCGGAGGGCTCGCCCGGGTCCCCCGACGCGACCCGGTCCCGAATCGCCCCCGTCGCCGCCGCGACGTGGCGGGCCGTTCGGTACCGCTCCCCGAAGGCGACGCGCGCGCTCTCGGCGGCCTCCCGGTCGACGTCGAAGGCGACCCCGTCGTACGCGACGTCCCACAGCACCAGGGGCTCGGGCGGTGCGGGACCGACCCCGATCTCGCCGGGGACCGGCTCTGAGGCGAGCAATCGGTCGATCCGCGACGGCTCACTGTGTCCTCGGCCGACCGCTCGGACCGCGGCGACGAGCCGCCGGACGAGCGCGCGCGGGAAGCCGTCGGCGGCGACCTCGATCACGAGCAGATCGCCGTCCCGCGTCGCGGTCGCGGTCAGGTCCCGGACGGTTCCCGCGTCGTCGCTCGTCAGGTTGTGGAAATCGTGTCGCCCCGAGAGACGGTCGAGGGCGTCGCGGACGCGGTCGTCCGTCACGGCGTGGGTCGGGTCCGCCGACGCGGTTCCCGACTCGGGCGCGTAGAGGTGATACCGGTACGTTCGCCTGACCGCGTCGTGAGTCGCGTGGAACCCGTCCGGGACGTCGGCGGCCGCCCAGACCCGCACCGATCCGGGGAGGTGGCCGTTGAACGCCCGCGGCGTGAGCCACGCCGGCGCCTCGAACGCGACCGTCTGCGCGACGGCGGAGACCCCGGCGTCGGTGCGTCCCGCCGCGGCGTACCCCGGCGGCGTCGCGTGCGTCGGCCCGTCGCCGCGGTCGAGGATCCCGTGTTCGGCGAGCGCTCGGAGGAGCGTCCCCTCGACGGTCGTCGCGTGGGGCTGACGCTGGAAGCCGGCGTACTCGCGGCCGTCGTACGCGACCCGGAACGCGCGGGTCGTCGCGGCGGCGGTCACGTCCCGTCGGCGGTCTGCCCGTCGTCGGCGCTCGCGGCCGCTTCGTCCACTTCGTCGTCGGGGTCGGCCATCGGCACGGTGACGACGGGAACGGGCGAGACCCGGACCACCTTCTCGGTGACGCTCCCCAGGAGGACTCGCCGGAGGCCGCTGCGGGTGTGACTCGGCATCACGACGATGTCGGCGCCCGTGTCCGCGATGGCGTTCTCGATGACGTCAACCGGCTCCCCCTGCCGGAGGGAGCCGACGACGTCGACGCCGGCGGCCTCCAGCTCCGCGGTCACCGACTCGACGCGCTCCTGCGCCGCGGATTCGACGCGCTCGGCGAAGGCGCCGGCGTGCGGTCCGCGAAGCGTCCGAGCGAGCGTGTCGACCGCGCTCACGACGTGGACGGTCGCGTCGTAGCGCTCGGCGAGGCTGGCCGCGTGCGGGACCGCGTCGTTCGCCTCGCCGCCGGGCGCGACGGGGAGGAGGATGTCGTCGTACATACGCGACACTGCTCGGGCCGGGTGCAAAACGATACCGGCCAGATCGGCGTTCGGAAGACGACTCCCCCGGCGGCGCCTGCGACGACGCGGATGGGTAGGGTTTTCCGACACGCGTCCCTCCACGGCGACATGGCACGAGAGGTTTCCAACCCCGACAACCCGCAGGTGACGCTCCACACGAACCACGGCGACGTCGTCGTCGAGCTGTTCGCCGACCGCGCCCCGAAGACGGTCGAGAACTTCCTCGGACTGGCGCGACACGACCCCGCCGCGGACGCCGACCCCGCGCGCGACACCAACACGTGGGCGGACCCCGACTCGGGCGAGGTCCGCGGCGACTCGCTGTACGAGGGGAACGTCTTCCACCGCGTCATTGAGGACTTCATGATTCAGGGCGGCGACCCGCAGGAGAACGGCCGCGGCGGCCCCGGCTACCAGTTCGACGACGAGTTCCACGACGACCTCACCCACGACGGCCCGGGGATCCTCTCGATGGCGAACTCCGGCCCGAACACCAACGGCTCGCAGTTCTTCATCACGCTGGACGCGACCCCGCACCTCGACGGCAAGCACGCCGTCTTCGGGCAGGTCATCGACGGGATGGACGTCGTCGAGGAGATCGGCGCCGTGCCGACCGACCGCCGCGACGAGCCCCGTGACACGGTCGAGATCGAGCAGGTCACCGTCGACGAGTAGACCGGCGACCCGCGGCGTCGTCCGGCGTTATCAGTGGTCGGTCCGGCGACGCCCCCTTCCGCCCAGCCGCGACGGATCGCGCGGCTCCCTGCGTTAGTCGCACCCGAGAGCCGCTCTGTGGCACACGCAGTCGAGCGACCGGGCCCGATCCTCGACGCGGACACAGGCGACGTTCCGGATACGGAGTCAGTGACGGGGACCGTTGATCCCTTCCCCGGTCCGCCTCGCTCGTGAGGACCCGTCTGTTCACCGCGGTAATTCCGGCTCCGGTGGGAGCGTACACCCGGTTTGCCGAAAGAACTAATTCCGCGTTGACGGAAATGGGGCGAGTGTCG
The DNA here is from genome assembly GCF_007671725.1 of Halorubrum depositum. Taxonomy (NCBI): domain Archaea; kingdom Methanobacteriati; phylum Methanobacteriota; class Halobacteria; order Halobacteriales; family Haloferacaceae; genus Halorubrum; species Halorubrum depositum. The sequence continues at coordinate 27,377 of NZ_VCNM01000001.1, read as the reverse complement.
CTCTACGATGCTGTTCTGTTCGACAGTGACGGAATACTAGTTGAGCCGCCGGCGTACGAAACGAAAGTGGAGGCCACGCGGGCCGCCTTCGCGGAGGTAGGCGTCACAGACCCCCCTCGAGAGCAGATCGACGACATTGTCACCGGCACGACGAGGGAGAGAGTTCGCGAGATCTGTGCCACTCACGGTATCGACGTGGAGCCGTTTTGGCACGCGCGTGAGCGACTCGACGAGCGGTCGCAGTTCGAGAAGTTCGAGACGGGATGTCGGACCGGATACGACGACGTCACGTGTATCTCGTCCGTTTCGCAGAGATGTGGCGTCGTGAGTAACAACCACCACAGCACGATCGAGTTCGTGCTCGATTTCTTCGGCTTCGAGTGGATGTTCGACACCTATTACGGACGCGAGATGACGGTCGAGAGTCTCGACCTGAAGAAACCAAACACGCATTACCTCGACCGAGCGCGCACGGAACTCGACGCCGAGTCCGTCCTCTACGTCGGCGACAGCGAGAGCGATGTGCTCGCTGCCCGTCGGGCGGGCATGGATTCGGTGTTCGTCCGTCGAGCGCACTGTGAGGACGTGACCCTCTCCGTAACCCCGACCTACGAGACACGCGATCTACGCGGTGTGACGGACATCGTGGGGTGAGCTATCGCCGGGAGAGACCCCGCGTCAACTGACCCGACCAGACTCCGCGCCTCGTCGGCGCGCTTTACGCTGACCTGGGCGCGCTCCCGCGCGCGGTCACACCACCCGATTCTCAAGCTCCTCGCCGCCCTCGAGCCGATCGAGGTTTCCGGCGAGGATGTCGGCGACGCGGTCGTAGTAGTACGGGGTGTGACCCGCGTTGTGCGGAGTGATCGTGACGTTGCCCAGCCCCCACAGGGGGTGATCCTCGGGGAGCGGCTCGGGGTCGGTCACGTCGAGCGCGGCCCCGCGGATCCGGCTGTTTCGGAGCGAGGAGACGAGCGCGTCGGTGTCGACGATAGGGCCGCGCGCGATGTTGATCAGGACGGCGTCGGAGCGCATCGTCTTCAGCGCCTCCTCGTCGACGAGCCCCCGCGTCGTCTCGGTGAGCGGGCACGCGAGCACCACGTACTCCGCGTCGGCGATCGCCTCGTGGAACTCGTCGAAGCCGTACACCGCGTCGGCCGGCCCGCCCTTCTCCGGGGAGTAGCGGACGCCGACGGTGTCGACCTCGAACGACGCCAGCCGGTCGAGCACCGTCTGCCCGATGGCGCCGAGCCCGACGACGGCGACCGTCGAGCCGTACACCTCGGTCGTCTCGTAGGTGCGCCACTCCCGCTCCGCCTTCTGTCGGTGCGCGCGCGGCCACTGTCGGGCGTGAGTGATCATCGACCCGACGACGTACTCGGCGATGTTCGGGCCGTGGACGCCCGAGGCGTTCGTCACGGCGACGCCGCGGTCCGCAAGCGCGTCGCGCGGCAGGTGCCCGGTTCCGGCGAACACGCAGGCGAACAGCTCGAGCTCCTCGGCGGCGGCCAGCAGCTCCTCGTCGATGTGGAGCCCCACGGCGGCGCGGGCGTTCGCGATCAGCTCGCGCTCCTCCGCCGGCGTCCGCGCCAGCGCGATCTCGCGGTCGGGGAGTCGCTCGCGGAGCGACGCGACGAGGTCCGACGCGTCGGATCCGTGGATCGTCTGTCGCAGCACGAGGACGTCTGGATCGCTCATGGCGACGCCACTCGGCGCGACCCTTATAAAGGGTGCCCGTGCGGCGAAGGGTGCCGGATTCGGCGCGGGGAGCGGCGGCCGACGCGAGACGGACCCGACGGCTCGCCCTCGCTCACTCCAGCGCCGCGTCGAACGCGGCCTGCAGGTCGGCCTTCATGTCGTCGACGTGTTCGAGACCGACTGAGACGCGGATGAGCCCGTCCGTGAGCCCGGCCGCGAGGCGCTCCTCGCGCGGGATCGCGGCGTGGGTCATCGCGGCCGGCTGTTCGATGAGGCTCTCGACGCCGCCGAGCGACTCCGCGAGCGTGAACACCTCGGTCTCGCTCACGACGGTCGACGCCTGGTCGAGCGTCCCGTCGAACTCGAAGGAGAGCATGCCGCCGAAGGCGTCCATCTGCTCGGCCGCGAGCTCGTGGTCCGGGTGGCTCTCCAGCCCCGGGTAGTAGACGCGGCTCACGTCGTCGTGGGACTCCAGCCACTCGGCGAGCGCCATGGCGTTCTCGCAGTGGCGGTCCATCCGCACCGGGAGCGTCTTCGTCCCGCGGAGGACGAGGAAGGAGTCGAACGGGCCCGGAGTCGCGCCCACCGAGTTCTGGTAGAAGCCGAGCCGCTCGTCGAGCCCCTCGTCGTCGACGATCAGCGCGCCGCCGATCGTGTCGGAGTGGCCGCCGAGGTACTTCGTGAGCGACTGGCAGACGACGTCCGCGCCGTGTTCGAGCGGGCGTTGGAGGTACGGCGTCGCGAACGTGTTGTCGACCGCGCAGAGCGCGTCGTTGGCGTGGGCGATCTCCGCGAGCGCGCCGATGTCGTTGACGTTCATCAGGGGGTTCGTCGGCGTCTCCACCCACACCAGCTCCGTCTCCTCGCGCACCGCGTCCCTGACCGCGTCGTGGTCGGTGGTGTCGACGAACGTCGTGTCGACGTCGTACTCGTCGTACACCTGCGTGAGGATGCGGTGGGTGCCGCCGTACACGTCGTCGCCGGCGACGACGTGGTCGCCCGCGGACAGCAGGTTCAACACGGTGTTGATCGCCCCCATCCCCGAGGAGAAACAGCGCGCGTGGCTCCCCGACTCCAGCGACGCGAGGTTCGCCTCCAGGTCGGTCCGGGTCGGGTTTCCGGTCCGGCTGTACTCGTAGCCGCGGTGGTCGCCCGGCGCGTCCTGCTTATAGGTGGAGTTCGCGTGGATCGGCGTCATCAGCGCGCCGGTCTCGGGATCGGGCTCCTGTCCCGCGTGGATCGCGCGGGTCTCGAAGCGAGAACGGTCGCCGTCGCGTACCGTCGCGTCGTCGTCGGACTGCTCGGTCATACCGGAGCGTCGTCGGCGAGCGCCGTGATTCTTCCCCTTCGGAGGCGGGGACGAGACGACGGCACCGCTGCTCGCTGTGTGGGTTCGCGAGAAGTGCTCGGTCAGGGATTTGAACCCTGGTCGTCGGCTGACTTCCGAACCGGCGCACCGTCGCGCCGCATCCGTCGAAAGGCCAACATGATTGGCCGGACTACACCAACCGAGCGCAATTTCCGCTTGTGCCGCATCCGATTTAACTCTTCTCAACTCCCGTCACCGTGGGACGGCGCGGCAGGGATCCGGTCGCCGGATTCGGCCGCGTCGAAGCCGAGAAAACCTGGCGAGCGAGAGCGTCCCTAAAGAAATATATAGGCCTATATAAATCAGGCTGTTGCCGCGTCTTACGCTTTTCCCATAGCCGTTACTCGGTAGTAGAGACGTGCGAAAACCGTTTGAAACGGTCTACTGGCAACGGGACGATAGTATATATTTTGAATAAACTTAAGGGAGCGCGTGTGCGATAGTGGAGCATGGAAACGAGGAAGGTGCAGGTCACCGGCGGCTCGACGTACACGGTCTCGATCCCGAAGACGTGGGCGACCGAGAACGACGTGGAGGCCGGCACCGAGATCGAGTTCTTCCCGGACGGCGACTCGCTGTTCCTCACGCCGCGGTCGGAGGAGGAGCGGACCCGCGGCACCCTCGACGTCACCGACCTCACGGGACAGGCGCTCACCCGCGCGGTGACGACGATGTACGTCAGCGGGTTCGACGTGATCGAACTGGAGGGCGCCGAGATCACCACGGAGCAGCGCTCCGCGATCCGCGAGGCCGTCCAGGGCCTCGTCGGGCTGGAGGTGTTAGAGGAGACCCGCGACCGGGTCGTCATCCAGGACCTGCTCGACTCCTCCGAGCTGTCGATCCACAACGCCGTCACCCGGATGCGGCTGATCTCGCTGTCGATGCTGGAGGACGCCATCGCCGCCCTCTCCGAGCTCGACCACGACCTCGCCCGCGACGTGATCGGTCGCGACGACGACCTCGACCGGCTGTGGCTCGTCGTCTCCCGGATCTTCCGGGCGACGCTGCGCACGCCGAAGGCGGCCGAGGAGCTCGGGCTCCCGCGCGAGGAGTGTTTCGACTACCACTCCAGCGCCCGCCAGCTGGAGCGGATCGGCGACCACGCGACGAAGATCGGCCACCTGACGCTCAGCATCGACGAGCCCCTCCCAGACGAGGTCGTCGAGGCGGTCAGCGACCTCCACGGCGACGCGGTCGAGGTGATCGACACCGCGATGGACGCGCTGTTCGCCGACGATAGCGACGAGGCGACGCGGCTGGCGAACGACGCCCGAACCGGCGTCAGGGCGATCGACGAGCGGGTCCGCGCGATCGACGAGCTCCTCCGCGACCTGGACCCCGCGCGCGCTCAGCTGCTCGGCCTCGTGGTCGACTCCGTGCTCCGGTCGGCCGACTACGGCGGCAACATCGCGGAGACGGCCCTCCAGAAGGCCGCGCCGACGCCGTGAGTCGGGTGGGTTTTTGACCGTCCCGTCCGGAGTCCCGGACATGCCAGAGATAGAGCTCGGCGTGCCCCGAGGGGTCGTCGAGTCGCTCCCCGAGGAGGACGGCACCGCCGAACAGGACATGCGGCGCGCCATCGCCGGCATTCAGTCGCGGATCAACGAGGAGATCGAGGACGCCGAGCCCGCGGAGGCGGCCGAGGTCGTCGCCGACGCGGTCGAGCGCATGGAGGAACAGGCGAGCACGTACCACGAGTTCGTCCCCGAACTGCGGGCGTGGGGGCAGTCGCCGATCTACGCCATCGCGTGGCGCAACCTCTACGTGGAGCTGATCGGTCAGCTGTACGAACACGAGTGGCTCGGCGACGAGCTGGGCCGCGAGCGCAACTTCCGGCTCGTCGAGGACGGGATCCGGCTCTCGGATCTGTAGGCGAACCGCCGTTTTTCGCCGCGAGAGACCCGCCGTTTTTCGTTGTGGTCGATCCGGTCGGCCCCGCATCGATCCCCGCAGCCGCCCGTTTTTAAGCCGTGGGGCCTTGATACACCGGTATGGAACTGGAACTGCGGTTCTTCGCGACGTTTCGTGAGGCCGCCGGCGGGAAGATCGTCGAGGCGGAGTTCGCGGACGGCTCGAGCGTCGGGGACGTGTTGCGGGAGCTGGAGGGCGAGTACGAGGGGATGAGCGGTCGCCTGATCGTCGACGGCGGCCTCGCCCCGCAGATCAACGTGCTGAAGAACGGTCGCGAGGTGCTCCACCTCGAGGGATTGGAGACGAGCTTGGAGGACGGCGACCGCCTCTCGGTGTTCCCGCCGGTCGCGGGTGGCGCATGACCGCGGACGGCGAGACGAGAGCCGACGGCGACGCGGGAGAGGGAAGCGACACGGGCGACGACGGCCACCCCGGCGACGGCCTCCCGACCGCGGAGGAGGGATGGGAGCGCGAGACGGTCGCGTACCGCGGTATCTCGCGGCGGCTCGCGGCCCACTACCTCGTCAACCTCGGCGGGGAGCTCGTCGGCACGGACGACCCGGCGGAGGCGACTCGCGTCGACGGCGACGGGTGGCGCGTCGCGCTCAGCGCCGAGAAGGTGACGGCCGCGGCCGCGATCGAGCTCACAGAGGTGACCGCCGAGTTCGTCGGCGATCCGGAAGTGCTGGCGGAGCTCCTCCCGAAGTACAGGCAGAAGGCGATGCGGGCCGGCGGCTGATGGCCGGCGACGAGGAGTCGTCGGGCGCGGAGACGCCGGGTGCGGAGTCGGCGTCGCCGGACGGCGACTACCCGATCGACGGCCCCGCCCTCGTGAAGACGGCGGCGCTCGCCAGCGTCCCCGCCGAGCGGCTCCCCGCCCTCCTCGCCCGCGTGCAGGCGGACCTCGGCCCGCGGATCGACGACTACCGCCGGCGGTACGAGCGCATCGCCGCCGAGCCGGACCGCGAGACGTTCCTCGTCGAGCCCGATCACTGGGAGGACGTGGGGGAGCGGCTGGGACTCACTGACCGCGAGCGCGACGCCGTCGCACGCGCCCACGAGACGGCGGTCGAGCGCGCGGGGTCGGGACGGACGCGGCGCGAGGAGTACGAGACCGCGCTGGAGATCCGGTCGGGGGTCGTGATCGGGACAGCGGGCGAGCGCGACGACGACTGATCGCGGCTGAGCGGGACTACCATTGACTGCGACGAAGCGCGACGACGACCGACCGGGACCGACGCCTTTTCGACGCCCCCGCGTGGACGTGCCGCCATGCGACTCGCACGCCTGCTCACGCCGGACGGACCGGTCTCCGGACGCTACGAGGACGGGACGATCGTCGCCGACGACGGCCGCTACGAGGTCGGCCGCGACGGGCGGCTCCTCCCGCCGTGCGACCCGAGCGCGCTCTACTGCGTCGGGCGGAACTACGTCGAGACGCTCGACCAGATGGAGTACGAGCGGCCGGAGGAACCCGACTTCTTCATCAAGCCGCCGGCGAGCCTGCTCGCGCACGGCGAGTCGATCGCGTACCCCGAGTGGACCGACGAGCTGACGTACGCCGGCGAGCTGGTCGCCGTCATCGACGAGCGCTGTCGGGACCTCGACCCCGAGGAGGTCCCCGACGTCGTCCGCGGCTACACGGTCATGAACGACGTCGACGCGCTCGATCAGCAGGGCCGGACCGCGCGTAAGGCGTTCGACGGCTCCGCGCCCCTCGGCCCGTGGATCGAGACCGACGTCGACCCGACGAACCTCGACATCTCGACGACGGTCGGCGGGGAACAGCGCCAGGACGCGAACACCGAGCTGATGCTGTTCGGCCCCCACGAGATCGTCTCGTACCTCTCCGAGCGGTTCACGTTCGAGCCCGGCGACTGCGTCGCCTTCGGCAGCCCGGCGAACCCGGGGCTCGTCGAGCCCGGCGAGCGCGTCGAGATCACCTACGAGGGCGTCGGGACGCTGTCGAATCGGGTCGTCGACGAGGCGTAAGCGGGGACATTTTAAAATCGAGTGTGCGGTGGCGCGTGCCTGTGAGGCCGCCTCGCGGCCGAGGAGCACGCGCGCGGGAGCCCGCGGCCGCCACCGGCGGCCGCGGCGAGGCTGGGGAGGCGTGAGGTGCGGTTGCGGAGCGGTGCGGGGCGGGACTCAAAGGGGCAGCCGCGAGGGCGACGCATGACGACGCAAGGACCGCAGGGAGCGAGTGAAACGAGCGACCGAGGACCGTGGTTCGAGAGAGCTCCGCTCTCTCGTCATCACGAGACGCCTTTGGCGTCTCGAACGACAGCGAGTCACGCGAGCCCTCGCGGCTGGGGCTTTGGAGGTGTTCGCTGGCGATCTCTCGGTAACTATTTATAAGCGAGCGGTCGGGGCTTTGGCGGTGCTCACCGTGTCGCAGGCAGTAACAGAACGAACTGCAGGTAAATCGACGAAGAGACGCTCCTCATAGCTCGATCACTCCGGGTTTCGCATCGGCTGTCGTTCGCCGTACGTCAGCGTCCGCCAGACCCACTCGACGGGGCCGAACCGATAGTACTTGAGCCACACCACGGACAACACGACCTGGACGACCCAGATCGCGAGGACGATCCCGTACTGCTCGACGCGGGTCACGGAGCCGAACAGGCCGAGTCCGTGACCGTAGAAGATCGAGGTCGCGAGCACGGTCTGGAGGAGGTAGTTCGTGAACGCGGTCCGGCCGACCGCGGCGAAGGTCCTCGTCATCGGACCCTCGGGGCGCCGCTTCGCGTACAGCATGACGAGCCCGAGGTAGCCGCCGGCGACGAGGAGGCTCCCCCAGTAGTTGAACTGTCGCCAGTACAGCGCCGCGCCCGCGCTCCAGTCGTTCGCCTCGATGTAGGCGACGCCGGCGACGACGATCGCGACGCCGACGACCCCGCCGCCGACGAGCCGTTTATAAAATCTCGCCGAGCGCTCCCCGGTCAGCGCGCCCCAGCGGTACAGCGCCATCCCGAGCAGCATCACGCCGCCGACGCGCCAGAAGCTGGACCCGATGAACCCGGTCGTCTGTCGCTCGAAGGAGGACTGAACACGGTGGTCCATCTGTTCGAGCCAGCCGCCTCGGTAGGTCGCCACCTCCTGGCGCAGCGCGGCTTCGCTCGGCGCCCACTGCGCCGCGATCGCGTCGCCGCCGATGCTGACCGCGGCAAACAGCTCCGTGGCGGGAACGAACAGCAGGAAGAGCCCGCCGAGCGCCGCGAGCCGTTTCGCCTCCATGTCGCGGACCGTGATGAGGAACAGGCCGGTGAAGCCGTAGGCGACGAGGATGTCGCCGTACCACAGCAGGTACGCGTGCACGAGTCCGATCGCGATGAGCACCGCGGTCCGCCGGTAGTGGAGCCGGACCGCGTCCTGGCCCTTCTCCTCTTTGCTCTCGACGAACAGCAGGACTCCGGCGCCGAACAGCGCCGAGAACAGGGTGATGAGCTTCGACTGCGCGAACACGTGGCCGGCGAACCACGCCCAGTAGTTCGCGCCGGTGAAGTCGCCGTAGACGGCGGCGTCGGCGTAGACGGTGGGGTTCAGCAGCGACGCCTCGGGCATCGCGAACACCCAGACGTTGATGACGAGGATGCCGAGGAGGGCGAATCCTCTAAGCGCGTCGAGGCTGACGATGCGTTCGGAGGGAGGGGTCGGGCCGGCGTCGCGTGTCACGGATTGGTTCCGAGGAGGGACCGGAGGACCGAATAGGTTCGGATAGCGGGAGCGGTCGGCGCGGCGACCCGGCAGCCCGTCCGACCGCCCGCTCAGTCCAGGCGGACGGCCTCGCCGCGCTCCGAGGATCGGTAGATCGCGTCGATGACGCGCTGGACGGAGAGCGCCTCGTCGACCGTGTTGATCGCGGGCGCCTCGCCCGCGGCGACCGCCTCGAGGAACGTCGCCTGCTCGGCGGCGTGGCTGTCGCCCTCACGGGTCTCGACCTCGGCGTCGGAGAAGTGGTGCTGGTCGCCGTCGAAGCTCCGCGCCTCGTGGATCGCGAGCTCGTCGCTGCCGCGGTCGAACGTCGCGCCCGCCTCCGTCCCCCGGATCACGAACTCGTCGTTCGTCGGTCGGTTCGTCGCCCACGCGACCTCCAGCGATACCGTGTTGCCGTCGGCGTCGCGGATGAACGCCGACGCCGAGTCCTCGACGTCGAACCCGTCGGCGCCGTTGTCGTCGCCCCACATGTGGACGAACGCGTAGTCGTCGCGGTTCCCGAACTCGGTGCGCGTCTCGCCCGACACCTCGACGACCTCCGGGTGGTCGAGGAAGTACAGCGCCAGGTCGATGGCGTGGACGCCGATGTCGATGAGCGCCCCGCCGCCGGCGACGTCGCCCGACGTGAACCACGAGCCGCGGCCGGGGACCCCGCGGCGGCGGACGTAGTTCGCCTCGACGTGGGTCGTCTCGCCGAACCGTCCCTCGTCCTGATACCCCTTGATCACCTGCACCGGCTCCGCGAACCGGTTGTTGAACCCGACCATGCAGAACCCCTCGGCGTCGCGGGCGGCCGCCGCGATGCGCTCCGCGCTCTCGACCGTGTGCGCGAGCGGCTTCTCTAAGAGCACGTCGAGTCCGGCCTCCAGCGCCGACACCGCGTACTCCTCGTGGAACCGGTTCGGCGTCGTGATCAGGACCGCGTCGCACTCCTCGTAGAGGGCCGCCTCGTCCTCGTACGCGTGGACGCCGAACTCCTCGTGGAACCGACGCCGGGCGTCGGCGTCGATGTCCATGCCGCCGACGAGGTTCGCGTCGCGCTCGGTCAGCTTCGTCGCGTGGTGGTGTCCGATCCCGCCGAGTCCGACGATGCCGACGGCGACGTCGTTCGCGTGAGTCATAGGCGCGATTCACAACGAAAGTTGTTAAGGTTCACGTTCCGGGTTACGCAGACGATACCGACGCGAGACGCCGACGCACCGGCGATTTCTCTCACCCGTTCCGCGTCGTCCCGTCTCTTCGCTCACAGGTCCCGCGTCATCCACTCGCTCGCCTGCGGCTCCGCGGGGTCCGTGACGACCTCGACGAGCGCGGGGCCGTCGCGTCGCCGGGCCGCGTCGACCGCGTCCCCGACCGCGTCTCGGTCGGTCACGCGCTCCGCGGGGACGCCCATCCCGGACGCGACGCTCACGAGATCGAGGCCGGCGTCTTCCCACCCGTAGGCGCCCTCGGGGAAGCCGTACGAGCGCGACGCCTCCTCGCTGATGATCGCGTAGTCGTCGTTGTTGAGCGCGACGACCGTCACGTCGACGTCTTCGGCGGCGAGCGTGTGCAGTTCGTGCACGCACATCATGAGCCCGCCGTCACCGGTGAGCGCGACGACGTCGCGGTCGGGATTCGCGAGCTTCGCGCCGATCGCCGACGGGAGGCCCGTCCCCATCGTCGCCCACGAGCCGGGGTTGACGTACGAGCGGGGGCCCGCCGCCGGGAAGGAGACGAGCGTCCAGAGCCGGAAGCCGCCCGCGTCCGCCGTGACGACCGTCTCCTCGGGGAGCGCTTCGCGGACCTCCCGCAGGACTTCGACCGAGCGGAGCGGCCCGTCGGGGGCGCGGTCGTCGTCGAGCGCCGCGAACCGCTCCTCGTCGGCCGACCTGACCGCTCGGGCGCGCTCGGCGCCGTCCTCAGCCGCCGGTGTCGACGGATCGGCTCCCTCGTCCCCGGCGAAGCGGTCCCCGAGCGCCCGGAGGAACGCGTCCGCGTCGGCGACGACCCCGAGGTCGGTCTCGTAGCCGAACCCGACGTCGTTGCCGTCGAGGGTGACGTGGACGAGCCGGTCCGGCATCCGGACCGACCACGAGGCGGTCGCGACCGCGTCGAGGTCGGAGCCGACGACGAGCCCGACGTCGCCGTCGGCGAGTAGGTCGCGGAGTGCCGCGCTCGACCCGCCGCAGAGGACGCCGGCGGAGAGCGGGTGGTCCTCCGGCAGCGTCCCCTTCCCCTTATACGTGGTCACCACGGGCGCGTCGAGCGACTCCGCGACCGATCGGAGCGCGTCGCTCGCGCCGGCGCGCCGCACGCCGCCGCCCGCGAGGACCACGGGCGCGTCGGCCGCCGCGAGCAGTTCCGCGGCGCGGTCGACGGCCTCGGCGGGCGGGGCCGGCGGCGCGCTCGGTGACTGGTCCCCGATCGCGGGCTGGGGCGTCCGGCTCGCGAGGACGTCCTTCGGGATTCCCACGCGGACGGGCCCCTGCGGGTGCTCGCGGGCGACGCGGATCGCGTCGGCAACGGCGGGGACCGCGCCCGCGGGGGAGTCGACGAGGACGTTCTCCTTGACCACCGTGTCGTACGTCTCGGGCGGCGTCTCGTGGATCCCGTCACCGCCGCGCACCTCGCGCTCGGTCTCGACGGCGAGGTGGAGGAGGGGGACGCAGTCGTTCAGGGCGTTCTTCAGCCCGTTCATCGCGTTCATGTCGCCCGGGCCGGGGACGACGACCGACGCCGCCATCGCGCCCGGCTCGCTCGTCTCGGCGTACCCCCATGCCTGGTGGGTGACGGCCGTCTCGTGGCGCGCGACGACGAACCGCGCGTCGCGGTCGGCGAGCGCCCGGTTGAGCGGGAGCGTCTGCTTCCCGGGGATCCCGAAGGCGACGTCGACCCCGCGGTCGAGCATCTGGTCGACGACCGCTTCGGCGACGATCGGGGCGTCGGCGGCGCCCGGATCCGTACCGCCCGGGGAGTCGGGAGTGTCCATACCGCGCAGTCGACTGAGCGGGTGTTGAAAGCTTCGGCGGGGCCGGGGACGCCGGCCGATCGGTATCGTCGCGGCCGCGAGGCATCCGAACCGATACGTCGCTCGGCGAGAGACGGCTGATATGGTCGACATCGCGGTCCAGCTGTACACGCTGCGCTCGCTCGACGCGCCGCTCCCGGACCTGCTCGACCGCGTGGGCGAGGTCGGCTACGACGGGGTGGAGTTCGCCTACCGGGTGCGCGAGTCGCCGACCGAGGAGGTGCTCGCGGCGCTCGACCGGAACGGTCTGGACGCGGCGTCCGCGCACGTCCCGATCGAGGCGCTGGAAGCCACTCCGGCCGAGGCGTTGGAAGACGAGTTCGACGAGACCGTCGACCGCTACGACCGACTCGGCGTCGACACGCTCGTCGTCCCGTGGTTCGACCCGGAGCAGTTCGAGAGCGCGGCCGCGGTCGACGCGGTCGCGACGCGGCTCGACGACCTCGCGGCGGCCCTCGGCGCCGAGGGCGTCCGGCTCGCGTACCACAACCACGACCAGGAGTTCGCGACCGTCGACGGAGCGCCCGCGTTTGAGCGGCTGATCGATCGGACCGACGATCGGGTCGGCTTCGAGGTCGACGCCGGCTGGGCGCTGGCCGGCGGCGCGGACCCCGCCGCGTTGATCAACCGCCACGCCGACCGGATCACGCGCGTCCACGCCGCGGACGTCGACGTCGATCGCGGCGAATCGGTCGCGCTCGGCGAGGGCGACGTGGACCTCGACGCGGTCGTCGCGAGCGCTCGGCGAGCGGACGCGGAGTGGCTCGTCTACGAGCACGACGAGCCCGCGGACCCGATCGCGTCGATTGAACGAGGTGCGAGGGTGCTCCGCGACGCGCTGGAGTGATTCGGCGTACGGTTCTCCTCCTCCGTCGCGACCGATTCCGCCGCGACCTACTCCGCGACGTTCGTCTCGCGCACCCGCACGCCCTTGCGCGCGAGGTGTCGCATCTGGCGCTGCGCGAACTCCTCCTCGCTGGACCCGCGCGTGGCGAGCACGTAGACGAGCGCGGAGCCGGCGGGACGCATCGTCCGACCGGCGCGCTGGGAGCCCTGCCGGCGAGAGCCGCCGAGCCCGCTGGCGACGATGGCGACCTCGGCGTTCGGGAGGTCGATCCCCTCGTCGCCGACGCGGGACACGACGAGGGTGTCGATGTCCTCGCCGTCCGAACCGGCTTGTTTCCGGTCTCCGCCCCCCTCCTCGCGGAACCGCCGGAACAGCTCCGTGCGCTCGCGGTGCGGGGTCTCGCCGCTGATGAACGGGACGTCGAGCGCATCGGCGATCGCCTCGCCCTGATCGAGGAACTCGATGAAGACGAGCGCCTTCTTGTCGCGGTGGGCCGCGAGCAGGTACCGGATCTCCTCGATCTTCGCGGGGTTCTCGGCGGCGAGCCGCCGTCGTTCGCGGCCGTCGGCGCTCGCGTATTCGTTCTGCGCCATCTCGTCGCGCCACGGGACGTACCGGATCTCGACTTCCGGCTCTTGGACGAACCCGGCCTCGAACAGCTCGTCCCAGTCGGCGCCGATGGGTTGGCCGATCAGCGTGTAGATCTCCTCCTCGCTGCCGGTCTCGCGGACCGGCGTGGCGGAGAGGCCGAGTCGGTGTTTGCTCTGAAGCTCTGCCGTGCGGCTATACACCGGGGCGGTAACGTGGTGACACTCGTCGAAGCAGATCAGCCCCCACTTCCGGGAGTCGAACAGGCTCCGGTGCCGGTCCATTCCGGCGATCTGGTAGGTCGCGATCGTGATCGGTCGGATCTCCTTTCGCCCGCCGTGGTACAGCCCGATGTCGTTCGGATCGACCGTTGAGTGTTCGAGCAGCTCCTCGCGCCACTGGCCGGCGAGCTCGCGCGAGGGGACCAGGATGAGGGTCTCGCCGCCGACGGCGGCGACGGTCGCGATGGCGGCGACGGTCTTCCCGGAGCCCGGCGGGCCGACGTAGACGCCGGAGCGGCGTTCGAGGAACGTCTCCACCCACGTCTCCTGATACGGGCGGAGGTCGGTGGTGAGCTCGACGTCGACCGGGTCGCCCACGTCGAGGTCGCGGTCGTCCTCGACCGGGTAGCCCGCGTCGTAGAGGGCGCGTTTGATCTCGGCGACGGCGCCCTCGTTCACCCACGCCTCAGTCTCGGAGATGGGCGCCCGGAGGTGGTCGTCGTCGAGGTGCTGGTCCGCGACGTTGCCCATCAGGCTCTCGGAGGCGGCCGCCAAGACGACGTAGTCGTCCTCGTGAGTGTACAAGCGGAAGCGGTGCGCGCGGCGCCACTGGTCGCGGATCCACTCCTCGAGGTGGTCGAACCGGCGCGGGAGCACCGACCGGAGGCTCGCGATAAGCGCGTCGGCGTCGTCAAACGGCGCGGCCCACACGTCCTCCTGGCGGATCCGGTAGAGGTACCCGCGGGTGCCGGGCTCCGTGCCGGTGGTGTCGACGAGGTGCGCGAACTGCGAGAGCCGCGCGCGGGTGTACTGCGTCGGGCGGTCGACGACGATCTCGCGGCGGTTCGGGAACGCGACGACGCGCTCGCGGCTCGCCAGCCGTCCCCAGTCGGTCGGGTAGAAGACGACCGGGTCGCTCTCGACGTCGAGCCGATCTACGTCGCCGCGGTCGACGAGCGCCGCCAGCGCGTCGCGGGCGGCCGACTGCGTCGTGCCGAGCCGGCGGGCGACCTCGCTGGCGGTCGCGATCGGGCGCTCCTCGGCTTCGAGCGCCTCGTGGAAGCGGTCGAGCGAGAGGTCTTCGTCCGGCGGGCCGTCGTCGGCCGGATCGTCGCTAGCCCCGGAGTCGTTTCCGGCGGCGTCGCCGGCGTCGTCGGTCATTGAGTCTGGTTCGACCGCGACGCTGAAATGGGTAGCGTCCGCGGGCCGCGGTCGGTTACGGGCCGGCGGCTACCGACCGGAGCGACCGTGACAGCCGCGGGAGGTTATCGCGTCCTTCGAGCGGAACCGGCAGCCGCAGTCGGCGCACCTGACGTACGGTTCGCCCGGTTCGGTCTTCAGGCGATGGTCGCCGACGACGAACGGCCGGGTCACGGTCCTCGGGCGGATCCGGTCCGGAATCGGCGTCGAGGCGGATTCGCTGAGCGCCGCCCGCACGGCGATGGTGTCGACGTCGACGGGATCCCACCGGCGGGCGTCGAGCGCGGCGTCGCGGTCGGCCACCTCGGTCCAGCCGGTGACGACGACGGGGGAGTTGGTCTCCGTGTCGCCGACGACGACGACGAACCGGATCCCGCCCTCGACGAGGGCGAACCGCCAGCCGTCCGTCCGGTTCCAGCGGAGCTGGCCGCGGCGGATCGCGTCGCTCACGGTGCGAGTCGACACGTAGCGCCCCGGCTGTTCGAGTCGCTCGCGGAAGTGATCGGTCAGCGCGTACAGCCCGGGGTCGCGGATCGGCGGGTCCTCCGCGGTTCGCGCGACCGCCGACCGCCGGTCCGGTGCGGGGTCGCGGCGCCGCGAGCCGCCCGTCTCGGGGTCGAACGGGAGGGAATCCGTCCTCGCCGTCCGCCGGCGAGACCCCGCCGGCGCGGTCGTGGACGCGGTCCGACGCTCCGTCGATCCGGGTCGGGACGACTCCGCGTCTCCCGGCCCGCCCTGTCGGGATGCCACTGACTCCTACTACAGAGCGATCTGTTAAGTGTGTTACGCTGACACAGGGGTGAGATCGGGGACGCCGTGGTGGGAAAATCGACCGCACCCGTCGAGACCTACTCGTGCCCGGAGATACGGACGGGCTCGTACGGTTCCTCCAGCCACTCGACGTCCGACTCCGAGAGGTCGACGTCGAGGGCCTCGACCGCGTCCTCCAGGTGTTCGACGCTTGACGTCCCGACGATGGGGGCGTCGACGACGTCCTTCCCGGCCACCCAGCGGAGCGCGATCTGGGCCATCTTCACGCCCTTCTCGTCGGCTAGCTGTTGAACGCGGCGATTGATCTCCTCGCCGCCGCCCTCGCGGTACGGGCGCCCGAGCGCGGTCTCGTGTTCCCCGCGAGTCGTGGCGTCGTCGCGCTCGTACGGGCGCGCGAGGTAGCCGGCGCCGACCGGGCTCCACGGGATCATACCGACGTTCTCTCTCTCGCACAGCGGGACCATCTCGCGCTCCTCCTCGCGGTACGCGAGGTTGTAGAGGTTCTGCATGGTGACGAACCGCTCGTACCCCTCGCGGTCGCTCGCGTGGAGCGCCTCGGCGAACTGGTGGGCCCACATCGAGGAGGCGCCGACGTATCGCACGTCGCCGCGGCGGACGGCGTCGTCGAGCGTCGCCAGCGTCTCCTCGATCGGCGTGTCGTAGTCCCAGCGGTGGATCTGGTAGAGGTCGATCGTGTCCATGCCGAGCCGGTCGAGACTGTGTTGGAGCTCCTGTTCGATCGCCTTCCGCGAGAGCCCGCTCGAGTTCGGGTTCGACTCGTCCATCTCGCCGTACACCTTGGTGGCGACGGTGAACCGGTCGCGGTCGTACTCGGCGAGCACGTCGCCGAGGATCGCCTCGCTCTCGCCGTTCGAGTAGACGTTCGCGGTGTCGAAGAACGTGATCCCGAGCTCGATCGCGCGCTCGACGAGCTCGCGTCCCTCATCCTCGTCGAGCATCCACTCGTGCTCGCTCCCGAAGCTCATGCAGCCGAGCGCGAGCTCGCTCACGGTCGTTCCGGTGTCGCCGAGCGTCGTGTACTCCATACCCGTCCGGGGGTCGCCCGAGTAATAAATCGGGGCGACTGCGCGGCGTCGGACGCTCGAGCGGAACCGGCCGGCCGCCCTACAGCGCCGGCGGCTCGTCGCGGCCGATGACGATCTCCTGCCCCTCGACGTCTTCAAGCGCGGCGACGCGGCCGCCGATCTCGACGCGCCCGGTGGTCGTTTCGACCACCAGCGAGGCGACCTCCTCGGACTCCTCGAACGCGAGGTCGACGACGCGGCCGCGGACGGTGACGGACTCGCCCGTCTCGATGTCGCGCCCCTCGACGGTGGCGTAGAACTCCTCGTCGCCGAACTCCTTGACGTCCTTGACAGCCCGGCGGATCGACGCGTAGCGGCGCGGGAACGGGCGCGCGCCCCCGTCGGTCGCGAGCGTCTCGGCCGTCGTCCACAGCACGGTGCCGAAGAAACCCGAGACGAGGAAGCCGAGCGCGGAACGGTTGAAGATGACGCCGTAGCGCTCGCGGTCGTCGCGGAGCGCATCCTGCGTGGCGTAGACGGAGTACTCCCCGTCGGCGACCGCGAGGATCGGCGTGGTGATCCCGCGTCGTGCCCGGGCGATCGTGGCGACCTCGAGGTAGTCGAACTCGTCCGGGTCCGGCGCCTTCGACGCGGGCGTGACGAGGAGCTCGACGCTGACGCCGGCGGCCACCTTCGCCGCGAGGTCGTCGCGGAAGCGACGCAGCAGGCCGGGGGTGAGCGAGAGCGCGAGCTCGTACTCCGCGCCCGCGATGACCTCCTCCAGGTACCGGAGGATCGTCGATCGCGACTTCACGAGCGAGACGGCCTCGGTCTCGCGGGTCGGCGCGGTGTACCGCGCCTCGAGCTCGTCGACCATCTCGGCGAACGACGACCGGAGGTCGCCGAACGCGTCGTCCGGGTCGACGGCGACGATCTTCATCGGCCGCGATTCGCGCAGTTCCACCAGCCCGCGGTCCGAGAGGCTCCGGACCGTGTCGTACACGCGCGGCTGCGGGATGTCGGTTCGATCGGCGATGTCGCTCGCGGTCAGTTCGCCGTGTTCCAACACCGCGAGGTAGGCGTCGATTTCGTACTCGCCGAGGTTGAATCTGTCCCCGACGTGGTCGAGCGTGTCGCGGAGGTCGTCGGTCATGTCCAGGCTGACACGCCCCTCGGATATAGGTTTTTACTATGAGCCGAGTTGCACGCGTTTTCAGAGTCGGATCCCTCGGCGCGATCCGCTGACCCGAGTCGCCCTCACATGTACATCCGGTCGTACCCTCCCTCCGGCTCGCGCTCTTCCATCCGTTCGGCGAGCCCCTCGTAGTGTCTGCGGATCTCCTCTGCGAACGACGCCAGCGGCTCGGAATCGACGCCGAGGTCGTAGGTGTCGTCGACCGTGTCCACGAGCCGCACCGCGGCCTCCACGTCCGGCGCCTGCGCGTGGACCGGCGTGATGAACACGCCGACGCCGAGCGGCGAGTCCATCCCCCGTTCGAGCAGCGAGGCGTTCGTCCCGTCCAGAAAGCCCGCCTCCATCGGCGGGACCGTCTCGTCCGCGAGCCGCGCCTCGCGGTAGTCGTCCGTCGCGACGTAGAAGGTCCGGTGGGCGTCCGGGCCGTGCGGGATCGGAACGCCGGCCAACACCGCAATCTCCGAGACGCCGGCGCCCTCCGTCCAGTCGAGGATCGCCGACGAGAGCAGCTTCCCGAGCGCGGGCGGAACGAACTGCTCGGCCACGAGCACGGTGACGTCGACGTCGTCCGCCGAGTACAGCCGGATCGGGTGGCGCGGCCGCCCCTTCGCGAACGGGGTGATCGACGGTAGCCCCTCGATCCGGACGTGTCCGGTCTCCTCGAGGTCGAGGTCGTCGACCAAGTAGTCCACGGCGGTCAGTCCGGCGAGGCCGTACGACGAGAAGCCGGCGACGAGAACGTCGCTCGGCGTGGAGTCGTGCGCGACACTGAAAGACGGGTTGGCGGGCGGGGTCTCGGACATGGTACCGGGTTCGCTCGGCGGGGTGATAGTGGTTACCCAGTTCGCGACCTCGAATTCCCGAACGCGGTCTTGACTCTGCCTCCCCTAACATCGTCCCGACTCCGCCCGGAGGGAGAAACCCTTTTTCCGGTGGGCGACGCCGGATTGGCTATGGCACAGTCCGCGGGCGCGGCATCGGTCTCGGGGACCGCCCTCGATCCGGCGCTTGGACGGGTCCTCGGCCCCGCGGTGGGACAGGTCCTCGATCCGGTGACGAACGCCGTCTCGCGGCTGGGGTCGCTTCCCGGCTCGCGACTGTTGGTAGTGATTCTGTCGGTCGCGCTGGGGGCGCTCCTCTCGAAGTTCCTCGTTCGGCTCATCGGCCGTCCGGTGGCTCGGCGGGTGTCGAGACAGAGCGTCGCACAGACGATCGTCCGGGGGGTCCGAGTCGGGACGGTCGTCATCGCGCTGCTGTTCGGGCTCAGGGCCGCCGGATTCCAGTTCACCGATCTGCTCGTCGGGACGGCGGTGTTCTCGGCCGTGATCGGCATCATTCTCGCCCCGCTCGTCGGGAACTTCATCAACGGCGTGTTCATCCTCGCGGACCAGCCGTTCGAGATCGGCGACATGATCGAGTTGGAGAACGGGACGACGGGGTTCGTCGAGGACATCACGATCCGGTACACGAAGATATTCACGCTCGATAACACTTTCCTCGTCGTTCCCAACGGGACGATGCGCGAGCGCGACGTGACCAACTTCTCGGCCGAGGACGAGCGAACGCGGCGGACTATCGACGTGCTCGTCACCTACGAGAGCGACATCTCCGAGGGTCGCCGGCTGATCGAGCGGGCGGCCCGCGACTGCGACGCGGTGATCAACGGCGGTCCCGACATTCGGGTCGGCGTCGCGCGCTACACCGCCAGCCCCGACTGTCGCCTCCACGAGTTCGGCGACGACGGCATCCTGCTCCGGCTCCGGTACTGGGTGAAGAAGCCGTACAAGCTCGCGAAGGTACAGTCGGACGTGAACACGCGCATCCGCGAGCGTCTCACCGACGCCGACGTCGAGATGGCGTACCCCCACCGCCACCTCGTCTTCGACGACACCTCCGGCGTCGCGCGGGTTGGAAGTCCGGAGGACGGACGCCCGCCGGGCGAGCGGGCGGGCGACAAGCCGGACGACGACGGCGCGCGGGACGGTCGGACGGCCGACGGCGACTCCCCGGCCGGTGGCTCCCGGGGCGACGATTCTCCGGCCGACGATCCCGAAGGCGATCGGGCGGGCGGTACGGGCCTCGTCGGCGACGCTCCGGAGAACGACCGCGCGACTGGGGGAGACGGGGTCTGAGACCGTCGTGCCACGCAGGCCGCCGGAATCGGAAGCCTGATTGACGGAGCCGTTCACTTATAAATCAGTGAGCGACGAGCCCTCCGAGGACCGACCGGATTCCCCGCCCGGGGTCGACGGAAACGGTTCTCACGACGACGATCTCCCCGATGACGACGGTTCCGGCGGCGACGACGGCGACGACGGCGACGAACGCGTTCCCGAGGAGTCGATCACCGAGGGAAGCCTGGTGCGGCCGCTGTTCAGCCTGGCGTGGCCCATCGTCGTCATCCAGTTGCTGCAGGTGATGTACAACGTCGTCGACACGCTCTATCTCGGTCGGCTGTCGGCGGAGGCCGTCGGGGCGATCAGCCTCGCGTTCCCGCTGATCTTCCTGCTCATCGCCGTCGCCGGCGGATTCACCACCGCGGGCGCCATCCTCGTGGCGCAGTACACGGGGGCCGACGGCGACCGGTCGGCGGGGCTGGTCGCGGGACAGACCATCTTCACGGTCTCCGTGCTGTCGGTGTTCATCGGGGTCGCGGGGTACTTTTACACGCGGCCGGCCCTGGAGCTCCTCCCGAGCGACCCCGCCACGGCGGCGACGGTCATCCCGCTGGCGGCCGACTACATGGAAGTCATCTTCGCCGGCATCCCGCTGATGTTCGGCTTCTTCGTCTTCTCCGCGCTGATGCGCGGCTACGGCGACACTCGGACGCCGATGGCGGTGATGCTCGTCTCCGTCGTCCTGAACGTGTTCCTCGACCCGTTCCTCATCTTCGGGTTCGCGGACAACCCGCTGTTCGAGTGGCTCGCGGGGGTCCCGATGATCGGCGCCGTCGACCCGGTCGCGCTGGAGGCCTCGCTGTTCGCGCTCACCGGATTCACGGGCTACGGGATCGAGGGTGCCGCGATAGCGACGATCTTCTCGCGAGGGGTCGCCACCGCGATCGGCATCTGGCTGCTGTTCGGCACCGAGTTGGGTCCGGCGGTTTCGGTGAGCCACCTCGCTCCGGACATCGGGTTCATCCGCGACATCTTCCGTCTCGGGCTCCCCTCCAGCGTCGAGCAGACGACCAGCGCGCTCGCGATGATCACCCTCACGGCGATGGTGGTCACGTTCTCGCCGCCGGTGGTGGCGGCGTACGGCCTCGGGAACCGGCTCATCTCGCTCGTCTTCCTCCCCGCGATGGGGCTCGGGCGCGCGATCGACACGATGGTGGGGCAGAACCTCGGCGCGGACCGGGCGGACCGCGCGGGGCGGTCGGTGAAGATCGCTGCCACGACCGGGGCGGGCGTGATGTTCCTCGTCGCCGTCGTCGCGGTGACGTTCACGGAACCGATCGTCGGGGTCTTCCTCGGCGACGTGCCGGACGCGCCCGCGACGGTGGGCTACGCGGTCGAGTACGTCCGGATCCGCTCGGTGGAGTTCGCCTTCATCGGCGTCTCGCAGGTGATCCTCGGGGCGTTCCGCGGCGCCGGCAACACGAAGACCGCGATGGTCATATCGATTCTCACCCTCTGGGTCGGTCGGGTCGCCAGCGTCGGCTACCTCGTCTTCGTGGCCGGGTGGGGCGAGACCGGGATCTGGGTCGGGATGGCGCTCGGGAACGTCCTCGGCGCGATCATCGGTGTCGCGTGGTTCGCCCGGGGGACCTGGACCGAGCGGTACATCGACGAGCCGGAACACGACGTCGATCCGGTCGCGAGCGACTGAGCGTCGGCATTCCGTCGCGCGAACGACTGAGCGTCGGGGTCCCGTCACACCGGATTTCGGCCGGACGGGCGGTCAGTGCCGGAACAGGTGGATCGCGTCGTCGTCGCGGAGGAGACAGAATCGAGCCCCGTCGTTCTCGGGGAACGTCGTTCCCGCCTCTCGCGTCGTGAACAGCCGATCGAACGGGTCGTCACAGACGGGGCACGGGACGTCCTTTCGGTTCTCCCAGAGTCCCGTCGAGCCGGTGTCTCTGAGCTGTTTCAGCGCGTGGCGGTGATCGTGGACGTCGAACCGCGACATGGTTGGGGGTCGGCGAGGCGGAGGTTGAATGTGCCCCCGCGAGTATCATGGGTGATTCCGACGTGTCCGACGTCGATCAGACGTTCCGTTCAGCACTCAGGCGTCCCGTTCGGCTCTCAGACGTCTCGTTCGTCCCTCAGACGTTCCGTTCGGCCAGTAGCGACCGAGCCCGTTCGATCGCGGTGTCCTCGCCGGTCCGGACGTACTCGCCGAGCGCGTCGGCGGCGTCGACGAGCGCGTCGGCGTCCGCCGCTGGAACGTCACCGTTGAGCGCCTCGACGCGCTTCGCTCGGTCGCGGAGGCGTCCCAGAAGTTCTCTGGCCGGAGCGATCCGTGACTGCGGGTCGCCGCCGGCGACCCTGACCGTTGGCGCGTCTGCCTCGGTGCCGGTTTCTGCCCCGGAGTCGGGTTCGTCGTCTGTCCCGGAGTCGGGTTCGTCGTCTGTCCCGGAGTCGAGTTCGTCGAGGAACGCGAGGAGATCGCTCCGGTACTCGTCGACCGCGCGCGCCGCCGCCATTCCGCGCGCCTCGCGGAGCCGCTCGGGGACGTTCTCCGTCGCGGGGCGGTCGCCGTCGTCGGCTCCGGCGAGCAGACCGAGGAGGTACTCGCGGTCGGCGTCGGCGGGATCGCGGAGCCGGTCGTAGCAGTCGACCGCCTCCAGGAGCTCTCGGGCCGCGAGGTACGTGGTGTCTAGCGGGAGCAGCTCTCCGCCGCGAACGAACCCGCGCTTGCGGACGTACTCGCGGAGGTCCGATTTGAGCTCGTCGACGCCCTCCGTGGGAAGCGTCCCGCTCGCGTCTCCGAACCGGGTGCGATGGGGGGTGAGGTCGAGCGACGCGGGCGCGTCGGTGTGGGCCGTGCGGTCGTCGACGCCGACGCTCCGGAGGCTCCCGCAGTCCGGGCACTCGACGCTTCCCGTCTCGTAGTACGACCACCGGACGCCGCATTCTCGGCACTCCCGTTCGCCGCGGACTTTCATACTCGTAGCCTCGCACCGTCCGGCGTAAAGGGCTGCGGTCGGACCAAGTGCGACGCCCCGACCCGCTTCTTCAACGTATTATATAAGCGATCCGTGAGAACCGCCGGACATGAGCTGGCACGCCATCGACGCCCTCGACGACGCGGTCGACGCCACGCGTCGGTTTCTGTTCCCGTTCAGCCTGGTTCGCTGGACGAAGCTCGCCCTCCTCGTGCTCCTGATGGGCGGCGGCGGCGCGAGCGCGAACGTCCCCGTTTCCGTCGTCTCCGACGCCGGCGTGACGTCGCCTCAGGAGATCGATTCGGTCTTCGGCGGCGTCGGTCCGGGCTCCGGTGGCGTCGGTCCGGGCGCCGGTGGAGTCGATCCCGGCGCCGTGACCCCTGAGGGGATCGTCGGGGCAGTCGATTCGGGGACGTTCGCGGTCGTCGCCGTCGGGATCGTCCTGCTGGTCGTCGCTCTCTCGATCGCCTCGCTGTCGCTGCGGCTGGTCTTCTACGACGCCCTCCGCACGAACGAGGTCCGGATCTGGCGGCCGTTCCTCGCGCGGCTCCGTCAGTCGCTCGGGCTGTTCCTGTTCACCGCGGTGCTCAGCGTCGCGGCGGCGGCGCCCGTTGCGCTCGCGGTTCTCGTCGCGGTCGCCGCGGACGCTCCGATCGGGTGGGAGCCGGTCGACGCGCTCGCCGGAACGTTCGGTTCGCTGTCGGTCGGTACGACGATCATTCTGGGGTTCCTCGGCGCGGTACTCGTCGCGGTCGCGGTCCTCGCGCTCCGCTTCACCTACGAGTTCGTCGTGCCGACGATGATCGTCGAGGAGACCGGTGTCCTCGGGGGGTGGAGTCGATTCTGGGACACTCCTCGCGCGGAGTGGACGGAACTACTGGTGTATCTCCTCGTCCACGTCGTCGTCTCGCTGGGACTCTCGGTCGTCGCGGGGGTCGCGGCCGCGTTCGCGTTCGCGCTCGTGGCTACGGTCGGCGGCCTCGTGCTCCTGCTCGTGGCCGCCGCGCTCGGCGGGCTCGGTGCGCTAGTCGGGACCACGGCCGGGATGGCGGCGCTCGCGATCACGGCGCTTGTGGGGGTTGTGACCGTACTCGTTCTCCTGTTGCCGGTACAGGTTCTCACGCGTTCGTACCGCATCGCCTACGAGGTCTCGACGCTCGGTGGGATCGATCCCGAACTCGCGCTCCTTCACAGAGATCTCGATCCGGGGGCTTCCGGATCGTCGCAGTCGGACGCCGCCGATCCCTCCGATCGCTGAGACTCTGCTCGTTGCAATCGACGGTCTGGGGGACCGGCGACCGTCGTGGCCGCTCGGTCTAGAGTGATTCCCGTCAAGGAGGAGAGTGACACACCGGGTTTCCGGTGAAACGGGGAGTGTGGCGGATGCGGTCGGGGGAGGGTTTCGGACGATCTCCCGATTCACTGACATCCGTCACAATCACTTCTATAAAGAATTATAAACTAGTTTTGAGTACAGTCCATTGCCAGCAATAGTGGAGAGATATCACCACAGAATGTGGAGAGACTTTCACCGGAAATAAAGTCGTCAGATCCGGCTCTTCGGGGTTGAAATCCGCGTTTCCGACGGCAAGAGGTTATAGGCGAACACCGTGTTTCCGGTGAATTCGAACGTCACGATGGCTCCGATCCTCGCTTCGCTCCTGTCTCCTCCTTCGCTCCCGTCTCCTACTTCGGTCCTCCATCCCACTCCCGCCGAACACCACCCAACCCGTCTATCCCATTTCACCGGAAACACGGTGTGTGTCTCAATCGCCCGGTGTCTCAATCGCCCGGCTTCGGCACACGCTCGAAACGGAATGCATTTCACCGGAAACCCGGTGTCGATCCCATGGACGCAGCGGACGACCTCTTCACTCGGGAGGACCCGATATTCGCGAACAAGGAACTCCTCGAGATCAGTCATCTCCCCGGGGAGGGCCGGATCGTCGGTCGAGACGACGAGATCGCCGACCTCGCGAACGCGGTCAACCCGGCCATCTTCGGCCAGAGCCCGAGCAACGTGCTTATCTACGGAAAGACGGGGACCGGGAAGTCGCTCTGCGCGAAGTACGTCTCGAAGCGGCTCGTCTCGACCGCCGGCGAGGAGGGCGTCAACGCCACCTTCGCGTACGTCGACTGCGCGCAGGACACGACCGAGACGCAGGCCGTACAGACGATCGCCGACGGGGTGAACGACCCCGACGCGACCGGGATCAACGTCCCCGACAAGGGACTGTCGACGTCGACCTACTACAAGCGGCTCTGGCGCATCCTCGACCAGCGATACGACGTCGTGCTCATCATCCTCGACGAGATCGACAAGCTCGACGACGACGCGATCCTGATGCAGCTCTCTCGGGCGGGCGAGGCCGGGAAGATCACCGACTGCAAGCTCGGCGTCGTCGGGATCAGCAACAAGATCCAGTACAAAGACCGGATGGACGAGCGCGTCAAGTCCAGCCTCTGTGAACGCGAGTTCGTCTTCCCGCCGTACGACGCGAACCAGCTCCGAGAGATCATGCAGGCGCGGGCGGACGCGTTCCACGACGACGTGCTTGACCCGTCCACTGTTCCGCGTGCCGCGGCTCTCGCGGCGCGGGAGCACGGGGACGCGCGGAAAGCGATCGACATCCTCAGATACGCCGGCGAGATCGCACAGGGGAACGACGAGCCCACCGTCCGCGAGGAGTTCGTCACGCAGGCGCGCCAGCGCGCCGAAACGGACCGTTTCCGCGAACTCATTCGCGGATCGACGCCGCACTCCCGGTACGTCCTCCAGGCGCTCGCGCTGCTGTCACTCTCGAACGGGCGACAGGACGGCTTCCGAACCAGTCACGTGTACAAGATCTACGAGAACATCTGCCGGCAGGAAGGCTCGGACAGCCTCTCTCTCCGACGCGTCCGCGACCTCCTCAAGGAACACGCGTTCCTCGACATCATCGAACAGTCGAAACACAGCGGCGGGAGCGCGGAGGGGAGCTACACGAAACACCAACTGCTCGAGGACCCGAGCGTCGTCAAGGAGGTGCTGACTGAGGACAGCGCGGCGTAGCCGCCGCGGTGCCGACGACCCACCGGTTTACCGGTCGTCGTCCGGGCGCGATCGAGCCCGGGCGTGATCGAGCCGATCCGATCTAGCCGATCCCATCGAGCGAGCAATTAGCCGAGGAGGCCGAGTCCCTCGATCCGCTCGACGATCTCCTCGACGGCCTCCTCGGCGTCGTCCGTCCGCTTCCCACCGGTGATGACGATCTTCCCGCTGCCGAACAACAGGATGACGACCTCCGGCTCGTCCATCCGATAGACGAGCCCGGGGAACTGCTCCGGCTCGTACTCGACGTCCTCCAAGCCGAGCCCGATCGCCAGCGCGTTGAGGTTGAGGTTGTGTCCGAGGTCGGCGCTCGACACGATGTTCTGGACCGTGATCTCCGGGTCCTCCTCGACTGGGATCTGGAGCCCGCGAAGCTTCTCGAAGATGATCCCGAGCGCCTCGTGCACGTCGTCGATGCTCTTCGCGCCCGTACAGACTATTTTCCCTGACCGGAAAATGAGCGCGGCCGCTTTCGGTTCCTGGGTCCGGTAGACGAGTCCGGGGAAGTTGTCCGGGTTGAAATCGGCGCCCGGGAGGTCCTCTGCGAGCGCTTCCAAGTCGAGCTCTTGGCCGATCCCGGTTGATGCAACGACGTTCTGGATCTCGATCGAATCAGCAGGGTTCGTCATCGTTCGCTTTTATATGCGTCCCCCTCCCTTATAAACGCCCGTGGTATAAACGACCGCTCGCTCGCGGCGTGTTCCTCACTACTTTCCTTTCGTTCGCTTGCGGGGCCCTGTCGTCTCGACCTATCTAGCGGTATCATCCGGCCAGCGATATCATATCTCGTCCCGCGTGCACGCGACCGAGAACGGCTACCGGACGAGTCGGAGCCGAGCGGCACCTCTCCGCCGAGGACGGGCGTCTCGTCCGGTTCCGCTCCATCCCTCCGCGATGTCGCGCTCGTCTTTCGGGGATCCGAACGACGCGGGTCGCGTCCGACGCGAAATCCGAACACCGGTTCGTCTTCGCGGGCGTGAGACGGTCCTCGTGATCCGTCCGCGATCTCCGGTCCATTCACTGACAGAAATCAGATATGTTCGAGCGGATCCGCCTTTTGCGGTCCGTCCGAACGCCCCCTGAATAATCTGTCCGAACGCTTTCAGTCCGCGATCCGTCGTGGCAACCGATCCCAATGAAACCGCATGACGTGGCGGCGATGGTTCGACGGGGTTAAGTACAAGCCGGGATTCGTGTTGAATGCGAAGGTCCCCCGGCGTGGGGGACGACGGTCGGCCGCTCCGCGGCCGGTCGAAGCGTTCCGACGTGCTTAAGTGTATAAGCCCGTTCGGTCAAGACGCGAAGAACGCATCGCGGATTCGGGCCGTTCAACTCGGCCCGGTTTCGCAGAGTCGGTTCGTCCGACTCACCGATATGAGGATTTCGCCCCCTGCGCTCCGGCGTAAGAGGAAATCTGATGTGAGCCGTGGTAGTTCGGTGTCATCCAGATCGCTGGCTGACCCGGACACCACATAGACCATGCAATGGTGTTTTGGCTCATCGCGAGTCAAAACCCGCCAACACCCCCTCCGAGCCGGGAACCAGGTTCGGAGGTTATACATTCCGGTTGATCCTGCCGGAGGCCATTGCTATTGGGATTCGATTTAGCCATGCTAGTCGCACGAGT